>NZ_SOFX01000014.1:0-43678 GCF_004402745.1 Cryobacterium sp. TMN-39-2
GCCCGGCCGGCCCGGCCCGGCCTGCGCAGCCACGCGCGTGCTCGCGCCGGCGCTCATCGCGTCTCGACCCCGCGCGGCCCGGTGGGGGCGCTGCCGTGCAGCAGCTCGCGCACCTGGCTGACCGAGTGGAAGAAGTCCGCGTCTTCGCGCAGATTCTCGCCGCGGTCGCTCATGCGGCCGAGGTTCACGCCGAGCACGTCGCGGATGCGGCCGGGCCGCGGCGACATCACCACCACCCGGTTGGAGAGGAACACCGCCTCGGGGATGGAGTGGGTGACGAAGACGACGGCGGCGCTGGTCTCGGCGCAGATGCGCACGAGCTCGTTCTGCATGCGCTCCCGGGTCATCTCGTCGAGCGCGCCGAACGGTTCGTCCATCAACAGCAGGCTCGGGCTTTCGGCCAGCGAGCGGGCGATGGCCACCCGCTGCTGCATGCCGCCGGAGAGCTGGTCGGGGTAGTGCCCGGCGAAGTCGCTCAGGCCGACAAGTTCGATCAGCTCCGCGGCGCGCTCGCGGCGGGCGGCCTTGCCGGCGCCGTGCAGCTCCAGCGGCAGTTCGATGTTGCCGGTCACCGTGCGCCAGGGCAGCAGGCCGGCCTGTTGGAAGGCGATGCCGTAGTCCTGATCGATGCGCGCCTGACTGGCGGTCTTGCCGAACACCTTGATCGTCCCGCTGGTGGGGGTGTCGAGGTCGGCGATCAGCCGGAGCAGGGTGCTCTTGCCGCAGCCGCTGGGCCCGATCAGCGAAACGAATTCGCCGGGGGCGACGGTGAGGCTCACCGCATCCAGGGCCGTGACGGATGCGCCCTTGCGGCCGGCGAAGACCCGGCTGACGTCGGTCACCTCCACGGCGTGCTGTACCGGTGCTGCTGCCGTGGTCATGCGGCCACCTCTCCCCTGCGGAATCGACGTAGGAACAGTGAGATCAGGCCGACAAAACCGGCGGCGACGAGGCCGACCAGGATCGACCCGAAGATGGGGGCCCAGGGCTTGCCAGGGTCGCTGCCGGCGGCGCCGGCGTATTCGACGATGAGCCGGCCGATGCCGCCGCGCAGACCGATCGACACCTCGGCGACGACGCTGCCGATCACGGCGCTGGCCGCCGCGAGGCGGAGGGCAGGCAGCAGGTAGCCCACGCTGGCCGGCAACCGCAGCCGCCAGAGCGTCTTCCACCAGCCCACCGCGTAGCAGTGCATCAGGTCAACGTGGTTGGTGTCCGGGGAGCCGAGGCCCTTGAGCGCGCCGATCGAGACCGGGAAGAAGGCGAGGTAGGACGCGATCAGCGCCACCGACATCCAGTTCTCCCAGGTGAAGGCGCCGAACTCAAGCTGCGCGCCCCACCGCCGCACCAGCGGGGCCAGCGCGATCAGCGGCACGGTCTGGCTGAGGATGACCCAGGGCAGGATGGCCGATTCGGCCAGCGCGAAGCGCTGCATCAGCAGTGCCAGGGCCAGGCCCACCGAGACGCCGACGATCCAGCCGACGGCCGAGATGCCCAGGGTGAACAGGGACGCTTCGAAAACGGCCTGCCACATCGGTACCGCGCTGGCGCTGCCGGTGACGGGCTCCAGGATGCGCTCGAGCATCACCCACAGGTGCGGCATCGCCATCTCGCTGGCCCGCGGCAGCACGGTGAGACCGCCGATGACCACGCCGTCTTCGGGGCCGAAGAAGATGTAGAGCTCCCAGAGCACGGCGAGCACAAGCAGGCCGAGGGCGCCCACCAGGATGCGCCGCGGCATCCCCTGCCCCAGCCAGGCCCGGCCCCGCGCCGCCGCGCTGGACCTCGCGGGTCCGGTGCGCACGGAGCCGGCCGGGGTCATGCCTTGGCCGTGATGTGGTTGGCGAGGGCGGGGATCACGGTTTCGCCGTAGACCCGCAACGTCTCTTCTTTATTGTCGTGCTGCAGGTAGCCGGCGAACTGGTCGACGCCGAGTTCCTTGAGCGCCTTCAACTTCTCGATGTGAGCCTCGGCCGGCCCGAGCAGGCAGAACCTGTCGACGATCTCGTCGGGCACGAAGTCGGCGTGGGTGTTGCCGGCGCGACCGTGCTCGTTGTAGTCGTAGCCCTCGCGGCCCTTGATGTAGTCGGTCAGGGCCTGCGGCACCGCCCCGGACTGGCCGTACTTCTCCACGATGTCGGCCACGTGGTTGCCGACCATGCCGCCGAACCAGCGGTTCTGGTCGCGCATGTGCTGGATGTCGTCACCGATGTACATCGGCGCGGCCACGCAGAACTTGATGGCGTCAGGGTCGCGACCCACGTTCTCGGCGGCGGTGCGCACGGTCTTGATCATCCATTCGGCCACGTCGAGGTCGGCCATCTGCAGGATGAACCCGTCGCCGACCTCGCCGGTGAGCTTGAGCGCCAGCGGGCCGTAGGCGGCCACCCACACGTCGAGGGTGGAGCCCCTGCTCCAGGGGAACTGGAGGGTGGCACCGTTGTACTCGACCGCCCGGGAGTTGGCGAGTTCACGGATGACGTGAATCGATTCGCGCAGCGTCTTCAGGGTGCTGGGCCGGCCGTTGGTGACCCGCACCGCGGAGTCGCCACGCCCAATCCCGCAGATGGTGCGGTTGCCGTACATCTCGTTGAGGGTGGCGTAGGTGGACGCCGTGACGGTCCAGTCCCTGGTGGCCGGGTTGGTGACCATCGGGCCCACGATCACCTTGCGGGTCTCGCTCAAGATCTTGCTGTAGATCACATAGGGTTCCTGCCAGAGCAGGTGCGAGTCGAAGGTCCACACGTGGCTGAAGCCGTGGTTCTCGGCCAACTGGGCCAGCTGCACGGTGCGCGCCGAGGGCGGGTTGGTCTGAAGTACTGCGCCGAAGTCCATGGGGTTCCCGCCTAGATCAGGTACTGGCTGAGGCCGCGTTTGATGTACTTGCCATCACCCTTGGCGCCGAGGTACGCGTTGTCGTCGATGACGACCTTGCCGCGGGAGAGCACGGTGTCGACGTGGCCGTCGATCTCGAAGCCCTCGTAGGCGGAGTAGTCCATGTTCATGTGGTGGGTCTTGTCCAGGCCGGCTTCGGGCATCCCGATGGAAGTGTGGCCATTGGGGTCGTAGACCACCACGTCGCCGTCGGCACCGGGCTGGATGACACCCTTGGTGCCGTACATACCGAACATCCGCGCCGGGGTGGTGGAGGTGACCTCCACCCAGCGTTCGAGGGAGATCTGCTTGTCGACGACGCCCTGGTAGAGCAGGTCCATCCGGTGTTCGACCGACCCGATGCCGTTGGGGATCTTGGAGAAGTCGGTGAGCCCCATGTCTTTCTGTCCCTTCATGCAGAACGGGCAGTGGTCGGTGGAGACCATCTGGATGTCGTTGGTGCGCAGGCTCTGCCACATGTGGTGCTGGTGGCCCTCTGCCTTGGAGCGAAGCGGTGTCGAACAGACCCATTTGGCGCCCTCGAAGTCGCCCCACTCCTCGCTGTGGGCACCGAGCTGGTCCTCGAGTGAGAGATAGAGGTACTGCGGGCAGGTCTCGCCGAACACGTTCTGGCCGCGGTCCCGGGCGACGGCGATCTGCTCCACGGCCTGCTTGGCGCTCACGTGCACCACGTAGAGCGGCGCCCCGGTGAGGTTGGCGAGCATGATCGCCCGGTGGGTGGCCTCCTCCTCGGCCTGCCAGGGCCGGGTGAGGCCGTGATAGTAGGGCGTGGTGTTGCCGGCGGCGACGGCCTGCTGCACGAGCAAGTCGATGACGCTGCCGTTCTCGGCGTGCATCATGATCATGCTGCCGTTGCTCGCTGCCTTCTGCATGGCCTTGACGATCTGGCCGTCGTCGGAGAGGAACACTCCCTTGTAGGCCATGAACAGCTTGAAGCTGGAGACGCCCTCGTTGACGAGTTCGTCCATCGCGACGAGGGAGGAGTCCTGCACGTCGGAGAGGATCTGGTGGAAGCCGTAGTCGATGGCGCACTCGCCCCGGGCCTTTTCCTGCCAGAGGTGGTACTGGTCAAGCACGTTTTCGCCGGCGTACTGCACCACGAAGTCGACGATGCTCGTGGTGCCACCCCACGCCGCGGCGCGGGTGCCGGTCTCGAAGGTGTCGCTGGCCTCGGTGCCGCCGAACGGCATCTGCATGTGGGTGTGCGCGTCGATGCCGCCGGGGATGACGTACTTGCCGGCCGCGTCGATGACGGTGTCGACGTTCCGCTCGATGTCGAAGCCGAGCAGGGTGGAGCCGGGTGCGAGCACCGCGGCGATTCTCTCGCCGTCGATCAGCACATCCGCTGTGGCCGTTCCCGTGGAATTGACCACGGTGCCGTTCTTGATCAGGGTCTTCACGATGTTCTCCTGTTCGCTGCTTCGTCTGCGGGTCGCGCCCGTCTCGTTGGTTGAGCTTGTCGAAACCCCGTGAGCTGTTCTCTGAACGTAGGCTCGGTCACGGGGTCTCGACAGGCTCGACCGACGGATGGCCGGGTTTCGAGGTCGGGTGACGGGTGCTGCCCTTACGGCTTGGGGATCGAGGTGTACGAGTCCGGGCGGCGGTCCCGGTAGAACTGCCAGTTGTTGCGCACCTGGCGGATCATGCCCAGGTCCAGGTCACGAATCACGACCTCCTCGTCGACGCCGCTGCCCAGCTCGCCCACGTAGTTGCCCTGCGGGTCGACGAACTGGCTGGTGCCGTAGAACGTCACGGCGTCCTCGCCGTACTCGTTGTCCTCCCGGCCCACCCGGTTGGGCGCGGCCACGAAGTATCCGTTCGCGGCGGCCGCGGCCGGCTGTTCGATTTCCCAGAGCCGGTTCGACAGACCGGGCTTGGTCGCGTTGGGGTTGAAGACGATCTGCGCGCCGTTCAGGCCCAGCTCCCGCCAGCCCTCTGGGAAGTGCCGGTCGTAACAGATGTACACGCCGATCGGTCCGACGGCGGTGTGGAAGACCGGGTAGCCGAGGTTGCCGGGGCGGAAGTAGAACTTCTCCCAGAACTTGTCGAGGTGGGGAATGTGGTGCTTGCGGTATTTGCCGAGAATGGTGCCATCGGCATCCACCACCACAGCGGTGTTGTAGTACACGCCGGGCTGCTCTTCTTCGTAGATGGGCAGCACCATCACCAGGTTGAGCTCCTTGGCCAGGGCCGCGAAGCGTTGCACGATGGGGCCGTCGGCCGCCTCGGCATAGTCGTAGTACTTGGCGTCTTCGGTAATGCCGAAGTACGGGCCGTAGAACAGCTCCTGGAAGCAGATCACCTGCGCGCCGTCTGCGGCCGCATCGCGGGCGAACTTCTCGTGCTTGTCGAGCATCGAGTCGATGTCCCCCGTCCACGTGGTCTGGGTGATCGCCGCTCGCACGATGTTTGCTGTGCCACGGCTGGGTGTGTCAACGCTCATACTGTCTGCCTCCACTGGGTCTCACACTGTGGAACCTCGTCAGCGGGGGTCGGACGGCAACGCGATGTTCTGCGAGCTGAACGGTGAGAGAGCCTGTCGAGATCGAGCCACGTTACGGTGTCCGGTTTTGTTATTATTCGACGTAAACATTTCTGTTCTGTTTCTTCACATGACGCATGCGTAAATCATCATCCTGTCGTCAGAGGATGCTGCTGGCAAGCATTTGCCCCGGAAGGACCCCGTGCAGCTATACCTGGACGAGATCGAACAGGCCACGCCGGCCGGAATCGCCGCCGCCCTCGGCCGGCTGATCAGCACCGGCCGGATCGCCCCCGGCGAGCGCCTGCCCACGGTGCGGGACCTCGCCGGCGGACTCGGGGTGAGCCCCGCGACGGTCAGCCACGCCTGGCAGGCGCTCTCCGCAGCGGGGTTGATCGTCTCCCGCGGCCGCAGCGGCACCTTCGTGCGGGAACAGTCCCCACACTGGCTGCCGGCCCGCACCCAGTCGCTGGCCGGGCATCTGAGCGACACCCGCATCGACCTGTCCCGGGGCATGCCGGACCCGCTTCTGCTGCCCGCGCTCGGCCCCGCGCTCTCCAGGGTGTCCCAGCGGGCGATGACGCCCAGCTACCAGGCGTCACCGGTGATCCCGGAACTGCTCACCGTGCTGACCGGGTCCTGGCCGTACCGGTGCGAGTCGATCACGGTGGTCGACGGGGCCCTCGACGCGATCTCCCGCAGCCTCGAGCAGGTGGCCAGGTTCGGCGACAGGGTCATCGTCGAAGACCCGGGCTTCCCACCGTTCTTCGACCTGCTCGAGCAGATGGGCATCGAACGTCTGCCCGTGGCGGTGGATGCGGAGGGCATCGACCCGGCCGCCTTCCAGGCGGCGCTGGCGCAGTCGCCGGCCGCGGTCATCCTGCAGCCACGCGCGCACAACCCCACCGGCGCGTCGATGTCGCCGGACCGGGCCGAGGAGCTGGCCCGACTGCTGGCCGCCAGTAAACGCGCCGCGCATACCGTGGTGATCGAGGACGACCACTCCGGCGCGATCAGCACCTCCCCGGACGTGTCGCTCGGCCGCTGGCAGCCCGAGCGCGTGCTGCACGTGCGCAGCTACTCCAAGTCGCACGGGCCGGACCTGCGCATCGCCGCCCTCGGCGGGCCGGCCGCCCTGGTCGACCGGATCGTGTCCCGGCGGATGCTCGGCCCGGGCTGGACCAGCCGGATGCTGCAGACCATCCTGCACGAGCTGCTCACCGACAGTGCCAGCATGGCGCTGGTGTTCGAGGCCCGGCACGTGTACTTCGCAAGGCAGAAGGCGCTGGCGGATACCCTCACCGGGTTCGGCCTGCCCCTCGCCCGCGCCGACGGCATCAACGCCTGGGTGCCGGTTGCCGACGAGCGCGACGCCATCGTGAGGCTGGCGGCGTCCGGCATCCGGGTGGCCGGCGGCAGCCCGTTTCTCGCGGTGGACCGGTCCGAGGCGTTCATTCGGGTGACGGCAGGGGCGCTGGTGGACGACATGGTGCCGGTGGCGCGGGCGATCGTGGCTGCGGCCGGGCGCTGACGCATCCGCGCTCATCTGGCGCAATCGCGGCCGGGGTCGCGGGCGCCGGGACCGGGGGGCATGCTAGGCGCAACCGGAGACTCACCGGTGCGGTCCGGCGGATCCGACTCGGGCATGATCGACGCCGCGCTCGACAGGTGTGGAGGAATGATGATCGACGGCTTCGCGGGCACTGTTCTCCTGCCCGATTCGGACGAATTCCTGATGGCGGCCACGGCCTACGGGAAGGTCGGCAGTCCCGCGCTGGCTGTTCGCCCGACCACTGCGGCAGATGTCGCGGCGGCGATCGCCTATGCCAGGGCCCAGGGCCTTGTGCTGTCGGTACGGAGCGGCGGGCACAGCCCGTTGAACACCAACGATGGCGGAATGGTGCTGGACCTCTCCCGCATCCGTGACGTTGAGGTTCTCGAAGGAAACCGGGTACGGCTGGGCAGCGGCGCGACCTGGGGCGGTGTGGCCCAGGAACTGATCGAGTACGATCTGGCGGTCTCCAGCGGCGACACCTACACGGTGGGCGTTGGCGGTCTCACCCTGGGCGGCGGCATCGGGTGGTTGGTGCGACAACATGGCCTGGCGATCGACAGCCTGTGTGAGGTCGAGGTGGTGCTACCCAGTGGCGCCGTCGTGACGGCCAGCGAATCCAGTGAGCCAGAGCTGTTCTGGGCACTGCGCGGGGGCGGCGGCAACTTCGGCGTCGTCACGAGGTTCACCTTCCAGGCGCACCCGCTGCGGGGTGTGGTCTTCGGCACCATCCACGTGCGGCCGACGCATCTCGCCGACACTCTGCGCGGCTGGCGGGACGTCATGCGCGCGTCTCCGGAAGAACTCAATTCGACGGTGTATGCGACGCCCGAGTTCGGACCGGAGATGCCCGCGGAGACAAAAATTCTGGTCTGCTACGGCGGTGCCGACCAGGGCGAGGCCATGTCGGCCATCCGGCCCCTGCTCGCTCTGCCGGGGGTGACCGGCAACGACGTGGAACTCACGCTCTTCGTGGAGGTCTTCGACGAACCATCGGCCCCGCCGGGGTCGATCCGGATTGTCGACCGCAACGGCTTCGCCAGGGACTTCGACGACGAGCTCATCGAGCGGCTCACCATCGCGAACGCCGCGCCCGATTCGGCGGTGCTGATGGTGCGCTACCTGCGCGGGGCGATGAACCGGGTGCCCGCAGCTGCCACGGCATTCGCGCACCGTGATGTGGAGGTGCTGGTGATGTCGGCGGCGTTCCTGCCGCTGGATGCCCCCGACGAGGCCGAGCGGCGCATCCTGGACGGCTGGTGCGTCGTGGCCGCGAGATTGACGGGCACCTACGGCAGCTTCAATCTGCGCGCTTATCCCGACGTGCTCGGCCTGGCGTACCCGCCGGCCACCCTGGACCGGCTGCGGGCGGCGAAACGTCGCTATGACCCCGAGAACGTGCTGGCCCACAACCTCAACATCGTGCCCTGAGCCCGGTCCGCGGGGCGGGCGCCGAACATCTGTTGCCGATCCGGACAAGTGTTGCCGGCACACCGGGCGCAGATGTCCGCACGGGCAACAGTCGGCCGCCCGGCCCATTCGCGCTCCGACCACGGCATCCGCCCCGAACAGCAGGGGTTTAGGCTGATGGTGACCCCCGGTTCGATCTGACCGGTTGCGCCGGCCCGGATTTGGGCGGCAGGTCGGGGCTTTGCCTTCAGTTTCACCCCCACCTCGTTCGAGCCTGCTCCGACGCGTTCCGCGGCGCCGGCCGGTGCCTGTGTCGCCCGCGACACCGTGTTCGGTCCGTTACGTCGCGACCTTGTCGACGGATGCCCGGCTCCCGCCGCTCAGATTGGTCCCATGAAGACTCGCTACCCCGCCATCGCCACCACCGCGGCCGTGCTGCTGCTCGCCGGCTGCGCCTCCGGATCGACGGCCGCCGCGCCGGCTCCCAGCGCCTCGGCCGGCGACGCCGGTGCCTTCCCGGTGTCGGTTGAGAATTGCGGCACCACGCTCACCCTCGAGGCCGCGCCGGAGCGCATCGTCACGATCAAGTCGAACACCACCGAGCTGCTGCTCGCCCTGGGACTCGGCGAGCGCATCGTGGGCTCGGCGTTCCTCGACGGCCCGCTGCCGGCATCCCTCGCCGACGCCGGCGCCGATCTCAACGTGATCAGCGATTTCGTGCCCGGCCAGGAGGCCGTTCTGGCGCTCACCCCCGACTTCATCTACGGCGGTTGGGAGTCGAACTTCTCCGCCGAGGGCGTCGGCGAGCGTGCCGCGCTGACCGACCTGGGCATCGGCAGCTATGTTTCGCCGGCCGCGTGCAAGGGCGACGCCATGCCGGACCCGCTGACCTTCGAGACCGTGTTCGCCGAGATCGACGAGGCCGGGGCCCTGTTCGGCGTGCCGGATGCCGCCGCCGAACTGGTTGCCGAGCAGGAGGCCGAACTGGCCGCGCTTGAGCCCGCCACCGGTGACACCACCGCACTCTGGTACTCCAGCGGCACCGACACCCCGTACGTGGGCGCCGGCATCGGTTCGCCGCAGCTGATCATGGATGCGGCGGGGCTGACCAACATCTTCGCCGACGTGCAGGACACCTGGACCTCGGCCGGCTGGGAGTCCGTCGTGGCGGCGAACCCGAGCGTGATCGTGCTCGTGGATGCCACCTGGAACACCGCGGACTCGAAGATCGCCAACCTCAAGGCCAACGCGGCGACTGCCGGGCTCGACGCCGTGGTGAACGACCGCTACATCGTGGTGCCGTTCGCGGCGACCGAGGCGGGCATCCGCAACGTGGAGGCCGCCGGGTCTATCATCGACCAGCTCGCCGCGCTCGAGGCCAAGTAGGCCGACGGCAGGCAGCCAGACCGCACACCAACCCGATTCGAAGGACCGCGGATGACCGTCACCCCGAGCAGGCAGGGCCTCGGCACCGACTTGCCCAGCGGGTCGGCCGCGCCCGGGGGGTCCGGCTCGCCCGGCGCATCCGGCGCATCCGCGGCATCAGCTCGCGCCCGGCGCAGCGGCACGGCCCGGTACCTGGTCTGGCTGGTCGCAGCGCTGGTGGCGCTCGTGCTCGGCAGCGCGGTGGCCGTGACGATCGGCCCGGCCGACGTGAGCCTGGCGCAGGTCTGGGGCAGTGTGGCCGGCCACCTCGGCCTGCCCGGGCTCGCCGGCGACACCCCGGTGCCACCGCTGACCGACGCCATCGTCTGGCAGCTGCGGATGCCGCGGGTGCTCACCGCGGCCATGGTGGGCGCGGGCCTGGCGCTCAGCGGAGCGGTGATGCAGAGCGTCACCCGCAACCCGCTGGCCGATCCCTACCTGCTCGGCCTGTCCTCCGGGGCGTCGCTCGGCGCGGTCTGCGTGGTCATCCTCGGCATCGGTTTCGCGCTGCCGGCGGCCGCGTTCGCCGGGGCCCTGATCGCCCTGTTCGCCACCCTCAATATCGCCCGCGTCGGCGGCAGCATCACGCCCGGCCGGGCCGTGCTGGCCGGGCTGGCGATCGCCCAGCTGGGCTCGGCAGGCACCTCGTTCATCATCTTCTGGGCGGCCAAGGGCGACTCCTACCGGGAGATCCTCAACTGGCTGCTCGGCTCCCTGGCCGGCAGCTCGTGGAGCAGCGTACTGATCTCCGCGGTCGCGCTGGCCGTGGTGGGCACCGGCATCCTGCTCGCCGCCAGCCGGCTGGATGCGTTCACCTTCGGTGACACCAACGCCGCGTCACTGGGCATCAACGTGAACGCCACCCGCTGGGGATTCCTCGTGGCGGTGGCCCTGCTCACCGGAGCGATGGTGGCCGTCAGCGGGGCGATCGGCTTCGTGGGGCTGATCCTGCCGCACCTGGTGCGCGGGCTCAGCGGGCCGGGCCACCGGCGCCTGCTGCCGCTCGTCGCGGTGGTGGGGGCACTGTTCCTGGTGCTCGCCGACACCCTCGCCCGCACGGTCTTCGACCCACGCGAGCTGCCGGTGGGCATCATCACCGCGTTCATCGGCGTGCCCGTGTTCATCCTGCTGATCAAGCGCAAACGAAGCGCGGCCTGGGCATGAGTCGCGAGCACGCGGCCGCCGCGGCCGCACCGCGAGTTGCCGCAGATACCCCCTTCGAGGGCTCTGAAGGGGCACTTTCCCGCAATTCGGGAGAGTCCGGCTCGCGAGTTGCCGCAAACTCCCTCATGAGCAGCTCTGAAGCGGCACTTTCGAGCAACTCGCGCACGCCGGGCGACGCGGGGGTCGTGCTCGACGGGGTGTCTCTGAGCATCGAGGGCACGCGCATCCTGCAGGGTGTCTCGGCGACCCTGCCGCCCGGCACCGTCACGGGGCTTCTCGGACCGAACGGGGCGGGCAAGTCCAGCCTGTTGCGCATCATCGCGGGCATCGACCGGGCGGATGCCGGCACCGTCACCCTCGACGGCGCCGTCGTGGGGCAGCTGCGGCGGCGGGAGGCCGCCCGGCGCATCGCCCTGCTCGAGCAAAACGTGGCGCCCAGCGTGGACCTGTCCGTGCGGGAGGTGGTGCTGCTCGGCCGCATCCCGCACCGCAGCCGGCTGCTGGGCAGCTTCGGCGGCGAGGACGACCTCGCCGTGGCCACGGACGCGCTGACGATGGTGGGCGCCACCGACCTGGTGGACCGGCGCTGGCACACCCTCAGCGGTGGCCAGCAGCAACGGGTGCAGATCGCCCGCGCCCTGGCCCAGCGGCCGAGCCTGCTGCTGCTCGACGAACCCACCAACCACCTCGATGTGAGCGCCCAGCTGTCGCTGCTGCACCAGGTGCGCGGGCTGGGCCTCACCTCGGTGCTCGCCCTGCACGACCTCAACCTCGCCGCCGCCTATTGCGACCACATCGTGCTGCTGCAGGGCGGCCGACTCGCGGCGTTCGGCACCCCCGCCGAGGTACTGCGACCCGACACCATCCGGGCGGTCTACGGCGTCGACTGCGACATCGTGCCGCACCCCCGCACGGGACGGCCGGTGATCGTGTTCTCCGGGCCCGACGAGCAGCCGCCGCCATCCGCCCCGCCCGCGGCGCGAGATGCCACTTCAGGCCCCCTCAGCGCCCCGCAACCGGCCGCAACTGGCAACTCGCGCCCCACTCCCCCACGAAATGCCACATCGCGCCCCCTCAGCGCCGGTCAACCGGCCGCAACTGGCAACTCGCACCAGCACCCCTAGGCCTGCAGAAGGAACCCCATGACCCGAGTCACAGTTCTCGCCGGCGGTGTCGGCGGCGCCCGCTTCACCCGCGGGTTGCTGCAACAGCTGGCACCAGGCGACGAGCGAATTGCCGCAAATGCCCCCTTCGGCGGCCCGGAAAGTGCACATTCCGGCACGTCGGCGCAGGACGGCACCGCCGGCGAGGTCACTGTGATCGTCAACACCGGCGATGACATGTGGCTGGACGGGCTGCGTATCTGCCCCGACCTCGACACCGTGATGTACACCCTCGGCGGCGGCATCAGCGAGGAGCAGGGCTGGGGCCGGCCCGACGAGTCCCGGCGCACCTCCGCCGAGATCGCCGCCTACGGGCGCGGCTGGTCCTGGTTCACCCTCGGCGACCTCGACCTGGCCACCCACATCGTGCGCACCGACCTGCTCCGGGGCGGCGCCACCCTCAGCGCCGCCACCGAGTTCCTCTGCCGCCGCTGGAAGCCCGGCGCGCGCCTGCTCCCGATGAGCGACCAGTTCGTGGAGACCCACGTGCGCCTGGCCGCCGACGCCGACGAGCACCGCGCGGGCGACCTTATTCACTTCGAGGAATGGTGGGTGCGCTACCGCGCCGGCCAACCCGTCACCGAGTTCGTGCAGGTGGGCCTGGCCGACGCCGTCGCGGCGCCCGGCGTGATCGACGCCATCCTCAGCGCCGACCTGGTGATCCTGCCGCCGTCGAACCCCGTCGTCTCGGTCGGCACGATCCTGAGCATCCCTGGCATCCGCGAAGCCCTGCGCGCCACCACCGCCCGGGTCGTGGGCATCTCACCGATCATCTCCGGCGCCGCTGTGCGCGGCATGGCCGACACCTGCCTGACCACCATCGGCGTGGAGACCTCCGCCCTCGCGGTGGGCCTGCACTACGGCTCCCGCCAACGCGACGGCGTGCTCGACGCCTGGCTCGTCGACGAGACGGATGCCGACGCCGTGCCCGCGCTCGAGGCCGCCGGCATCCGTTCGACCGCCGTGCCGCTCTGGATGAGCGATGTGGCCGCCACGGCGCAGATCGCCGCCGAGGCCCTGCGGATCGCCGCCGACCTGACGGCCGCCGCTCACCCGGCGACCCACGACCTGCCGATCGCGGAGTTCGCCTTTCCCGGCCCGCTACGCGACCAGCTTGTCGCCGCGATCCTGGACGG
Organism: Cryobacterium sp. TMN-39-2; assembly: GCF_004402745.1. Taxonomy (NCBI): domain Bacteria; kingdom Bacillati; phylum Actinomycetota; class Actinomycetes; order Micrococcales; family Microbacteriaceae; genus Cryobacterium; species Cryobacterium sp. TMN-39-2. Next base: position 13,228 of record NZ_SOFX01000014.1, read on the forward strand.
CTCGAAAACGTCGACGACGTCCACACTCATCGAATACGGCATCGAGGACGAGCCGCTGCCCGTGATCGGCAGCCGGCAGGTCGTGATCGACTCGGCCGGCCGCCCGGCGGCGATCATCGAGACCACGGGGATGCGCGTGGTGCGTCTCGGTGCCGTGGATCTCGACCACGCCCGCGCTGAGGGCGAGGGTTATGACTCCGTGGCCGCCTGGCGGGTCGGCCACGAGTCCTTCTGGCACAGCGACGACATGCGCGCGTACCTCGGCGATCCTGCCTTCACCGTCACCGACGACACCGAGGTCGTGCTCGAACGACTGCGGCTGATCGAGGTGCTGCCCCGCGCCTGACCCGCCCGGCCAAGCGGAACTCCGCCGAGCGGCCTACTATCACCGGTAAGCCGGTTCGATTGTACGGAAGGCGGAACTGTCATGGACACTGCCACGGTCATCTGGATCATCGTGGGTATCGTCGTCGTGCTCGCGATCATCGGCGTCATTGCGGTCGTCGCGTCCCGGCGTGGCCGGGAGCAGCGCGAGAAGAAACGCCGTGCCGACCAGCAGCGGGCCGAGGAGATGCGCCGGGACGCGGAGGCCCGTGCCCTCGACGCCCGCGAGAACGAGGCCAAGGCCACCCGTGCTCAGGCGGATGCCCAGCAGGCGCAAGTGGACGCCGACCGCCTGCGCCAGGAGGCCGACCAGCGCCAAGCCCAAGCGCAGGAGCTGCGCGCCCACTCCGAGAAGCAGAGTCGGCATGCCGACGAGATCGATCCGACCGTGGACACGCGCCACGGCGGACGCCACGACGACCCCGCGACAGGTGTCGGCACGGCAGACGAGCGCCAGGAGACCACCAAGGCGCGCCACACCGATCCGCCCCCGCCGCAGAGCACCGAGAACCGAACCTGAGACAACCGCATACCGCCGCGAGCGAAGGGCCAACCTCATGTCTCCAACTCCCCCGCCGCCCCGCGTCTACGGCACCTGGCCGGGCGGGATGCCGTTCCTCGCCGTCGGCGCCGGCCCTCCGCTGGTCTTCCTGGCCGGGATCACGCCCAACCACGAGCCGCCTACGGGCTCCGACCGGCGCTTCCAGACCCGGCAGCTGCTGCCCTTCGCCGCGTCCCGCCGGGTGTGGTGGGTGAACCGCCGCCCTGGCCTCGAGCCCGGCGCCACCATGGCCGATATCGCCGCCGACTACGCCAACGCGATGCTGCGGCGCTTCGACGAGCCCGTCGACGTGATCGGCGAGTCCACCGGCGGCAGTGTGGCGCTGCAGCTGGCCGCCGACCATCCCGCCGTGGTGAAACGGCTCGTGATCGTGTCGGCCGCGTATCGGTTGGGCGACGAGGGCCGGGACACCCAGCTTCGGACCGCCGACAACGTGCTCGACGGACGACCGAGGGCCGCCAGTGCCGAAATGATGCGCATGCTCGGAGCCGGCACTCAATCCAGGCGGCTGCTGGCTGCTCTCGGCTGGTTGGTCGGTGCGCGATTCTTCGGCCACACCACGGCCGACCTGATCACCACGATCCGGGCCGAGGATGCCTTCGACCTGCACACCAGGCTGGCCGATATCGTCGCCCCGACCCTGGTGATCGGCGGGGGCCGGGATGCCTTCTACTCGGCCGAGCTGTTCCGCGAGACTGCCGAGGGCATCCCCCGCGGCACCCTGGCCCTGTACCCCGGGCGCGGGCATCTGGGCACCATGCTGGATCCCCGGTTCCTGCCGGACGTGCTCTCGTTCCTGGACCCGCCCGACGACGCCGGCTCGCCGGCCACCCTGGCCGAACCGGGCGTGGGCAACGATGACATCACGCGCTGACCAGTGCGCCTGCATGCTCCGGCCGCACCTCGGTACAGTGAGTGAGACATCCGCCCCACATCGAAGTGAGCACAGTGGAAAAATCCCGCGCCACGGTCCGATCGGCATCTCCCGTCGTTCCGTTTCTGCCCATCATCGTGGTCGGTCTGATACACCTGGGCGCCATCCTGTTGTCGCTGCACGGCCTGGCGGAGTGGACGAAGCCGCTGCTGATGCCGGCCCTGGCGACCGGGCTCATCTGGGGTGCGCCGCAGCGTCGCTCGCCGGCGATTGTGCTCGGGGTGGTCGCGCTGTTCTTCTCGTGGGTGGGAGACGTCACGATCCCGTGGTGGTTCGTCGTCGGCCTGGTCTTCTTCCTGCTGGCGCACATCACCTACCTCGTGCTTTTCGTCTCCCGGATCGCGGTACGCCGGGTGCAATGGTGGGCCATCGCCTACGCGGTCTGGCTCGTCGTGTTGCTGATGATCCTGGGCCCGCATACCGGCTCGCTGCTGGTTCCGGTCATCGCGTACGGCATCGTGCTCTCCGCGATGGCCGCCTTCGCGTCTCGGTGCAACCGCTGGGTCGCCTGGGGCGGGGCGCTGTTCGTCGTCTCCGACTCGCTCCTGGCGATCAACAGGTTTTTGCCGGATGCCGGCATCCCCCTGGCGGATTTCCTGATCATGGTCACCTATATCGCGGCCCAGACGCTCATAGTGTGGGGGCTATTGCGGCACGAGCGGGCTCGGGCGGCTACGGCGTAACAGCCGCATCGCGTTGACGATCACGAGGAGAACGGATGCCTCGTGCACGAGCATCCCCACGGCCATGGTCACGCCGCCCCACAGCACCCCGGCCAGCAGCAGCGCCACCGTGACCAGGGCGAGGGCCACGTTCTGATGCATGGTGCGCACGGTGCGCCGGGCCAGGTCGATGGCCGCGGGGAGCATCAGCAGGTTGTCACCCATCAGGGCGATGTCGGCGGTTTCGACCGCCACCGCAGACCCGGCCGCGCCCATCGCGATGCCGATGTCCGCGGTGGCCAGCGCCGGGGCGTCGTTCACGCCGTCGCCCACCATCGCCACAACGTGGCCGTCCTGTTGCAGCCGCGTCACGACGTCGAGCTTGTCCTCCGGCAACAGCGATGCCCGGATCTCGTCGATGCCGACCGCGGCGCCGACAGCCGCGGCCACCAGCGGCCCGTCGCCGGTGAGCATGATGACCCTGTGCACCCCGGCGGCGCGCAAGGCCGCCACCATACCGGCGGCGTCGGGGCGCACCTCGTCGGCGACCGCGAGGACTCCGGCCACGGTGCCGTCGATCACGACGATCAGCGGCGTACGCCCGCGGGCGGCGAGGTCGGCGGCCACCGTGACGGCCGCATCCGGGTCGTAGATGGCGTGAGCGGCCAGCAGCGCCGGGTTGCCGATCAGCACGGAACGCCCGGCCACGGTGGCGGTGATGCCCTGGCCGGGGATCGACGTGATGGTGTCGGGCAGGAGGGTTCCACCGGCACCGCGATCTGCCGCACCGACCGTCTCCAGAGCGTGCTCCGCTGCGGCCAGCACGATCGCTCCGGCCAGCGGATGCTCGGAGCCGGCCTCGGCCCGAGCGGCCCAGCCGAGCACGTCGGCGCGGGTCAGCTCGGGGTTCAGCACCACGACGTCGGTCAGCCGCGGGCGACCCCTGGTGAGGGTTCCGGTCTTGTCGACGGCGACGACGGTGACCTTCGATGCGCTCTCGAGGAACTCGCCGCCCTTGATCAGGATTCCGGACCGGGCGGCGCGGCCGATGCCGGCGACGATCGCGACGGGAATCGAGACGACCAGGGCGCCTGGGCAGCCGATGACCAGCAGCGTCAGCGCGAGGAACAGGTCGCCGGAAAGCAACCCGACGACCACGGCGAGCACCAGGATGCCTGGGGTGTACCAGGCGGAGAACCTGTCCATGAAGACCTGGGTCGGGGCGGTGGCATCCTGCGCCTCCTCGACCCTGTGCACGATGCGGGCCAGGGTGGTGGCCGCACCGACCTCGGTGGCCTCGACCTGCAACAACCCGCCGGTGGACATCGTGCCGGCAAAGACCCTGTCGCCGGGAGCCTTGGCCACCGGGAGGGATTCGCCCGTGATCGAGGCTTCGTCGAGGGTGCCGGTGCCGTGCCGCACGGTGCCGTCCACCGGAACCCGCGCGCCGGACTTGACCAGCACGGTCTCCCCGGTGAGCACGTCGGCGGCCGGCACCTCGGTCTGCGCACCATCGCGGAGCACCAGGGCCACGTCGGGGGCCAGCGCCACAAGGGCGGTCAGGGCGGACCGGGTGCGGTTCAGGGTGGCCGTCTCGAGGGCGTGGCCGATGGCGAACAGGACGGTCACCGCTGCGGCCTCCCAGTATTCGCCGAGCACGATCGCGCCCACCGTGGCCACGGTGACGAGCAGGTCGATGCCGACCACCCGCCCGGACAGGCCGCGCAGGGCCGCCCGGGCGATCGGGGCGCCGGCCACAACGGCGGCCGCCACCATCGCCGCGTCCGAGGCCAGGCTCAGCGCGGGCACCGGGCCGGCCAGCCAGGCCGCCGCGATCAGCGTCCCTGATACCACCGGAATCGTCCACCGGGTGTTCAGGCGGCGGCCGATCCCGGCCGCGGTGCGCATGTCACTCCCCCAGCCTGGCCGGTCAGAACGCGGCCAGGCGGGCGGGGTAGCCGGCCTTGCCGACCGCGGCGATGAGGGCATCCGTGCTCACGACGGCCGGGTCGTGGTCGATTTCGATGCGGGCGGAGGAGAAGAACACGGCGACGCCGGTGACGCCGGCCAGTCGACCGATCAGCTTCTCGATCTTGGCGACGCAGGAGGGGCAGGAGAAGCCGTCGGCCCGCAGGATGGTGTGGGTGCTGGGTGAGGTGAGGGTGGTCATGATGGGTGCCTTTCGGTGTGCCGTGCACCCCGGTTGACCGGGGCATTAACGACGTTACGGAGGCTGCCGGGCGGCGACCATGACGGCCGTCACTTTGCCGCGAGCAGACCGGTCCGGTCGAGCACAGCGGTCCAACGCCGACCCGAGTCGATCAGCCCGTCGCGGCGGAGCCGGCTCATCGTGCGGGACACCGACTCGGCGCTGGTGCCGGCCATGGCGGCCAGGTCGGCCCGGGTCAGGGGCAGCTGGATGAGGGTCGCGCCGGGCTCGTCACCCGGCACACCGAAGGTGTCGGCCAGGCGGAGCAGGCCGGCCGCCACCCGTTCGGTGACGGTGTTGGAGGCCTGCTGCTGCTCGGTGGAGCGGGCGCGGGCGAGACGGTCCGAGACCACGTCGAGCACGCCGAGAGCCACCGACGGATGCGCGAGCATCACCTCGCGGAAGGCGCCGGCGTCGATGCGGAGGGCGCAGGTGGTGACCAGGGCGACGGCCGTCTCGGTGTATCCGCTGCGGCCCGCCCAGGTGAGGCCGCCGAGCACGTCGCCGGGCCCGAAGAAGTCGAGGCTGGTGCGCTGGCCCGTCGGGGTGGTGCGGAAGGCCTTCGCCTGGCCGGCCGCGAGCAGGTAGACGTGCTCGGCGGGGTCGCCTGCGGTGAACACGGCCTCGCCGGCCGACCAGGCCAGCGACTGGATCCGTGCGCCGATCGAGGCCAGCTCAGTGCCGGACAGGCCGTGGAAGAGGCCGATCTGCTCGAGGATCCGCAGTTGCATCGCGGGCGGGCACGGGTGCGGGCGACCGCAGGTACTGCGCAGCGGTACCGAGCGCAGCGGCACCGACCGCCGGGCCTCACTCACGGGAGCACCTCGAGGATGCCGCGGGCGCCCTTCTCGGCATCCGACATGACGTGGCTCACGAACGGGTAGTGACCGGCCTGGCCGAAGGTGAGCTCCACGAACCCGCCCTGCGCTGCGGCGAGGTCGAGCACCTGGGAGCCGCCGGTTCCGGTGCTGCCGCCGTCTTTGAGCGTGTAGTCGCCCTCCTTATAGACGGTATCGAACTGGCCGCCGACGACGTGGAAGGCGCTGCCCAGGTTGGGTCCGGCAGCCAGCACCCAGACGCGAACGGTCTCGCCCACCCGGGCCGCGAGAGGGCGGGCGGCGTACTGGTTGGCGTAGCCGTTGAAGACGACCAGGTCTGGGGTCTGCGCCTCGACCTTGAGGTCGTCGACCTCGCCGCCCTGCGTGCCGAGGTAGAGCTCGGACTGCACAACGAGGTACTCCCGATCCACCTCGGCCAGCCCGGGCGGGTCGATGATGACGGCACCGAACATGCCGTTGGCGATGTGCACCGACATGGGCATGGTGGAGCAGTGGTACAGCCAGATGCCGGACCGGGTGGCGGTGAACGTATAGACCAGGCTCTCGCCGGGTTGGATGGTGCGCATCACCTCATCCGGGGCGACGTCGCCGGCATGGAAGTCGATGGAGTGCCCCATCGTGCCCTCGTTCACCAGGGTGATCTCGAACACGTCGCCCACAGTGCCGCGCAGAGTGGGGCCGGGCGCGGTGCCGTTGAAGGTCCACAGCATCTGGGTGACCCCCGGGGCCACCTCGGTCTCCACATTGCGCACGGTCAGGGTCTGCCGGTGCACGGTGGCGGATGCGGCGGGCGGCAGTGCGGCGTCCCTCGCCTGGAAATCGGCGTCGGGTTCAGCCATCGGGTCGAGGTCGTCGGCGGCGGAGGCGCCCGTCGCGGTGGAACCGTGGCCGGTGTGGGTGCCGTCCGCGGACGTGCCCGCCGTGCCGTCCATCGACGTGCCGGCACCGGCCGTGCTGTCGTCGCCGCCCACCGCGATGATGCTGATCTCCATGCCCAGCAGCCGGTGTCCGGCGATCGAGCACCAGCCGTCCACACTCGCGCCGATCACGCCCACCGCCACTGTCTCGGTGGCGCCAGGGTCGAGCGACGACGAGACCAGCCCGGACTCGAGCACCAGGTTGTGCACCATGTCGTCGCTATTGGTGAGTTCGATCACCAGTTCGTCACCGACCGGCACCTCGATGCGGTCGGGCACAAAACGGGTGTCCACCATGTCCACCGCCACCGTGGTGGTGTGCCCGGTCGCGGCGGCGGCCGTGCCGGCGGCCGGGGCGGCCATGGTCGACAGGCCGATTGAGGCCGGGTCGGCCACGATGCCCGCGGTCACCGTGAGCAGCAGCACGGTCGCGGCCGCGAGCATCCGTCCGGTGCTGCGGGGTCGCTCGGTCGGCGCGGTGCGTTCGCCCGGCGCGATCCGCACTAGCGGGAGGGCGCGTACCCGACGGTTGGTGCGGAGGGCCAGGCTGAACAGCACCAGGAAACTGGCCAGGGTGCCCACGGTCAGCACCGACAGCAGCACCGTGATGGTGCTGGACACCGGCAGGAGCGAGAGGACGAGGGCACCGTTGACGAGGACGACCCGGACCAGGCCGCCGCGGTCGAGTTCGGCCGCGGTGGCCTTGAGGGCGGGCGGGCCGCCGCCGAGCACCACGGGCACCAGGTGGCTCAGGGCGCCGAGCAGGATCTGGGCGGCGAAACCGACCGCAAAGTAGGGCACCAGGGTTTCCACGCCGGCGGCGGCCGCGGTCCAGCTCGGGGCGAGTGCCAGCTGCAGGCCGAAACCGAGGGTGCAGAGCGCGAACCAGACCATCGCGGCGCCGAGGCTCCACGCCGCGAAGGTGACCGCGGGCGCGCGGCGCAGGTGGCCGACGGCCTCCCAGAGCACCCGGCCCAGCCCGGCCAGGTAGACCAGCACGCCCAGGGCCACGATCAGGCGCAGGTCGGCCAGGCAACCGAGGGCGAGCAGACCGAGGGCGCCCACGAGCACCATCAGGGTGTGCCCGCCGGCGAGCGTGGCGCCCTCCACTCGGGTGTGCAGCACCGTGGGCCAGAGCAGGGCGATGGTGCCGATCACGGTCAGGCCCACCCAGCCCAGTAGGTTGAGGCCGAGGTGCCCGATGAAGAGGCGTTCGTAGTCCTCACCGCCACCGTCGAGCCTGGCCATCAGGATGCCCAGGACCACGCCAGCGGCCAGCATCAGCGCACTGGCTACGTAGTAGCGCACCAGCGGGGCGAACCGGCCCGGCATCGCGCCGCGGGACTGGCCGACGATCACGACGGCGTGAATGACCGCGTTCAGGCCCACCAGGATGCCGCCGACCAGCACCAGCGGGTACCCGTCGATGACCATGCCCGTCATCACCAGGATCGCGCCCACGGTGTGCACGCTCAGCCGCAGCCCCAGCGAAAGCCGGTGGCCGAGGGCCTTACGTCGCAACAGGGTGTCGGCGAAGTGCTGGCTCCAGATCAGGATGGCGGTGCTCACCGCGCCGAGCAGCAGCAGGTGCACGAGCAACCACCCCGATGACGGCACCAGGCGGTGCAAAAAGGTGAAGACCACCGCGGCGACCAGCCAGGCCGGCACCAGGGTGCCCGAGACGATGTGCCAAAGCTTGTCCTTCATAGGAGCGAGCCTCGCGGGGAGGGTGCCGGCGGCACGGCGGTACTGCGCGCTGCTGCTCGCGCGGGCAACACGGTGCTGCCGCGCAGCACCGAGACCACGGCGATCAGTACAAACAGCAGCACCGCGACGATGTTGAAGACGCCGCCCCACTGCACCAGGGCCGGCACACCGTAGGCGTCACCGAACAGGACCCGGGCCAGCAGCGAGGCGTGCAGCAGCCCGGCCGGCAGGTACATGATCGGTCGGTAGGGCAGCGGTCGGCGCAGCACGGCCGGAAGGATGGTGGGGGCGTGGGCCATGATCATCGACATCACAAAACCGAGGAACACGGCGTGCATCATCGCGTCGTAGCCGGGGCCGGAGTAGACCGGGCCCTGCAGAAGCCAGATGCCGCCCACCACGACGAGCCAGCCGTAGCCGGCCAGGAGGCACCAGGCCATGTAGCGGGGCAGCCCGACCGAGCGCACCATGCGGGTAGCGATGTCGTGGCGGAACAGCCAGGCCACCAGCGCCAGCATTCCGGCGCCCAGGAGCGGGTAGCCGGCGATCGGCCAGACCAGGGCGATGACCGAGCCGAAGCTGAGGGAGAGGCTGATGCCGAGCATCCACTGTTCGGCTCGACGGTTCACGGTGGGCGAGATGCGGGACAGCTCGAGGCGCTCGCCGGCGATGGTGAGCACGAGGTACAGGATGAGCAGCGGCGCGAGCTGCGGGATGCCGATACCGCGCAGCCACAACACCGTGGCCATCAGCCCGGCGACGGCGCCGAGCACTTGCACCGCGGTGGACACCGACCCCTGCCGGCGCCAGATCTCGGCGTAGATGGCCAGCAGCACGGCGCAACCGGCGACGAGGGCGACCTGGCCCACGACCACCGGCAGCGGCGAGATGAGGGCGAGGCCGCCGGCGCCGAGCAGGCCAGGGGCGAGGTACGCCCAGCCGCGGCGCACGGCCACGGCCCGCTCGAGCACGACGACGGTGCCGACGAAGCCGAACACCATCAGCGGCCCGTGCACCGCACCGAGCCGGGCGCTGTCGACCGGGGCCGCCAGGCCGAGCAGCAGCAGGGCGCCGTCGAGGCCGGCGAGCAGGGCGATGCCGCCGAGGAGCAGGAAGACCAGCCGGCCGGTGACCTTCGGCCGTGCCGCTGGACCGGTGCCGCGCAAGGCGCTGCCGGTGCGGCGGAGGGGGCTGAGCATGGTCATCGGCGGCGTCGGGCGGGCAGGTGCCGGCTAGTTGGCGCGGGTGAGGCGGATGGTCCAGGTTTCGGGGCCGTTCTCGAGGTACGAGACGACGAAGTCGCCGGGGCGGCTGCTCTCGAGCTGGCCGAGCAACGGCAGCGGGTTGTGCGAGGCGATCAGGTCGAGGGCGAAGCCGGGCTGGATGGCGCCGAGAGCTCCGAAGATCGTGGCGTGGCGGATGGCGTGCGGGATGGTGCGGGAGTCGAGGACGATCTTCTCGGTGTCTTCGTGGCCACAGGCGCAGGCATGCCCAGCGGGGGCTGCGACGTCCACGGCACCGGGGCGGCTGGATGAGAGGTTGATCGGTTCGGCAGTCACAGAAATTCTCCTTCGCCGGGTCGAATGACCCTAGTGAGTCACTTTAGAGGATGTCTATCCTTTTAATCGGGACGTTCGTCCCATCGGCCCAGGCCGCAAGAAGAATCGGCAGGAACGAGAAACAGATGGCAACCAGGGTGTGCGCGGAATCCGAGCTCGAGCTCGGCGAGGCGATCAAGGTGATGGTCGACGGTGTGGCGGTGGCCCTGGTGAAAGACAGCGCCGGAAACTGCTTCGCGCTCGGCGACATGTGCTCGCACGCCGACATCTCCCTCTCCGACGGCTTCGTCGAGGGCGACGACCTGGAGTGCTGGGCGCACGGCGGCCGGTTCGAGCTGTCCACCGGGCGCGCCCGCACCCTGCCGGCCTCAGAGCCGGTGCCGGTCTACCCGCTCACCATCGTCGACGGCGACGTCTACGTGGACGTAACCGCGCAGGTCGACGTGTCCTCCTACGTGGGGTGACAGTTCGCGAACTGTGAGAAAAGCACCGACTTCGGCCCGCACTGGGGGCTTTTCCCTCAGTCCGTGAGACCCGGGGGCAACTCCACGAGGCAGAGGTCGGGCTGCACGAACGGGAGCAGGCGGATGGCGGACGCGTCGTGGCCTCGCTCCCGCACCAGGCCCTGGATCAGGCCCAGGTGCACCGAGCAGACCACATTAGGGTTGGCCCGCGCCTCGGCCCGGAACGGGCAGGCCGGCAGCGCGATGGTGTTCTCGTATGCGCGCAGCTGAGGCTCGAAGCCGATCTCGGTGAGCACCCGCAGCAGCGGAGGCACGATGTCGGTTCCGGCCGAGGCGGCGGACGGGGTGCCCACCAGGTCGACCGGATCGGCGGCATCCGCCCCGGCCGCGTACTGCGCCGACCAGCGCTCGCCGGCGCGCACCGAGCGGGCGCGACCGCCGTCGGCGTCCTCGCCGATCACCGAGGCGAGGGCCTGGGTGAGCTGCTGTTGGGCGTCTTCGACGGGCAGCGGCGCCGCCACCGGGCTGAACAGCACGTGCGGGCGGCCACGCTGGCCGGCCCTGGCCACCTGGCGCTCGACCAGTCCCACGGCCTCGAGCTGCTCCAGGTGGAACCGGGCGGTGGTGACATGCAGGCCGATGCCCGCAGCGACGGTGACGGCGTCCAGCGGCTCGGCGGCAGCGGTGAGCAGGCCCAGCACCCGGCGGCGCGGCTCACTGGCCAGGGCCGCGTGCCTGGCGTCACTCTGATCGATCGAAACCATGATTTTAGAGTAGCAGCGTGCGGTTAAACCGGGTCGGGCGGCGATCATCCGCCGATGTAGGACATCTCGATCTTCTTTCCGGAGGAGCGCACCGCTCCGGTCTGGGCGCTGCGCAGTGCGGAGGCCCGGTCGGTGCGCTGCCGCCAGATGGAACCCATCGCGGCCGAGAGCTGCTCGTCGCTGCTGCCGTCGCGAAGCAGCGCGCGCAGGTCGTGGCCCTCGCTGGCGAACAGGCAGGTGAACAGCTTGCCGTCGGTGGAGACCCGAGCGCGGGAGCAGGTGTGGCAGAACGACTGGGTGACGCTGGAGATCAGGCCGATCTCGCCCTCGCCGTCGATGTACCGCCAACGACGGCTGGTCTCGCCGGTGTAGTTGGGCGCCACTTCCTGCAACGGCAGTTCGGCGTGGATGCGGTCACGCACCTCACTGGACGGCAGGACGGCGGCCATGTCCCAGCCGTTGCTCGTGCCCACGTCCATGAACTCGATGAATCGCAGGATGTAGGGGGTGCCCTTGAAATGCCGGGCCATGTTGACGATGTCGTGGTCGTTCTGGCCGCGCTTGACGACCATGTTGATCTTGATCGGGCCCAGGCCCACGGCGTGGGCGGCGTCGAGGCCGGCCAGGATGCGGGCGACCGGGAAGTTGACGTCGTTCATGGTGCGGAAGGTGGTGTCGTCGAGGGAGTCGAGGGAGACCGTCACGCGCTTGAGGCCGGCATCCTTGAGCGCCTGCGCCTTCATCGCCAGGGCGGAACCGTTGGTGGTGAGGGCGATGTCCACGGGCCGGCCCGCCGGGGTGCGGAGGGCGGCGAGCATTGCGATGAGCTCTTCGAGGCCCTTGCGCAGCAGCGGTTCGCCGCCGGTGAGCCGGATCTTCTCCACCCCGTGCGCCACCGAGATACGCGCCAGCCGGGTCATCTCCTCGAACGAGAGCATCTCGTCGCGGGGCATGAAGGCGAAGTCCTTGCCGAAGATCTCCTTGGGCATGCAGTACACGCAGCGGAAGTTGCACCGGTCGGTGACCGAGAGGCGCAGGTCGTGCAGCGGGCGACCGAGGGTGTCGACGAGCTGGGTATCCGGGGCCAGGGCTGGCCCGAGCGTCACGTCACCGGCCAGCGGCTCGATGACGCGCACGGGAATCGGTGCACCGGGCATACACCGACCCTAACCCCGAACGGTTCGGGTTCGCCGCAGCCCTGGCCCCGGCTAGATCCAGCCCTGCTGCCAGGCGATCTCCGCCGCCTCGTGCCGCGACCGCGCGTTGAGCTTCGTCATCGCCGATGACAGGTAGTTGCGCACGGTCCCGGCCGCGAGGTGGAGCCTGTCGGCGATGTCCTGCACACTCATCGTCGACCGACTGAACCGCAGGGCGTCGAGTTCACGGTCGGTGAGCGGGCAGCGTTCCGCCGTCAGCGCCGTCGCCGCGATCTCGGGGTCGACGTACCGTTTGCCTGCTGCCACGGCGCGGATCACGTCGGCGAGGTCCTCGGCCGGAGTCGACTTCGGCACGAATCCCGACACCCTTGCTCCCAGCGCGCGCCGCAGTACACCGGGGCGGGCATGCCGCGTCACGATCACGACCTTCGTCGCCACGGTCGAGAGGATGCGCGTGGCCGCCTCGATGCCGTCGGCCTCGGGCATTTCGAGATCGAGCAGGCACACGTCGGGCTTCGTCTCCAGCGCCCGCTCCGCCGCAGCGACGCCGTTGCCGACGCTCGCCACGACCTCGATATCGGCCTCCAGGCTGAGCAGGGCGCTGAGCGCACCGCGAATGAGGTGCTCATCGTCGGCGATCAACAGCCGGATGACGCGGGGCGCCGCGCTCACGCGCCGACACCCACTCCGGCGGCGACGAACGCCCGCAGCACAAAGGTGTCGCCGTCACTTTCGGTGACCAAGTGCCCGCCGATCGCCGCGACCCGGTCCCGCAAACCGGTCAGGCCGCTGCTGAGGACGCGCCCCGGCGCATCCGTCGCGGGCGACGCCGCGTTGTTGACGACCTCGAGGGTGCTGCCCTCGGCGTTCGTCGAGAGGGTGATCGCCGCCTTGCTCGCGGTGCTGTGTCGCAGGATGTTGGTCGTCGCCTCCCGCACGACCAGCGCGAGGACCCTGCGGACCTCGATACCCGCGGGCAGGACACCGAGTTCGAGCGCGCAGTCGGCCCCGGATGCGGTCAGCACCTCTCGGGCGTTCTCGAGTTCGGTCGCCAGGTCGACCTGGCGGTATCCGGCGACGAGGGATCGGGTCTCTTCGAGCGCCTGCTTGGCGATGAGCCGGGTCTCGTGCAGGTGCTCCCGGGCGGCATCCGGATCGATGGAAAGGAGGCGTTCGGCAAGTTCGGACTTGAGCGCGATCACCTGCAGGTGATGGCCCTGGATGTCGTGCAGATCGGAGGCGAAGCGCAACCGCTCGTGCGCGACCGCGAGCTCCGCGGCGACCGACCGGTGCCGATCGAGGGTCACCACGATCTCCCACCACCACAGGCTGGAGAGCACCATCATCGGCAGAAACGCGCCATAGGTGAACAACAGCCAAACCCCCGAGATGCCCGACGCCTCGAGTGGATGGCCGAAGAGCGAGGACGCCAGCAGCGGGTGTGCCAGGGTCACGGCGGCTCCGCCGACAAGAACCGTCCACCGGCGGGCACGGGGCAGCAGGGGTGCGATGGCGTTGAGACCCATCCACAGCGGGAAGGCGGCGAACAAGCCGGCGCCCGGGGTGGCGAGGCCGAGCAGCCACACGGTGACGGCGGGAACGATCAGTGCCACGGTCCAGGCGAGCCGCGGCATCCCACCGCCCCGCCCGACGCGGAGGAACCAGCAGTAGCGCACGTGCATCGCCCCGCACACGAGAATCAGCACGATGAGGGCGGCGTCACGGCCATCCTCGGTTGCCTCGAAGTTCGACGCAGCGACGCCCAGCAGGATCGAATCCAGCACGACGAAGAAGAAGACGATCGATGCGAGGGTGTAGGTCCAGGTCGTGTGCACGCTGCGCGCCTGTCCGGCCGGGCGCGGTGATTCGCGGGTGAGGGCGTCAGGCATGCTGCCAGCGTAGAGCAGTGACATTTGTCACTATCCGATGTGTGGAAGTGCCCGGCACGCGGTGACACGGCGACACTTCAGCGGAGAGCGGCCGGCCCGGAGGATTGAGTCATGACCCGGACCACCGGGCCCTCTGACGAAAGGCTTCATCTTGATTGACGCGCTGCGCGACTTCACCGCCTCCCTGCCCGAGCTCCTGCAGTGGGTCGGTATCGTCCTCGCCGCCGCGATCCCGTTCGTGGAGTCGTACTTCGGAGCAGCCATCGGCATTCTCGCCGGGGTCAATCCGGTCGTCGCCGTCCTCGCCGCCATCGTCGGCAACGTGCTCTCAATGCTCGTTGTCGTCCTCAGCGCCCACGGGGTGCGGTCCCGGGTTCGCCTCGGCAAAGCCACCAAGCCCGACTCGCCCCGCCGGGCCAAGTTGCGCGAACGCTTTGACAGGTACGGCGTTGCCGGCGTCAGCCTCCTCGGCCAGACGATCCTGCCGAGCCAGATCACCTCGGCCGCGATGGTGTCCTTCGGCGCCTCGAAGAACGCCGTCATTTTCTGGCAGATCATTTCGATCATCATCTGGGGCGTGGTCTTCGGCGTGCTCACCACCGTCGGCGTCACCGTCCTCCGCTAGGCGCGGCTGGAGGCCGGTATGGCCCAAGAAAAGTTATCCACAAGTTGACTTTTGCTCACACAAAGTTTCGGAATCGGGCTAGATTCGGGGCATGACAAACCGGTCGAGTGTCGCAGACATCTTCGCTACTTCCCGCGGCGATGGGCTGGTGGATGCGGCGGTCGACGTGGCCCGGCTGGGCTCCTGCAGTGCCGATTACGACAAGCTCACGGATGCCGCTGTCCTGTCCGGTCAGCAGACCCTGGCCCGGGCCCAACGCGAGCTGGACACCCGCAAGGCGTGGCTGGCGAAGACCCTGGCCCAGCGGTCCCGGTGGGAGCTGGGCCAGTCCGGTTTGGCTGCGCAGCAGGGCTTTTTGAATCCCGAGGGGTTGATTCAGAAGCTGACCGGCACCAGCAAGGTCGAGTCGCGGAAGCTCGTGGGGGTGGGCCGGATGCTCGCCGAGGTTGAAGACGCCCAAGCGCAGGCGGCCGCGACCGACGCCGAAGCGGCCCGCCGGTTGCTCGAGGGGGTGCTGGACCCGGACATCCCTGATGGGCTCGACGGGGTCGACGGGTTCGACGGCCACGGCGGGGTCGCTCCGGTCGTTCCGCTGCCGGCGCCGATGCCGTGGCACGCACCGATCTCGCACGCCGTGACCGGCGGAACCCTCTCGATCGATGCCGCGCACGCCCTACGCACCGGCCTGGGCGACATCGATACCGTCGTCACCGGCCCGGTCCTCGCCGATGCCTTGGCGGGGCTGCTCGCCGACGCCGCGGCGATGGACGTGGACCAGCTCCTCAAACGGGCCCGGCAGACGCGCGACAGCCTCGACGAGGCCGGCATTAGGGTACGGGAACAGAAAGCCTGGGACGACCGCTACCTGCGCATCTGGACCCTGAACACCGGCCAGGTCCGCATCGACGGGCTCTTCCCGGCGGAACAGGGCGAGTTCATCAAAGCCACCTTCGACAGTCTCACCAGCCCCCGCCGCGGCGGCGTGCGCTTCGTCGACACCGAACGCGCCGCCTGGGCCAAACGCGTCAAGAACGACCCCCGCAACACCAGCCAAATCACCTGCGACGGCTTCCTCGACCTCCTCAAAGCCGGCACCACCATCAACCCCAACGAGATGCTCGGCGGCCGCCGCCCCGCCGTGCAGATCCTCACCACCACCGCCACGACGGCCAGACCCGCCGCGCCCACAGGACCGGCCGCCGCCGACGACATCCTGATCTGCCTTCCCGGCCAAACCGGGCACGGCTACATCGAGGGCAACAACGCCCCGGTCTCCCCCGAAACCATCGAACGCCTCATCTGCGACTCGGGAAGTGTTGAGATCACCGTCGACGAGGTCAACCGGCCCCTGGACCTGGGCCACGAACAACGCCTGTTCAACCGGGCCCAACGCCAAGCCCTCGCCGCCCGCGACGGCGGCTGCCGGTGGCCCGGCTGCGACCGCCCACCGGCGTTCACCGAAGCCCACCACATCGAACACTGGCTCAGAGACCACGGCAGAACCGACATCAACCAGGGCATCCTGCTCTGCCCCGCCCACCACCTGCTGCTCCACAACCAGCACTGGCAGATCTTCGAAAACACCGGCCGCTACTGGCTCCGCCCACCCACAACCATCGACCCCGGCCAAGCACTCATCGAGATGCCCGGCCGCACCCGGGACGGACCGCCAAAAACAACAGCACCACCCAGGGCCTGATCCCGCAATCCGCGGATCGCCCACCCGTCGCCTGTCACACGCCAGCGCCGCCCGCCGCCCGCCGCTGCCACCCATCGACTGCCGCCCGTGCCGCCCGCCGCGTACCGCCAGCCACCTGCCACCTGCCACCTGCCACCTGCCACCTGCCACCTGCCGGGATTGTGCAGCGGCAGGGGTCGTCGCCGACTACCCCGCGCGGTACAGTCTGCGCGTGACGACAGACGACCACAGCTGCTGTGCACCCGCACACGAGGTGATGACCAACGCCCAACGGCCCGAGGCCGCGCCAGAGAAGTCCACTGGACACGTTACGCAGCACAGCGCCCGGCACGATGCCGTTGACTCTGCGACCGGGCTCGCCAGCCGGCATCATCTCGACCAGGCGCTGGTGCCGGCGCAGGTCTTCGCCATGGGCGACGCCGACGGCGCGGGCAATCCCGGTGACGGCGAGACCCCCGTGCACGAGGTGCGGCTGGATGCCTTCTCCATCGACACGACGACGGTCACCAACGCCGCCTTCGCCCGGTTCGTGGCCGATACCGGGTATCGCACCGAGTCGGAGCTGTTCGGCTACTCCGCGGTGTTCCACCTCGCGTTGCAGGCCGACCTCGATGACGTGGTCGGCCAACCCCCGCAGACACCCTGGTGGCTGGGGGTGCGCGGCGCGGACTGGGCGCATCCGGCCGGCCCCCGTTCATCGCTCGACGGGCTGGCCGAGCATCCGGTGGTGCAGGTGAGCTGGAACGACGCGCTGGCCTACTGCGCCTGGGCGGGGCGACGGCTGCCGACCGAGGCCGAGTGGGAGTGCGCGTCGCGCGGCGGGCTGGCCGGCCGGCGCTACCCGTGGGGAGACGAGTGGGAGGAAGGGCAGCGCTGCAACATCTGGCAGGGCCGGTTTCCCGCGGTGAACACCCTGGCCGATGGCTGGCTCAGCACCGCCCCGGTGCGGGAGTTCGCGCCGAACGGCTACGGCCTCTGGCAGAGCGTGGGCAACGTCTGGGAGTGGTGCGCCGACTGGTGGGCGGAGGGCTATTACGCGCACTCCCCCGCCGAGAATCCGGCCGGCCCGGCGACAGGCGAGCAGCGTTCGATGCGCGGCGGCTCGTACCTCTGCCACGACTCCTATTGCAACCGGTACCGCAACTCCGCTCGGGCCTCCAACACCGCGGATTCCGCGGCCGGAAACGTGGGCTTCCGCACCGTGGCGCTGACCTGAGCCGCCGCCGCCGAGGCACAACTCGTGCTCGATTCCGCCGGTGTGGCCGACCGCCTCGTGATTCCGGGGCGATCACCGGTCGGCGGCAGGGAATCGCAGGAGTCATGCATCCGCGGGTGCGGATGGTCGTGGTCTGCTACCCCGGCGCGTGCAGCCGGGGCGCGTCGAAGAAGAGCAACTCGAGGGCCGCCGACCGGGCGAACACGGCGCGCATGAGCGCCCGGTCGACGGCCGTCGCGGTGGCCGCCGCGGTGTCGGTGAGCAGGATGGCCTGCCGGGTCGCGGCCGCGAACCCCTCGTCGGCGTAGGTCTCCAGCCAGTCGGCGTACGGATGCGCCGCGTCGCGCCGGCTCGCCGTGAAGCCGGCGTGCAGGCGCTCGCCGACATCCGAGTAGAGCCAGTAGCAGGGCAGGACCGCTGCCAGCAGCACCGCATAGTTGCCTGCCGCGCTGACCGCGACCAGGTGGTCGACGTAGGACCGGGTCACCGGGCCGGGCGCCGGCCGCGTGTCATGGCCGGTCAGCCAGGTGCGGTGCAGCTCGAGTTCCACCTCGATGCAGTTGGCGGCGCCGGTAGCCCAGAATTCCCGTTCGGCGGGGGTGGGCGCCAGGACGCTCGCCTGCGCCAACACCCGGGAGTACGCGGCGAGGTAGAGGGCATCCTGGGCCAGGTAGTAGGCGAAGTGGCCGGCGGACAGGCTGCCCTCGCCGAGTTCCGAGATGAAGAGCAACGCATCGATGGCGGTGCGGGTTTCGGCGATGTCGGCCCAGAGCAGCCTGCTGAACGGTTCGGTGCGGTCCGGCTCCGGCTGCCGATCCGGGTCGGCGTCCCGGCGTGATTCGGCGGCGTGAACGTACATGGCGACATCCCTTCGCTAGTGCTAACTAGTCAGGTTCGACGGGTTTGGATCTCAGCGTCCGCATCCGGCGGAGGCACCCCGTGTCGCGTCCCACCCTAGCGGCCGGCAGGGCCGAAAGACTCTCGAACGCACCGGGCGCCGAACTGTACGCTGGACAGGCTGCTGCATTCTTCACCGGGTGAGCACGCGCTCCATGGCCGACGGGCCACCGGTCGTCGGCGTCGTCCTGGAAGGACACCGCACCATGCCTGACACCCCGACCGACACCACCATCGCGCCGCCCACGGTGTTGATCCTGGCGATCACGGCCTGCCCAACGGGCATCGCCCACACCTACATGGCTGCCGAGAAACTCGACGCGGCCGCCACCGAACTCGGCTACGAGATCCGGGTCGAGACGCACGGGTCCGTCGGCGTCGAAGGCACCTTCAGTCAGGCCGACATCGACCGCGCCGACGCTGTCGTCGTCGCCGCCGACACCCAGATCGACCTGTCCCGCTTCGGCGGAAAGCGCATGGTCTCCACCCGCGTCTCCGACGGCATCCACCGCCCGGCCGCGCTGATCGCCGAGGCGCTGGCCGCCGCCCCCACCGGCCGCGCCGCCGTGACCACGGATGCCCCGGCGAGCGCCGGGAAACGCGACATCGGCGGTTTCATCTACCGCGCTCTGATGAACGGCGTGTCGTACATGATCCCGTTCGTCGTCGTCGGCGGGCTGCTCATCGCGATCTCGCTGTCGATCGGCGGCGAGGCCACCCCGCAGGGACTCGTGATCCCCGAGGACAGCTTCTGGTTCACCATCAACCAGATCGGCGTGCTCGGCTTCACCCTGATGGTGCCGATCCTCTCCGGCTTCATCGCCTACGCGATCGCCGACCGGCCCGGGCTCGCACCGGGCATGATCTGCGGTTGGATCGCCACGACCGGCTCCTTCTACAACTCCGAATCGGGTGCCGGCTTCATCGGCGGCATCGTCACCGGTTTCCTGGTGGGCTTCGTGGCGCTGGGCATCAAGAAGATCCCCGTGCACCGCTTCATCAAGCCGATCATGCCGATCCTGGTCATCCCCGTGATCACCACCCTCGTCGTCGGCGGCCTGTTCGTGCTCGCACTCGGCCAGCCGATCGCCTGGGTGTTCTCCTCGATGACCGACTTCCTCTCCAGCCTCGACGGCGGCAGCGTCGTCGTGCTCGGCCTGATCCTGGGCGCGATGGTCGCGTTCGACATGGGCGGCCCGATCAACAAGACAGCGTTCCTGTTCGGTTCCGCGCTGATCGCCTCCGGCAACCCGGGCCCGATGGGCATGGTCGCCGCGGCCATCGCCGTGCCGCCGCTGGGCATGGGGCTGGCCACGGTCATCCGTCGCCGGTTCTTCACCCCGGTGGAACGCGAGGCCGGCATCGCCGCGCTGTTCATGGGCTTCTTCGGCATCACCGAGGGCGCCATCCCGCTCGCGGCGGCCCGCCCGCTGCAGGTCATCCCCGCGAACGTGCTCGGTGGCGCCGTCGCCGGTGCCATCGCCGCGATCGCCGGGGTCACCAACGCCGTGCCGCACGGCGGCCCGATCGTGGCCGTTTTCGGTGCCGTGAGCGGCGTGCCGATGTACTTCGTCGCGATTCTCTCCGGTGTGGCCGTCACCGCTCTGGTGTCGGTGCTGCTGATCGGCATCTCGGTGCGCAAGGTCGTGCCGGCGGATGCTGCCGCGGCCGCGCCCATCGGCACCGCTGCGGACGCCGCTGTGCCGGTTGCCGCGCCGGGTGCTGCGGCGAGTGCCGTTTCGCCCGTGGCTGCGGCGCCGGTTCTTGCCGCGCCTGCTGCCGCCGAGCCGGTGGCCCCCGCCCCGAAGACCGTGCTCGACTACATCGACGAACGCACCATCGTGCTCGACATCGACGAGACCGACCGGGACGCCGTCATCCGTCGTCTGGCCGGTCTGATGCAGACCACCGGGCGGGTGCTCGACGTCGACGCCGTCGTGCAGGCGGCCATGGACCGTGAACTGATCAGCACGACCGGCATCGGCGAGGGCATCGCGATTCCGCACGCCAAGTCCGACGGCGCCACCTCCCCGGTGCTCGCGTTCGCGCGCAGCCGGGACGGCGTTGACTGGAACTCGCTGGACGAGGCCCCTGCGCACCTGATCTTCATGATCGCCGTGCCGGAGGCCGCCGCCGGCACCGAGCACCTCAAGGTGCTCGCCCAGCTGTCCCGCAGCCTGATGAAGCCCTCGTTCCGCGCCTCGATCGAGATGGCGGCCACCCCGGCCGACGTGCTCGCGGCACTGGCGTCCTCGGTGCGGCCGGCGACTCCCGCCGCGCACTAGCCCCCATCCTGGACCGCACGTAGGGGCGGACTTTTTCGGGAAACGCCGCCGCGCGCGCCTGCGCAACCCGGCGTTTCTCGAATATCTCCGCCCTTACGTACCGAGTTCGGCCGAGTCGGCCCGGTCGGCCGCCGCCGCCGCCCGAGTGGATGCGGCGCTACCGCGCGCTCCCGGCCGGCGCATCCCTCTGACCCGCCCGGGTTGTTCGCAGGGCGATGCCCGCCGCGGCGAGGCCGAGCGAAGCCAGGACGAGTGCCGTGTGACTCCAGCCCGAGGTGGCGAGGACCGTGCCTCCGCTGGCTGCGGCCCAGGTGCAGCTACGGCCCAGCGGCCACCAGGAGAAGCTGCCGCTGACAACGTCGGCGCGCTCCGACAGCTCGGCGAGAGGAGAGAACGGCCCCTCCACGGCGCAGGCGTAGTCCAGGCCGCCGTGCACCGCAACGAGGTACGCGCCGGAGGTGGCGATAGCGGCAAGACAGAGACCGGCCGCGATGAGGACGGCACCGAATCGTGAACGCTCCGAGGCGGACAGCCGCTGCGTCCCGATGTCCCGAGGGAGGAGCGCCGTACGCCCGAGGAGCACCGCGATGAGGCCGATCCAGAGCGGGCCACCGGCCAGGGTGAAGCCGAGGATCGCGGCTGCGAGGACCGCGGGACCGCCGGCAGCGCCCGGTTCACCGGGAATCCACTCGGCCGCAAGGAGCAATGACAGCGCCGCGAAGATCACTCCTGCATACCCGGCGATCACGCTGCGCCCGCCGAGGCCCCAGCGACCGGTCGGCGGCGAGAACACCAGAAGCAGGGTGAGTGTGGCGGTGCCGGCGAGAGCGGCGACCGCTGCCAACAGCGAAAGGCCACCGACGATCAGGTCCCAGGCCTGAGCCACCGTCGCGCCCCGGCTGAACATGAAGATCAGGGTGGCGACGGTAGCGGCGAAGACCGCCGTGAGCATCACGGTGCCGGCGAAGCGGGCGGCATGACCCAGATGCATCCGGGCGTCGGTGTTCCCCATGACTGCACGCTAGCGCAGTGGCCGGCGCTGGCTCACTGGCTGGTGTCTATCAGCGCCCCTCTGGGCCGGGCACCTGCTGCGAGCGGGCGATGACGGCGCTGGTGTGCGCACCGACACCGCGGCGCAGCACCTCGGCAAGGTTGTCGACGGTGTCGACGTCGCGGCGGATCGACGCCGTGGCGGGCAGGTCGAGCGGCACGTGGCCGGCCGTCTCGTGCGCAGCACGGGAGCCGGGCCCGAACCGGGGCGTGAGCGTGATGCCGGCGCGGGCGAGCAACGTGGTCGTGCCGGTGCCCTCCTCATCGGCAACCATGGCCAGGTCATGGGCGGTTGCGGCGGTGAGGGTCGACTCGACGTCAGCGACGGTGAGCGCGGGCAGGTCTCCGGTGAGCACAGCGACGCTGCAGAGCGGGTACTGCTCGTGCGCCACCCGGATGCCCTCGGCGATGGCCGCGTTGAGCGGGTCCCGAGTTGCCACACAAGCGCCCGTCCCGGCATCCGAAGCGGATGTGTGCGGCATCTCGGGAACGATCTGGGCGCCCAGCACCTTGAGCGGCGCGGCGGCAGCGGGGTCGGCGGTCACCACGAGCACCTGCTGCACCATCTCGGCGGCCAGCAGTGCGGCCACGGTGTCCAGCGCGAATGCTTCGGCGAGCTCCCCGCGGGCCGGGAAGGTCTCCGGCAGCGCGCTCAGGCGGCTCTTGGCGTTCGCACTGCCCTTGACGGGCACCACGCACACCCATCTCACGCGGATGCGGTTCCGCGAGAAGCCACTTGAGGCCCGGTGCCGTGCGCGGTGGGGGTTTCAACCGGCAACTCACCAAGGTGGTCGTCGGCGGCAGCATCCCGAACCTCACGAGTTGCCGCAAAGTGCCCCCTCGCGGGCCCGGTAGGGGACTTTTGCGGCAAGTCGGCATCGGGAGTCTCGCGACTTGCCGCAATGTGCCCCCTCAGAGGCGCTGTAGTGGCATCTTCCGGCAAGTCGGCGGCCGCGGTCCTGTCATCAGCAGCCCTGGCCGTCCCCGCCTCATCAGCGTTCGTGGGTGCGCTATCCGTCCCGCGGTCCGCCTCGGCAGCCGCCAGCCCGGCCGCATAACCCTCCGCGTACGCCTCGGCGCTGCCGACGCGGAACATGTCGTTCGCACTGTCGCGCAACAGCCGGCGCGCGCCGCGATCCCCCGCGTCGATCGCGCCCACCAGGTGGCCGAGGCCGCGGAGCACGGCGACGGGGTTGCCGCTGGTCTTGCCCTTGATCAGGTCGGCGGCGCCGGCGATCTCGTCCGCGACGGCGGCGACGGTGACGTCGAGGCGGCGACCGTGCGCATCCATGCTGCCGCGCAGGTCGTCGAGCACGGCCACGCCGGCAGCGCCGATGGCGATGTCGGTCTGGCCGTCCCGCCACGGGCGGCCAACGGTGTCGGTGATCAGCACCCCGAGGTGCAGCCCGGTGGCGGCGCGGAGGGCTGCGCAGAGGCCGCGCGCGGAGGCATCCGGGTCGACGGGCAGTAGCAGTACAGTGCCGTGCTCGACGTTGCTGGCGTCGACACCGGCGGCGGCCATCACCAGGCCCTGCCGGTTTTCGACGATGCGGGTGACCCCGCCAGGATGCGCGCGGGTCGCGACGACCCGTACGGTCTCGTCGGCGATGGCCTGCTCCCGGTCGGTCGCGGCCACCTGCCTGCCCTCGGCCTTGGACACGATCTTGCTGGTCACGGCCAGGATGTCACCGTCGGCCAGACGGGACGCGGCGGGACCGGCGACGGCCAGGATGGTCGCGGCCAGGTCGTCGCCGGCCCGGACCTCGCCGATTCCGGGCAGCACGAACACCTCGAGCCGGTGGCGCGCACCGTCCGCCGCGGAATGCATCGTTACCGGGCGAGCTTCGGCAGCACGTCGCGGCCGAAGACGTCGATCCACTGGCGCTGGTTGCGCCCCACGTTGTGCAGGTAGATCTTGTCGAAGCCGAGGTCGACGAACTTCTGGATGTAGGCACGGTGGTCGTCGGGGTCGGCGGAGATGATCATCCGGCCCTCGAAGTCCTCCGGACGCACCAGTTTTGCCATCTGCTCGAATTCGAACGGCGAACGGATGTCGCCCTTGGGGAATTTCATGCCGCCGTTGGGCCACTCGTGCAGCGCGTTGGCCATGGCCTCTTCGTCGGTCTCGGCCCAGCTCATGTGCAGCTGCAGCACCTTGGGCATGGTCGACGGGTCCTTGCCGGCCTCGCGGGCGCCGTCGTCGAACTTGCCGAACAGCATCGAGATCTTCTCGAGCGGGGCGCCGACGGTGATGAGGCCGTCGGCGTGCCGGCCGGCGCGCTTGGCGGTGACCGGGCCGGCGGTGGCGACGAGGATCTCGGGCGCTACCTCAGGCATGGTCCACAGCCGGGTGGACTCGAGCTTGAAGAACTGGCCGGAGTGCTTGACGTCCTTCCCGGCGATGCTGGCGGTGAACAGCTTCGAGATGATTTCGATGGCCTCGAACATACGGTTGATGCGCTCGGGCGCCTCGGGCCAGTAGCCGCCGACGATGTGCTCGTTGAGCGCCTCACCGGAACCCAGGCCCAGCCAGTGCCGGCCGGGGTACATCGAGGCGAGTGTGGCGGAGGCCTGCGCCACCATGGCCGGGTGCCAGCGGAAGGTGGGCGCGGTGACGCCGGGACCCATGTCGCCCTTGGTGCGCTCACCGATCGCGGCGAGAACGCTCCACACGAAGGAGGATTCGCCCTGGGCGGGCACCCACGGTTGGAAGTGATCGGCCGCCATCACCCCGGAGAAGCCGTGCTCCTCCGCATAGGCCGAGAGCGCCACCGCCTCGGCGGGGGCGAACTGCTCCAACATGGCCGCGTAACCGATCTGCAATTCCGACATACAGCCATCCTGCCACTCGCGTGTGTCGGCGAGGTTTCTGGGGCGCCCGCGCCAAATAGGCTTAGAGCCATGCGCATCGCCACCTGGAACGTCAACTCCATCCGTGCCCGCGTCGACCGAGTGGTCGACTGGATGGTGCGAGAGGACATCGACGTGCTCGCCATGCAGGAGATCAAGTGCAAGCCCGAGCAGTTCCCCGCGCAGGCCTTCGAGGATGCCGGCTACGAACTGGCCATCCACGGCGTCAGCCAGTGGAACGGCGTCGCGTTCGCCAGCCGCCACGAAATGACGGATGTGGTCACCGCCTTCCCCGACATGCCCGGCTTCCTCAAGGGTGAAGAGGGCCCCGGCCTGCCGCTGGAAGCCCGCGCGCTGGGCGTGACCGTGAACGAGATGCGCCTGTGGAGTCTGTACGTGCCCAACGGCCGATCGCTGGATGACCCGCACTACGTCTACAAGCTGGACTGGCTGACCCGGCTGAAGACCCACGCCGCCGACGAGCTGGCCAAGAACCCCCGGCTGGCAATGGCGCTGATGGGCGACTGGAACGTGGCCCCGCTGGACTCCGACGTGGGCGACCCCACCCTGGTACCCGGCGTGTCCACCCACATCTCGCCGGCAGAGCGCAGCGCCTTCGAAGCGTTCGAGGCGGCCGGTTTCACCGACGTGGTGCGCCCGATCGTGCCGGAGGGCTTCACCTACTGGGACTACAAGCAGCTGCGCTTCCCGCGCAACGAGGGCCTGCGCATCGACTTCATCCTCGGCTCACCGGCCTTCGGTGAGCTCGTGACGGATGCGAGCATCCACCGCAACGAGCGCAAGGGCGACGCCCCGAGCGACCACGTGCCGGTGCTGGTGGACATCGAGACCGAGGACGAGGACGACGACCGCCCGATGATCTTCTAGGCCCCGCTGGTCGAGCTCGTCCCGCTGGTTGAGCTTGCCCAAACCCGGCGAGACGCAAGCGGTGTCGCCCATACTGGACGCATGTCTCCTGCTGTATCCGGGAACGACGCGGCGCCACAAGCCCCCGCCGACGTTCCCGTCACCGTCTCCATCCGCCGTAGGGTCGACCCCGCCCGGTTCGACGAGGCCACCCACTGGGTGCAGACCGGGATGGACCTCGCCAACGAATACCCGGGCTTCCTCGGCTCCGGCTGGGTGCGCGCGCACGCCGGTTCCGCGCACTGGCACATGCTCTACAAATTCAAGGATGCGGCCTCGCTGGAGGCCTGGGAGCACTCGATCGCCCGCACCAGCTGGCTGCTCGAGGGTGAGGGCCTGGTGCTCGAGTCCCACGTGGTGCGGCGCACCGGCATCGAGGGCTGGTTCGACGACTCCCAGGTCAACGCCGGTCCGTCCGCGCCGGTCCAGCCGCCGCGCTGGAAGCAGGCCGTGGCCATCGGGCTGGGCTTCTTTCCGCTGAACGTGATCTTCACCTACCTCGTCACCGGGGTGGACCCGCACTGGAACGACATCCCGACCGTGCTCCGGATCCTGCTGACCACCTTCGTGATGGCGCCCATGATGACCTACGTGGTGATGCCGTTCATCACCCGCCGGCTGCGGCCATGGCTGCAGAAAGCGCCCAAAAAGAAGGCCTGATCCGTCGGCGGCTCAGGCGAGCAGGGCCGCGACGATCACCAGCGCCGGGATCGCGCCGATCGTGGTGACCAGCACGGTGTCCCGGGCCACGACCACGCCCCGGTCGTAGCGGGACGCGAAGTTGAAGATGTTCTGCGCTGTCGGCAACGCGCTCACGGTCACCACGGCGAACAGCTCGGGGCCCTCGAGAGCGAACACGAACCGGCCGAACAGGTACGCGATCACGGGCATCAGCGCCACCTTGATCACCGACGCCGCGACCACCTGCTTGCGTCCGGTGCCGGCCTGCAGCAGTCGCTGGCCGTGCAGCGACATGCCGAACGACATCAGCACCAGCGGGATCGCGGCACCGCCGATGATGTCCAGGGGCGCGATCACGGCGTCGGGCACCGGGATGCCGAAGGCGGCGACGAGCACGCCGAGAACCGAGGCGATGATCATCGGGTTCCGCAGCGGCTGGGTGAGGATGCTGCGCACCGACACCCGTCCGCGGGTGGACGCGTCGAGGATGCTCAGGGTGATCGGCGCGAGCACGAGCAGCTGCAGCAGCAACACCGGCGCCACATACTGGGCGCTGCCGAGCACGTAGATGGCCACCGGCAGGCCGATGTTGTTGGCGTTGACGTAGGTGGCGCTGGTGGCGCCGAGCACCGTCTCGGGCAGCGGGTTTCGAAAGAAGATCCTGGCCAGCACGACATACAGCAGCATGCCGACGATCACGCTGCACAGCACCGTGGCGAGGAACGCGGAGAACAGCACCCGCACATCCGCCTGCGCGAGCACGGTGAACAGCAGCGCCGGGGTGGCCACGAAGAACGCGATGCGGTTGAGCACCCGGCCGGCGTCCTCGCCGGCCACGCCGGTGCGCTCGACGACGTAGCCCACCAGGATCACAAACCCGATGATCGAGAATCCGACCAGTACACCGCCCACGTTTCGAGCCTACGGGGTCGCCGATGCACCGCCGGGCCGCGAAAAAGTCCCCCACCCGCGGCGCGGCCGTCGTACGCTCGACTCATGCCTCACCTCACCGTGCCGGGCGCGAGCCTGTACTACGAAACCGACGGACACGCCTCCAAGCCGGCGCTGCTGCTGATCCACGCGGGCATCGCGAACCTGCGCATGTGGGACCCGCAGATCGACGCGCTGGCCGAAGAGCACTTCGTCATCCGCTTCGACACCCGCGGCTTCGGCCAGACCAGCACCGAGGACGTCGAGTTCTCCAACCGGGCGGATGCCCTGGCCGTGCTCGACCACCTCGGCGTGGCCCGCGCGACGCTGATCGGGTGCTCCCGCGGCGGCACGATCGCCATCGATCTTGCGGTGGAGAGCGCGGACCGGGTGGCCGGGCTGATCGTGATCGGGGCGGGCCCGAGCGGGTTCCCCGACACCGAGCTGACCGAGGTGGAGGATGCCCGGTTCGACGAGATCGACCGGGCCTTCGCCGCCCAGGACTGGCACCGGCTGGCCCGCCTCGAGGCCGCGATCTGGGATTTCGGCCCGTTGCGCCGCGAGGAGGACCTCGACCCCGAATTCGTCTCCACCGCCTACGCGCTCAACCGGGTGAACGTCATCCACGCCGAGGAGCGCCCGGTGTCGCTGCCGCTCGAACCTCCCGCGTTCGACAGGGTCGTCGACATCGAGGTGCCCGCCCTGGTGACGGTGGGCGAGTACGACATGTCCGAGGTGCTCGCGGCGTACGAGTACCTGGTGACGACCCTGCCCCAGGCCAGCGGATGCGTGTTCCGCGACACCGCGCACCTGCCGAACGTGGAACAAGCGGCCGATGTGCAGCGGGTGCTGCTCGACTGGCTCACCGAAAACGCCCTTTAACGGCCGCGAAAGCGGCCACGTGGTTGCTTCGAGAGGCTCGAGGCAACCACACGACCGCTTTCGCGGGATGGTGCGGTGCGGAACTAGACGCTCGCGGCGGCTCGGGGCGAGCCTGTGACGGCGGGGGCGGCATCCAGCGGCCGGTTGTCGGCGAGCACCTTTTGGTAGGCGGGCAGCTCCACGAACAGCTCGTCCTTCAGCGGGTTGCGCTTGGTGCGCACGATGACGCGTACCTGGTAGACGACCACGGCGATGTTGGCGGCCAGCGAGATCGCACTGACGATGAACAGGGCGGTGGGGTTGTGCGAGGACTCGACGGCGAACTTCGAACTGGTCACGAAGGTGGGCACGGCCATCGTGAACATCATCCAGAACGCCAGGGTCTGCGCCCGGTGCTGCAGCCAGGCGCCGCGCTTGATGAAGAACGCGGGGATGGTGCAGGAGATCAGTAGGGCGGCGCCGGCGTAGAAGGAGTGGTCACCGACGGCGTTGTAGACGTAGGCGAAGTTCCACAGGTCGTACGCGATGATCCAGAACCAGAGCATGTCGGGCCAGATCATGTCCTTTTTCTTGCCGCGGCTGATGATGATGCCCGCCCAACCGCAGATGGTGACGAGGTTGAGCAGCCCGGCGATGCCGTTCATGATGTTCCACGGGCCGCCGACCATGAAGACGCCGTCGACCATGCCCTGCATGCCGTAGACCTGGAAGTCACGGATGACCGCTTCGAAGATGTTCAGCGCGAGGATCGCCGCCGGGAACATCAGCCAGTACTTGTTCTTCGCCAGCTTCGGGATGAAGCGGATGGCCATGAAGCCCAGGCAACCCGCCAGCGCGGAGTACACCTTGACCCAGTGGAACCAGGTGCCGGTGCTGGAGTCGGCGCCCGCGGTGTGGGGCCAGACGAAGATGGTGAGCACCACCGGTAGCCCGATGAACAACACGAGGGCGGCCCACTTGCTGGCCCGGGCGATCTCGTTGGCAAGCATGAGGCCCGCCACCACCGCAACCCACATCAGCGTGGAGTACCAGGGGATTGACTCGTACAGGAACATCTTCGTTTCTCCTTATTCGGTTTTCTTTGTGGGGTGGTGCGTCTTGCGGGTGGTGCGTCTTTACAGGGTGGTGTTCGTGGTGCCCATGTCCAGGTGCAGTGTCTGTCGCACGATGGCGACGAGCACCTGGTCGTCGACGTCGGGCGACGAGCGCACGAGGCCGATCAGTCCGTAGACCAGGACGTAGAAGACCTCGCCGACGTGTTCGATGTCAATGTGGTGCGCCCGCGCGTAGGCCTCGACGGTGGTCACCCGCAGGCGCTCGACGATGGCGCGCACGGCGCGGTCCACAAACCGGTTGTACAGTCCGGCGTTCTCGGGGTGGCCGAGGTCTTCACGGAACATGTCCTTGGCGTGCAGGTGGTGGCGGAACAAGACCACGCAGTCCAGCAGCGCCTTGGCGACATTGCCGGGCTCCCGGTCGGCGTCCCAGCGGGAGACGGCGTCGACGAACTCAGTGATGTGGTCCTCGAAGATCAGGTCGATCAGGGCGTCCCGGTCGGGAAAGTAGTGGTAGATCAGGCCCCGCGTGACGCCGACGCGCTTGGCGATCTCGGTGACGGAGACCTTGGCAACGCCCCGTTCGGCGAAGAGCTGCCGGGTCGCGGCGACGATCTCGTCATGACGCTCGTCGGGCTGCTTGCTCTGGCGAGGGGAGGCCGTCGGGGTGCTCATGCTTGAACGCTACTCCCGCCGTTGACACAGCGTCAATGACACCGCGTCAATCGCCCCGAACTGGGGAGTGCGCCGCTAGGTGACTCTCTCGGTCCAGCCGTCGAACCACTAGCCTGTGGAAGCCGCACCATTCATCAGGGGGATTGATGTCATCGAGCAGCTCCATTCGCGACTTCGCGCAGTACGTCGGGCGATTCCGCTGGCCGCTCAGCGCGGCCGAACTCACCGACACCACCCGCTGCCCGGCCTGCGCGGCCACGCTGCCGGCGCCGGTCTGCCCGTCCTGCGGGCTCGACCTGCGTCATCCGGCCGCCCGTGAGCTGCTCACTGCGTCGACAGATGCCGCCACCGCCCTCGACAGGCGGGTGCAGCTGATCGGTCAGATCCGCTTCGAAGTTGCCGAGGCGGAGGCGGCCAGGGCCGTTGCGGCAGAGCAGCTGTTGGCGGTGCAGCTGGTGGCCGCACGGGCCGACGAGGCCGAGCGCCAGGCACAGGCACAGGCACAGGCACAGGCCCAGGCGCACGCACAAGCCCAGCGCGCCGCCGAGGCTGCGCGTGCCGCACAGGCCGCCGCGCCGGCCCTCGCACAGGCATCCGCCGCCACCCAGGCCGGCGCGCAGACCCCGGTCAGC
>NZ_SOFX01000045.1:0-156373 GCF_004402745.1 Cryobacterium sp. TMN-39-2
GCATCGCCACCATCACCGTCAACACCAAGTAACACCCCCGCACCACACGAAAAACGGCCGAGCACCAGCTCGGCCGTTTTTTCGCGCCACAAGCACCCCGCACCCCGTGCCCAGACCGCGAAAGCGGGCCGTACCCGTGAACGGGGCTCTGAGGGGCTACACGACGATATGTGCCTCCGGGTAGATTCCCGGGAAAAGTCGCCTACCCTCGACAGGGGGTCGCATCGGCCGCCGACCGACATGACTGGGTACGAATGGGAGAACGCTCGACCATGACCGCCCCCACCACAACACTTCGCCGCGCACCGATTCGTACCATGCGCATCCCGGTCCGCTCGTCGGGGCGTGACGCCCTGCTCGTCGGGCTGTTCGGCACCCTGCTGACGCTGGCCTGGTCGTGGCAGCCCTCTCTCTGGTTCGACGAGGCGGCGACGGTTTCCGCCACCATGCGTAGCTGGCCGGAGCTGGGCCGGATGCTGGTGAGCATCGATGCCGTGCACGGTCTGTACTACGCCGGAATGCACCTCTGGCTCGACCTCGTGGGCTACTCGCCGTTCGCGCTGCGCCTGCCGAGCGCCGTCTGCGTCGGGGTCGCTGCCGCGCTGACGGTCATTCTGGTTCGCTCTCGGGCCGGCCGTCGCGCCGCGATACTCGCCGGCGTCGCCTTCTGCCTGCTGCCCAGGGTGACATGGATGGGCGCCGAGGGCCGGTCGTATGCGCTGACCGCCGCACTCGCGGTGGCGCTGACCCTGATCTTCCTCGCCGCGTGGCGCCGCGGGCCGGCGCCGCGGCGCATCCGCGTGCTCTGGTGGACGCTCTACGGCGCGGTCGCCGTTGTCTCCACCGTCACCTTCATCTACCTCGCCTTCCTGGTCGGCGCCCACGGGCTGACCGCGCTGTGGACGGTGTGGGCCGGCCGGCGGCGGAACCGGGCCGCCCGCGCATCGCTGTTCGGCTGGATCGTCGCCTCGCTCGCCGCCGGGGCGCTCTTGGTGCCGTTTGCCCTGGCCGTGGTAGGGCAGTCCGGCCAGGTGAGCTGGATCGCCCCGATCAGCTGGGGCAGTTGGAACGGCGTCTTCGTCACCCAGTGGTTCTACCTGAACCGGCCGTTCGCGGTGGCGGGTTGGGCCCTGATGGTTGTCGGCGTCGTCGCCCTGGTCGTCGCGGCCCGCCGGACCAGGGCCACCGGTTTCGCGCTGTCGCGGGAGCAGTCCCGAAATCCGTCGCTACTGGCGATCGCGGTACCGTGGCTGGTCGTGCCCACACTCGGGGTCATCGTCGCGTCGGCGATGGCGACGCCGCTGTACTCCCCTCGCTACCTCACGTTCAGCGCGCCGGCGGTGGCCATCCTGATCGGGGTGGCGCTCGACCTGCTGCGGCGCCGCTGGCTGATCGTCACCGCCCTCGTCGCATTGGCCGGTCTGGCCGCTCCGCAGTTCGTCGCACAGCGACAGCCGGAGGCCAAGCAGAATTCGTCCTGGAGCGAGGTCGCCGACCTCATCAGCACAGAGCGGGCCGCGCGTCCCGACGACACTGCCGCCATCATCTACGGGCCGGTGCGCCAGCATCCGGCGGCGACAACCCGGGTGATCGCGTATTCGTATCCGGATGCGTTCGAGGGGCTGATCGACGTGAAGCTGAAAACCCCGGCCGCCCAGACCGGCGGGCTGTGGGAGACCCGGTACCCGCTGGATGCCGTGACCGACCGGTTCGACGGCGTCGACGCGGTCTGGTTGGTGACGAGCGACAAGCAGGACTGGCGCCCGAGCGTCACCGCCAAGCTCGGCACGCTCGGCTATGCCCTCGACGAGGAATGGGGCCTGACCGGCGTCAACGTTCTGCGCTACGTGCGCTGACCGTTCCTGAGCGCGGCGGGGATGCGGGTCAGCGCGCCCCGCCACCGGTCGAGCGCGCCCGGACCGGCGCGTCGCACCGACACGACCACGATCAGCACCAGCGCGATGCCCAGCGAGACCCTGCTGACCGTGAGCGTGGGCACCAGCAGACGCACGGTCAGGGCGAGCGGAATCGCCAACCACTCCCACCGACCGCTGAGCGCGATGAACGGCAACAGCAGCAGCGCGTACCAGGGGTACCGGGGGCTGAGCACCAGAAGGGTGCCGCCGATCATCACGAGCTGGCCGAGCCAGGGACGCTCGGGGTCGGTCTTCCAGATGGTCAACGCGGCCAGACCGGCCAGCAGGATCGCCGCGACGACGATGGCCGATCCGCCCGGCGCGATCAGGGAGACCAACGCGAATCTGGACCCGTCCTCGTAGCCCTCCTCGGTGAGGTAGCCGGGCAGGTAACCGAGCACGCCGATGCCGGTGGCCAGCACATACGGCAGATACAGAAGCGCGAAGGTCACGATCGCCGCGACGACGACCTTCCAGCCCTGTCGTTTGAGCATGGCAGGCGCGGCGATGGCCGGGATCAGCTTGACCCCGATGGCCATCCCGAGGAGGATGCCGCCGCGGACATACTTCGCGCTGCTGACCCAGAACGCGGCGGCGACGACGAAGGCCACCCCCAGCAGATCCACGTGCGAATTGGTGACGCCCTCGGTCGCGACCAGGGGGCACCAGGCCCACACCGCCGCATAGCGCTGGTCGATGCCGCGGCGGCGCATGCCGACCAGCAGCATCCCGGTGATGCCGACGCTCAGCAGCAGACCGGTCAGCTGCAGCGGCCAATAGCCCGCGTCCGCCCCGACGACGGCCCGAACGGCGGCGAAATAGATTTCGGCGGCCGGCGGATAGATGGTGGGCACCGTCGTCCGGTTCAGCGCCGAGCAGAGCGGCAGGCCGGCACCCCGGTCCACGGTCTCTATTCGTTCGCCCACGCAGTCCGGCCCGCCGGCGCCGGACACCGGCGCCGGGAACAGCCAGTCCGGCCGCAGCTCGTCGAGTCTGTCGTCGGCGGGCACATAGGCGTACGGCGAGATGCCGGCGTTTTGCACGATGCCGTCCCACGCGTAGCGCGCGGAGTCGGTGCTGGTGTTCGGCGGGCCGACCATCGCGGCCCCACCGATCAACACGGACCCGGCGAGCACGAGCACCACGACGGCCCGGCCCCGCACCCTCCGCAGGACCACCAAGGCCGCGGCGAAAAACAGCCAGAGCACAACGGTGCCCAGCAGCAGAGGCACGGTGTCCCGGTGCGGCCTGAACAGGTCGAAAGCCAGCACGATACCCGCCGTGAGGGCAGCACTGGCGGCCAAGAGGACCGAGACAATGGCAATACGCACCCTGCCATCCTCCCGCACCCGTCGACGGGCGCCCCGACGGGCTGGTGGCGGCGTCATTGAACCGTAAGGATTACCGAGGCTCCCGGCGTCGATGAGGTGGTGGAATGGACTATGCGCCGATTGATGTACGAGGCTAGGGCCCAGCTCGCCTCTCCGGTGCGAAACCCGCGGATGGCCACCGTCATCGGCCGCCTCCTCGGACTGGCCTTCCTGCTCTGCTTCGGCACCGGCCTGTACAGCCATTTCCTGCAGCAGCCACTGCCGTGGATGACCTTCCCCACCCGACCTGTCGGCCTCTATCAGGTCAGCCAGGGCACCCACATCATCGCCGGGATCGCCTGCTTCCCGCTGCTGCTGGCCAAGCTCTATGTGGTTTTCCCGCAACTGTTCCAGTACCCGCCGGTCACCTCGTTCGCCAACTTCCTCGAGCGGGCATCGATCGCGCTCTTCGTGGGCGCCTCACTGGTGGAGATCACGATCGGCCTGCTCAACACGTACCAGTGGTACCCGTTCCCGTTCCCGTTCAAGCAGGTGCACTTCGCGCTGGCCTTCGTGATCGTCGGCTCGCTTCTGGTGCACATCGGCGTGAAACTGCCGCTGATCGCGGCGCACTGGCGAGCCGAACCGGCTCCCGGACCCGAAGAACGCCACCCCGTCGACACCGTCGAGGCAACGTCAGCCGATGACGAGGGGTTGTCTCGCACTCGCGGCCTCACCGGACGGGTGCTCGCCTACATCGACAGCACCCCGGAGCTCCCCGCCCGCACCAGCCGCCGCGGGTTCCTGGCCACCGTGGCGCTGGCCGTCGCGGCCGTCGTCGGGCTCACGGCCGGCCAGACCTTCGCGCCGCTGGACGCCGTCAACGTGTTCGGACCGCGCAAGAAGGGCGTCGGCCAGCAGGGCGTGCCCGTCAACCGCACTTCGGCGCAGGCCAAGGTGGCCACGGCGGCCCTGTCGGCCGACTGGGTACTCACCCTGGCGGTCGGCGACACCGAACGTTCGTTCAGTCGGGCCGACCTGGCCGCACTCCCGCAGACCGATGTCGACCTGCCCATCGCCTGCGTGGAGGGGTGGAGCCAGATGGCCGCCTGGCGGGGTGTGCGCCTGCGTGACCTCGTCGACGCTGCCGGCGGCTCCCCCGAGTCCGACCTCAGGCTGATCAGCCTGGAGCAGCGCGGCGGCTTCAAACAGACCGAAATGGGCAGCGAGTACGTGCGTGACCCGCTCACCCTGGTCGCCCTCGAGTTGAACGGCGAGATCCTCGACCTCGAGCACGGCTATCCGGCGCGCATGATCGCGCCGGGCCGGCCCGGCGTTCTTCAGACCAAGTGGCTCAGCCGGATCGAGGCGATCGACGCATGATGACAACATCATCCCCGGCCCTGCCATCGAGCCGGATGCGGGCGGCGCGAGTGGTTCTCGTCGTCGTCGGCGCGCTCGGACTCGCCTTCGGCGGGTACCTGATGGTCGACACCGTCACTCTGCGGCGGCTGCCGGGAGTCGCTCTCTGGATCGGCGCGGCCATCGTGCTGCACGACGCCGTGATCTCGCCTCTGGTCTTCGGGCTCGGAGTCCTCACCCGGCGCGCCGGGCACCGGCTGGCCGGCGCCATCATCGTGACCGTTCAGGCCGCCATCGTGCTCGGGTCACTGATGACGCTCATCGTGCTGCCGGCCATTGCCGCGCAAGGCCTGGGGCCCAAGAACCCCACCATCCTGCCGTTGGACTACGCGCGGAACCTGGGCCTGTTCTGGCTCACGCTCGCCGTGGCCAGCGCCCTGATCTCCGTATGGCTCTACGTGCGCACCAGGCGGGCGAACCAGCGGCCGTCGCGGATCCAGTCCTGATCCACCCGGAACCCCGCCTCTTCGGCGCGCGCCCGGAGCGGCACGATACCGATCTCGGCCCACGGGAACACGCCACTGCTGCGGCCCTGGGCGTCTTCGAGGGTGCCCTCGAAGGCATGGTCGCGATCGGGATCCTGGCTGACCTCGACCACGAGCGCGCCGTCTGCGGCGAGAAGTTCGGCGCACCGGGCCAGCAGCGCCCCGGCGTCGCCGCCGATGCCGATGTTCCCGTCCAGGAGCAAGGCCGTGCCCCAGCCGCCCTCGAGCGGCATCGGGGCGAAGACCGAACTGTTGAGCACCGTGAGGCCCGCCTCCGTGGCAATGCGCACCGCGGTCGGGGATACGTCAACACCGAGGGCCGACAAGCCCAGGTCCATGGCCGCCCGAACCATCCGGCCCGGGCCGCAGCCGATGTCGAGCACCGGCCCGGCGGCGCCGGTCAGCACGTCGAGGTCGGTGGCGTCGGCGCCCGCGCTCCAGCGGCCGGCATCCATCGGAGCCGCCGCCGGGGCCTGCGCCGCGGTGTTGCGCAGGTACAGCACCGCGGATTCGTCGCGCAGTGCGGCAGCGTATGGTTCGGTGCCGCCGGAGCCGAACGTGGGGTCCGCCTCGAGACCGGCGCGGCCGGCGAGGAGCGTCATCGGGTCACCTCGCTCAGCTGGAGTGCGCCGAAGCCGGCCAGTGCAAGCGCGAACCGGCTGTGCGGGGCGAGAGCGGCCACCACGTGGGCGTCCTCGATGTGATCCACGTCGGTGAGGGTCGGCAACAGGCGCACCCGAAGCCCCGCGGCTCGGAGCCGGGCGAGCTGGTGCATGCCGGTGTCACTCTGGGACATCGGCACGCCGCGGATCAGGTCGCCGTCGGGGTGACGCAGGCCGAGGGCCCAGAATCCACCGTCGGCGGCGGGGCCGAACCAGGCGTCGACGTCGTCGGGCCAGTCCTCGAACAGCGGGGCGAGCACGTCGGCGGTCACCTGGGGGGTGTCCATGCCGATCAGCACGGCAGGTCCGGTGCAGCCGTCGAATATCGCGCCGAGGCGTTCGTCGAGGCCACCGGCCACCTGGGGCAGGATGTCGTAGCCGGCGGCGGCGGCGGGCGCCACCGCACCGTCGAACGCAAGCACCCGACGTGTGGCGGGCAGCGCGGCGACAGCGGCGAGGGTGTCGTTGAGACTGGCGGAGGCCAGCTCCGCGGCCTGCTCGAGGCTGAGCGGCGGGTGCAGCCGGGTCTTCACCTTGCCGGGCAGGCATTCCTTGGCTATGACGATCAGGGTGGTCATCGTCTGGCCTCCTTCAGGAGCCGCGACATATCGGTGATCGCCGTGAGGGTGCCGCGCACTGTGCCGGTGACCTTGCTGCGGCCGACCCTGGGAGCGTACGGGGTATCGACCTCGCGGATGCGCCAACCTCGTGCGGCGGCCTTGAGGAAGACCTCCAGCGGGTAGCCGCTGCGCCGGTCCTGAAGGTCGAGGGACAGCAGGTCGTCTCTCCGGGCGGCCCGCATCGGGCCCAAGTCGTAAATGTTCACACCTGTTGTTCGGCGCAGTCGCCAAGAAAGAGTGGAATTGGCTATCCGGGCGTGCACGGGCCACGATCCGGCTGTCGTCGGACGGCGCCGGCCGAGCACCAGATCGGCTTCGCCGGCTCGCACCGGGTCAACCACGAGTGGCAGGTCGCGTGGATCCATCGACGCGTCGGCGTCGCAGAACGCCACGATGGGAGCGGTCGCCCGCAACAGCCCGGCGTGCGCGGCCGCACCGAACCCCCGACGGGCCTCGGTCACGACCAGGGCCCCGGCCGCCTCGGCGATGCGCGCCGAGTCATCCGTCGAGCCGTTGTCGACAACGATCGCCCGGTACCCCTCCGGCAGCCGGGCCAGCAGCCAGGGCAGCGCCCCCGCCTCGTTCAGGCACGGCATCACGACATCGACCAGGTTTTCGCTCACCCCTCGACCCTAGGTCGGGGGGCGTGCCGACACTCCGCAGCAAACGTTACGGACTGGGGAAATATCTGTGGCAGAGCCGCCGCGGAGCCGGAGCGCCTATCCTTCAAGGGTGAACCCCTCGCCGACGACCGGGCCCCCCGACACTCAACGCCGCATTCTGGTCATCGATGACGACCCGACGGTCTCCGAAATCGTCTGCCGCTACCTGGTGGCGGCAGGATTCGTTGCGGATCGGGCACCGGACGGGCGCCTCGGCCTCCGCCAGGCCGAGGCCCAGCGCCCCGACCTCGTGGTGCTGGACCGAATGCTGCCCCTGCTGGACGGCATCGAGGTCTGCCGCCGCATCAAGACCACTTGGGCGATTCCCGTGATCATGCTGACCGCGCTCAACCAAGAGGAGGACCGGATCGAAGGGCTGGAGGCCGGCGCCGACGACTACCTCGCCAAGCCTTTCTCACCCCGCGAACTCGTGCTGCGCGTGCAGTCTGTGTTGCGCCGCACTGTCGCCGAACCGGCCCGCGGCGGGACCGTCGAGGCGGGACCGTTCACGTTGGACCTGGCGGCGCACGAGGTGCGGATGCACGGTGCCGCGCTGGTGCTCACGGCCAGGGAGTTCGATTTGCTCGCGCATCTGATCGGTCGTCCGCACCGGGCGCTGAGCCGGGAGGAGCTGCTCAAGTCGGTTTGGGGCTGGGACTTCGGCGACCTGTCCACCGTGACGGTGCACGTGCGCCGGTTGCGGGAGAAGATCGAGGCCGACCCGACCCGTCCCCAGCTGTTGAAAACAGTGTGGGGGGTCGGCTACAGGTTCGACCCCGAGCCCCTGGCCGCCGGCCGGGCCGGCGATCTGGACCCGGGAGTCCTCCGATGACGGTTCCCGGGCTGGTGAGTGTGCTCGTCATCGCACTGGCCTGCGCTCTCATCGTGGGCACCCTTGGCCTGATCAGCCTGCGCCTGCTCGCCAGATACTCGCTCGTGTTGCAGCTGGTGGTGGTGGCCCTGGCCACGATCGTGTCGGTGGTCAGCGGGATGGCCGCGGCCGCGTCGCTGATGTACGTGTCAGATCACGACCTGACGGTGTTCTACTTCGTCGCCGGGGTGGCGGGGAGCGTCTCGTTGCTGATGGCGGGTCTGTTGGGACGGTGGATCGCGCGGGACAGCCGGCACCTCACTCTGGCGGCGGCGAGCCTGGGCCGGGGCGAGCCCGTCACGTCCGCGGAGCGGCACAGCAATACCGAATTCGCGGCTCTGGCCGAGCAGTTGACCGCGACCGGGGAACGGTTGCGGGAATCCAGGGACCGTGAGGGCAAGATCGAGTCGGCCCGTCGGGAGCTGGTCGCGTGGATATCCCACGACCTGCGCACGCCGTTGGCCGGCATCCGGGCGATGGCCGAGGCCCTGGAGGATGACATGGTCGAGGATCCCATCCGCTACTACGTTCAGATCCGCGGCCAGGTGGACCGGTTGAACGGCATGGTCGATGACCTCTTCGAGCTGTCCAGGATCACGTCGGGCACCCTCCGGCTGAACCTGGCGCGGGTTGCGCTCTACGACCTGATCAGCGACACCGTGGCCGACCTCAGTCCCGTCGCGCGGGCAAAATCGCTTGACCTGCGCTTCGAGGGCGCCATGGGCCTGACGATCCTGGCCGACCCGCGCGAGCTGGCCAGGGCCGTCGGCAACCTGGTGATGAACGCGGTGCAACAGTCGGCGCCCGGCGGCACCATCGTGGTGTCGGTCACCGAACACGCCGACGGGCGCGCCGTCATCTCGGTGCAGGATTCGGCCGGCGGCATCGACCCTGCGGACCTCGAGCGGGTGTTCGAGCCCGGTTGGCGGGGCACCGAACCGCGCACACCTGAGGCCGAGTCGGCGAGCCAGGGCCGCGCGGGACTCGGCCTGGCCATCGTGGACGGTATCGTGGCGGCACACCACGGCGAGGTTACCGTGCAGAACACGCCGGGCGGATGCCGGTTCGACGTGCTGCTTCCCCCGCACCCCGGGCCTGCCGGGGTGTGATCCCGGACGCGGGCGCCCGGCCGCAGGAGTCAGACCACGGCCGCCCGCAGCGGGGCCGTGGCGAATTCGCGCATCCCCTCGTCGAAGCTCACCGACGGCGTCCAGCCGAGTTCGGTGCGCATCCGCTCTGACGACGCCGTGATGTGCCGCACGTCGCCGAGACGGTATTCACCGGTGACGACGGGGGCCGGCCCGTCGGCGGCCGTGCTCAGGGCCTCGGCCATGTCACCGATGGTGTGCACGGTGCCGCTGCCGACGTTGAACGGGCGGAAGGTTCCGGCCGGGGCGGTGCCGGTCCAGTCGATCGCGGCGAGGTTGGCCGAGGCGATGTCGCGCACGTGCACGAAGTCGCGGCGTTGGCGGCCGTCCTCGAAAACCGTGGGGGCCTCGCCGCGTTGCAGGGCGGACCTGAACAGGGACGCAACCCCGGCGTACGGCGTGTTCTGCGGCATCCCCGGGCCGTAGACGTTGTGGTACCGAAGCGCTGCTGCGCGGCCGGTGGTGCTGCGACTCCAGGCCGTTGCGAGGTATTCCTGGCCGAGCTTGCTGCTCGCGTAGACGTTGCGGGGGTCCAGGGGGTCGTCTTCAGCCACCAGCGCGGGTTCCAGCGGTTCCCCGGTGGCGGCGTCGGTCGGATCGAAGAGGCCGGCGTCGAGGTCCGCGGCGCGGCGCGGGCCCGGCCGGGCCACCCCGTTGGCGCTGCGGTAGCTGCCCTCGCCGTAGACGACCATCGAGGAGGCCAGGACCAGCCTGTCGATCCCCGCCGCGGCCATCCCCGCCAGCAGCACCGCGGTACCGAGTTCGTTGCTGTGCACGTAGTCGGGCGCATCGGAGAAGTCGACGCCGAGACCCACCTTGGCAGCCTGATGGCAGACCACGTCGATGCCGCGCAACGCGTGCGCGACGACCGCAGTGTCTGTGACGTCACCGACCACGAACTCCACTCGGGGATCGACCGCGGGCAGTCCGCCGTGCACGTCACGGCGGAGGGAGTCGAGTACCCGCACCCGCCAGCCACGCGTGAGGGCTTCATCGACGATTGCCCCGCCGATGAAGCCGGCGCCGCCGGTGACGAGGAGGTGGCGGCCGGTCTGGCGTCTAGCGCCCGGTGCGTTGCTGGTCTGGGTCACGGCGGGCTCCTTGGAGGACGGGGGTCAGTGCGAGTAAACCGGGATGGCGGCGGCCAGCGGCCCGATCGGGCTGAGAGTGAACGACGCGGACTGGCCGTCACCGGTGTACCGGACCGACGCCGCGATGCCCGTTCCGCCGGTAACCACGTGGCTTTGGGATCCGGCCAGTGCCACCACGACGGATTGGCCGGCGGCCACGCTCACGTCGATGACCGACCCGGTTTCGGAGGTGATGGTCAGGTCGGTGTCCGCACCTGAGGTGTTGGCCAGGTGCAGGGCCGGCGACGGACCGTCAGCGACACTGACCAGGAAGTCGCCGTCCTGGGGCGCGGCCGCGGCGGACCAGGCGAAGTCGGCGGCGGCGCTTCCGGCCGTCGTGGTGACGGCCGCGGCGACCAGCGGCTGGTCGGCGTTCAGCCTGACCGTGTAATTGCCGGCGACGACTCCGCTCAACGGGATCTCGGTGGCGATGCCGGCCTGAATTTCGACCTCGAGGGAGGTCCCTGTCGACGCGCCGTCCTCGCTTTGCACACCGACGCTGACGGTCGCGTCAGTGTCGCCGGGAACCAGCACGCGCACCGACGGGGTGTCGTCGGACACGGCACCGACATCGGCAGAGGCTTCTGCGCCCAAGGCGGTGACGGCGACGCCAGGGATGGTCTGGGTCGTGGACGGTGTGGTCGTCGGCCCGCTGAGATCGACCCCGCCGGGCTGGATGCCCCTGACCAGGCTCTGCTGCAGGGCCGCGGCGACCTGCCCACCGGTGGCCGTGACGTGCACGACCGGGGACCGCAGGTTCGGCGCGAGCCCGGCGAGGGACACGATCCGCTGGCTACCGGGCTGCACGAGGATGCCGGTGGAGCCGGGGGCATCCACCGGGCCGGCTTCGCCGTAGACGGCGAGGTCGACGGACGCCACGACGGTGGTGGGATTGCTCAGCAGCACGAGGCTGGTGCGGCCGACGTCGGTCGACCCGCTCACCAGCCAGGAGTCGCTGGACGCTTCGGTGCAGGCGGCCGCCGCCAGCCCGCCGACGGACTCGCCCGTCGCGGTCTGTGATTGGGAA
Source organism: Cryobacterium sp. TMN-39-2 (assembly GCF_004402745.1). Lineage (NCBI taxonomy): Bacteria > Bacillati > Actinomycetota > Actinomycetes > Micrococcales > Microbacteriaceae > Cryobacterium > Cryobacterium sp. TMN-39-2. Next base: position 11,254 of record NZ_SOFX01000045.1, read on the forward strand.
CCGGCGACGAGTGGGGCGTCGGTGGCGCCGGCCTCTACCGGCACGGTCAGCACGCTCGGGGCGCCGTCGCGTGGTGCCTGCGAGTTGTCTGTTGCGGTGAGGTCGGTGCGCTCTACGGGGACCTCTTCGGCGCCGGAGCCTGTGCCGCGCGCCGCGTACACGGCCGTGAACGGGCCGACGGAGGTCGCGGCATCCGCCTGGGTGGAGTCTTCGGCGAGGGTGAGGAGGGGGCCGGGGCAGACCCGCAACTGGTCGCTCGCGACCGGCGTCACCAGGGTCGACGGCGGGTCGCTCACGAGGGAGGGCCAGGGCACGATCGCGGCACCACCGACGGCGACGACGACGACTCCGATGCCGATCAGGCCCGCGGCATACCTGGCGCCGAGGACGGCGACTCTTCGCTTAGTTGCCATGGTCTGAATCCTTCGGGCTGCTGGTGTCCGCCGACGGTAGGTCAGTGGCCTCGGCCGGCTCGGCCGGAGCTTCCGTCGGTGTCGGCGAGGCCGAGTCCTCGATGCTGGGGAGGACGCCCTTGGCGCGCCGGCCTGCCGGACGTTTCATGCGCCGGGGCCGCGCGGGCCGCGACGGACGCGCCACCCGGGTGGGCTTGGCCGGTTTGCTCAGGCGGGATGCGCGTCGGATCGCTTCGCGGTGCGCCTGCCGGACGGCCTCTCTACCGGCCCCGGTCGGCACCGACAGGAGCACCGTCGCGCCGATCACGAACACGGCGATCAGGCCGGTCACCAGCCCGAACATTCCGCCGGCATCAGCGGGGACCTGCCCGTTGACGGCGGCGTCGGTCGGCACGTCAGAACGCCACAGCCGGCCGAAAGCGGTATCACCGACGGGTGCCAGGGCGGCGTTGCCGTCGAGGGAGGTCGTGGTGCGGGTGGTCGTGTCGCTGGCCGCCTGCGTGATGCCGATGTCGTCACCCCACTCGGCGGGCTCGGCGGCGGCCGGCAGCAGCAGGACAAAACGAATGCCGAACTTCGCCAGGTCGGCCGAGGCGTCCAGTCCGCTCTGTGAGGCGAGGTTGCCCGCCAGGGTGGCCAGCTCGGTCTGTTCGTCGGTGAGAGTGCCGGCTGTGCTGTTCAGGGTGGACTGGGCGTCCAGGCGCACGCCGGAGCCCCGGACGATGGTGGCGAGGATGCCGCCATCGGGCTGCGGCACGATCTGCAGGGTGCCGACCCTGGGCTCGACAGCGGCCTCGGCGGTGACAAAAGCGGGCTGCGTGCGACCGATGCCCTCGTCGACGGCCGAGGTGCCGAGCGGGATCGCCCCGGCCAGCGGCAGGGAAACCACGGCCAGGGCCAGGGCCGTGACCACGAGCGGTGCGATGGCCATGCGGTGCAGGCCGCGGGCGGCGAAGACCACCGCTCCGACGAGACCAAGCCAGTACAGGCTGAGTCCGGCGCCGGGCCAGATGCCCACCGCCTGGGAGCCGAGCTCCGCCACCGACAAAGAACCGGCGAGAATGGCCGTGCCCAGCCCGAGCAGGGCGGTGACCAGCGCGAGCGCTGCGCCGCGGGCGCCGGGCAGGAGCAACGCCATCAGGGCCAGGACGGCCATGGGGATCAACAGCAAGGGAACCAGGTAGCCGGCCACGGCAGCGTCGCCGCCCCAGAGCGGCAGCAGCTGGGTCCAGCCACCGAAATCGCCGGCCGGGAAGCCGAGGATGAACTGCCAGGTGGGCACGGGTGCCGTGGGCACCGGAACACCGGGATCGGCCAGCAACGCCAACCAGTTGCCGCGCAGCGCCTGGTCCCACAGCAGGGGGATGGCCAGCGCGAGCGCCGGCAGGGGGATCCCCACGAATCGCATCACGCTGCGGCCGCTGACGAGCACGCAGATCAGCCAGCCCACCAGCAGCGCCGGAGCGAGGGACGGCGCGCAGGCGACGATCGCGGCGAACAGCAGAGCGGCCGATCCGGATGCCGACCAGGACCGCGCGGCGGCGAAACCGGCGAAAAACAGCCACGGCAGCAGCAGGTGCACGATGATGGCGGCAGGCCGGCCGGCCGCGAGAGCGGTGAGGAAGGTAGGCGAGAGCGCCCACAGCACGGCGGCCACGGCGCGGATCGAACCCCGGTGGGTCACTCGGGTCGCGGCCATCCAGGCGCCGACGGCGGCCAGCGGGAGGGCCAACAGGTACACGAGGACCATCGCGAAGGACGGTGACCAGAAGGTGATGGTGCCGAGGACGGCGAGCACCACCGCGAACGGGTCAGCCGCCCCCGTGAAGCCCAGGCCGATGTCCCGCCAGCCATAGCCGACGTTGGCCCAGAGGTCGCCGACAGTAGACGAGAGCGGGAGCAGGCCACCGCCGGTGAGCGACTGAGCTCCGATCAGCGGTGCCAGGATGGCGACGCCGACCATGGCGGCGGCGAGCAGGGTCCAGGCCCCGCCGCCGGCGAAGAACCGGATTTCCGGGCGGTCCCCGCGGAGTCCGGTGAGGGCAGCTTCCCTGGTGAGGGCGTGCCGACGGCGCACTTCGGCGGCCGACACGCGCAAGGAGGAGATCGACGACCAGGCGAGTGTGCGGGTGGCGGCGAGCCGCCGCCGAGCGGTGAGCACCCTGCCGCCCTGGAAGGCGGCGGCGAAGGCGGCGGCGAATTCACCGAGGATCGACCCCGGTTCCTTGCGCAGGAGGTTTCCGATGGCGCGGAGGAAGGCGAGCGGGATCAGGGAGATCCAGTGCACCGGCAGCGCCCAGGCCGGGGCGTAGACCAGCCGTCGGTGCAGCTGAGCGGACCGTTCGGCGCGCGCCCGGCGACGACTGGCCCGGCCGCGGGAGGAACCGTCGGGGCCGGCAACGCCGTCCCCGGCCGAGCTGACCCTGGCGGCGGCGACCACGGAGACGCGGTGGCCCGCGAGGCGTACGCGCACGCAGAAGTCGAGGGAGTCGTCGACGATGGGAAGCGCGGGGTCGAAGCCGCCGAGTTTGTCCCAGACGCTGTGGCGCACGAGCATGCCGCCGGCGCTGACGGCCAGAACATCACTCATGCCGTCGTGCTGCTCCTGGTCGAGTTCACTCTCGACCAGCGTCACGGTGGCGCCGTACGGCGTCATCGACTCGCCGAAGTCGTGGATGTAGTCGTCGGCGACCCACTCCATGACCTTGGGCCCGGCCACCGCCACTGACGGCGCGACCTCCAGTGCACCGATGAGGCTCTCCAGGGCTCCGGGCTCCGGAGCGCTGTCCTGCGCGAGGAGCCAGAGCAGCTCGTGGTCGCCGGCTGGAGGACTCATCACCCGGGTGGCGGCGCTGATGGCGGCACCGAACGACAGGTCGGAATCCGCTGAGATGAGATGGGTGGGCCCGAACGCAGCCAACAGTTCCGAGGTGGTGTCGCTGGAACCGCAGTCAACCGCTATGACCGTGTCGGGCTGCCGGGTCTGGCGGCGGAGGGCCTCGAGAGTTCGCTCGAGGTGCGAGGCGCCGTTACGGGCGACGATGATGGCGGTGACTCTGGCTTGCATATCGGGAACAGCCTAGGTCGGTTATCGGTGAAGATCGCTGAACCGGTCAGGCGCGCCCTGAATCCGGCCGTCCGGCCTCGCTCCGCGGATCGGGCTCAGCCCGCCCGCTTACGGAGTTTGCGTCGCTCACGTTCGGACAGTCCGCCCCAGATTCCGAAGCGTTCGTCGTTGGCAAGGGCGTACTGCAGGCACTGGGGGCGTACCTCGCAGGACGCACAGATCTTCTTGGCGTCCCTGGTGGAGCCGCCTTTTTCCGGGAAGAAGGCCTCCGGGTCGGTCTGGGCGCACAGGGAGTCCGACTGCCAGGCGAGCGGATTGTCGTCCGCGCCCTCCACAATCGTCGGATCCTTGCGAACGCCGGGCACGCCGAGGCGTACGGGATCGACGAACCAGTCTTCAGGTACCCCAGAACGATATTCAGACAACGTCATATCGCCTCCACCCATCAGCTCACGCACGTTTTCGCGCTAGAACTAATTACACCGGTGTAGTTCACATCCGTCAAGTCGCGGATCGTAAACCCTCAATGCGGGCTGGAGAGTTCAGACTCGCCCACTATGCCCGAATCGTGTCGTTGATCAGACGGTGGATGCCTGCCGGGATTCCCAGGCGCTGCGCACCATGTCTTCGAGGGTGTGTCGCATCTGCCAGTCCAGGTCGCGCGCGGCCATCTCGCCCGACGCGACGATGCGGTCGGGGTCTCCGGACCGACGCGGGCCGATCTCCGGGCTGAACGGGATTCCGGTCACGGCCGCGACCGTGCTCATGATCTCGCCCACCGAAACGCCCTCGCCACTGCCGAGGTTGTAGACCGGGGCGATCGTCAGGCCGGCGTCCAGCCGCCGGGCTGCGGCGACGTGCGAGATCGCGAGGTCGGCGACGTGGATGTAGTCGCGCACGCAGGTGCCGTCGGCGGTCTGGTAATCGTTGCCGTTGATGCGCGGGGTGCGACCGTCGATCAGGGCCTCGAAGACCATCGGGAAGAGGTTGTGCGGGCTCGTGTCGCGCAGGTCAGCGCTGCCGGAGCCGACCACGTTGAAATACCGCAGCGAGGTGTGCGCCAGTCCCGCGGCGACGGCCTGATCGCGCAGGAGCCACTCACCGATCAGCTTGGACTCACCGTACGGCGACTCGGGGCTCTTCGCGGTCTCTTCGGTGACGAGGTCGGTGAACGGGGTGCCGTAGACGGCGGCGCTCGAGGAGAAGACGATGCGGCCGACGCCGGCCTCCTGCATGGCCGCGAGCAGCAGGGCGGTCGCCGTCACGTTCTGCTCGTAGGTGTGCAGCGGGCGGGACACCGATACACCGGCGTACTTGAATCCGGCGACGTGCACGACGCCACTGATCGGGTGCTCGGCGAAGGTCTTCGCCAGCAGCTCGGTGTCGAGCAGGGTTCCCTTGATGAAAGGAACTCCGGCCGGCACAAAGTCAGCGTGCCCGCTGGACAGGTCGTCCAGGACGACGACCTCGATGCCCTCGGCGAGGAACGCGCGGACGACGTGGGAGCCGATATAGCCGGCCCCTCCGGTTACAAGCCAAGCCATGTGGTGCCCCTGCGCTCTCCGGGCAACCGTGTGCTGCCGCTTCAGACCACACTATCGCCCGCGCGGGAACGGTTCGGGATGCCGGTTACGGCGTGCCAGTTCGGCCTCGCCGTACCCGTCGGAGCGCATGGTGACGATGCTCGCCGCCACGGCCCAGATGGAGAGGGCCAGCAGTACACTCAGAAACAGGATCATGGCACTAACGGTAGGTCTTGCGACTTTCTGCCACGAGTGGCAGAGTTGCCGTTTACCCGCACATTCCTGCCATCGTCTCCGAGGACCTTATGCTGAAGAAGATTGTCTGCGTCGCCATCCCCGGCATGGCCCCCTTCGAGTTCGGGGTGATCTGCGAGGTATTCGGTATCGACAGGTCGGAACACGGCGGCCCGGCCTTCGATTTCCACGTCGTCACGGCGGTGCCGGGCGCCCTGCGCACCAAGATCGGCTTCGACATCGTGGTGCGCGACGACCTCACCGCGGCGGCGGACGCCGACCTCATCGCGATCCCTGCCTACGAGGCCGGCAGCGAGATCCACCCCGACGTTCTCCGCGTCGTGCGTGAGGCCGAGCAGAGGGGCGCCTGGGTGCTCAGCGTGTGCAGCGGCGCGTTCATCCTCGGCGCCGCCGGCATCCTGGACGGGCGCCGCAGCACCACTCATTGGATGTACGCCGAGGCCCTCGCCCTGGCCTACCCGAACACCACCGTCGACCCCGATGTGCTCTTCGTGGACGACAATCACGTGGTCACCGGCGCGGGGACCGCCGCCGGCATCGATGCGGCACTGCACGTCGTGCGCCGGGAACTCGGCGCCGCAGCTGCGAACGTGATCGCCCGGCGCATGGTGGTGCCGCCGCAGCGTGACGGCGGTCAGTCCCAGTTCATCCAGGCGCCGATCCCCGAACAGCGCAGCGATTCCTTCGCCACGATCACCGACTGGATGTTGCAGAGCCTCGACCAGGACCTCACCGTCGACCAGCTCGCCAGGCGCGCGCTGATGTCGCCGCGCACCTTCGCGCGCCGGTTCCGGGCCGAGCTGGGCACCACACCGACGGCCTGGCTGAACCGGCAGCGCCTGATCCTGGCCCAGCAACTGCTCGAGGAGACCGACGAGACCCTCGACCTCATCGCGGCGCAGACCGGATTCGGGGCCGCGAGTGTGATGCGGCACCACTTCGTGCGCAGTCTTCAGACCACACCGACGGCGTATCGCCGCACCTTCGGCCGGCGCCGGACCGCGCCAGACTACGCCGGCATGGTTCCGGGCGGGCCGGACTACGGCGTGGTGGCCAGGAAGACTTCGCCGGAACCCGCGAAGGTGAGCGTTCCCTCGTCCGGTGTGATGTAGACCGACTCTCCCCTGGCCAGCGAGATCGACGAGCCCGCACCGGCGACCATGAACCGGCCGGCCGTGCAGATCGCGATGCCGGGTCCGGTGAGCGCCAGCTGCCGCATCGGCACGCCGGCCGGGCCGGATGCTGTGGCGGACGCATCCGCCGGCACAGAGATGTGCGCCAACTCGAAGTCGGGCACGTCGGGCCTGTACACGGCGACGCCGTCAGCCTGCGGCTCCGGTGCCAGGTAGGGCACCGGCAGGGGCGCGAAGTCGAGAACGTCGAGGAGCTCGTCGACGTCGATGTGCTTGGGGCTGAGGCCGCCCCGCAGCACGTTGTCTGACGCGGCCATCACCTCGACGCCGAGGCCGGACAGGTAGGCGTGGATGTTGCCGGCGGGCAGGAAGAGCACCTCGCCGCGTTTCAGCGACACCAGGTTGGTGAGCAGGGAGATGACGATGCCGGGGTCGCCCGGGTACGCGGCCGAGAGCGAGCGCACGGTGTCGAACTCGGCGGCGAAACTCACCCTCGCGCCGCCGTCGATCAGGAACGCGGCCTGCTCGGCGAGGGCCACGACCCGCTCGACCAGCCAGGACACCTCGCCGGTGTCGCCGCCGCGACCGTCGCGCAGCAGCCAGTCCACGACGTCGTGGATTGCGTCGTCGCCGATCAGACGGTTTTCCAGGCCGAGCAGGGCCGCGGGCTGGGGATCGTCCATGGTGGCGTCCAACGCGCGCAATTCGGCGAGGATCGAGCGGATCTGACGCGGGTCGCGGAAGCCGCACAGGGCCTGGAAGGTGTCGCTGAGCGCGAAGATGATCTCCGGCTTGTGGAAGGGGTCCCGGTAGTTGCGGTCGGCCGCGTCGATCGGGATGCCGGCCGCGTTCTCGAGGGCGAAGCCGGCCGCGGCGCGGGCCGGTGACGGGTGCGCCTGCAGCGAGAGCGGGCCGTGGGCGGCGAGGATCTTCATCAGGAAGGGCAGGCGTGCCTGCCCGGCGTGCGCGGAACCGAGCGCGGAAGCCGGGTCCTGGTCGATCCACTCGGCGAGGTTGGCCGCTCCCCCGGTGAGGGTGGGGTCGGCGATCACCGATGGGCAACCGGGGTGGGCGCCGAGCCAGAGCTCGGCTTCGGGGCCGCCGGATGCGGGCCGGCCCAGCAGGTCGGCGATCGCTGTCGGCGAGCCCCAGGCGTAATCGCGCGGTGTGTTGCTGATGCCCACAAACATGCTTGGCTCCTGAACCTCGAGGTTTAGACCAAACTACCAACCGCTTTCCTTCGCCCGGCGCAGAGTTCTAGGCTGAACGTCCCGGTCAACGCGCTCGCGCGGCCGGCATCTAGTGCAAGGGAGCCAGATGACTTTCGAACCGCTCAGCAGTGATTTCTTCGGGTACGAGAACCTCCTCGCGGAGAACGAGAAGGCCGCGCTCGCGCGCATCCGCTCGTATCTCGAGGCGGATGTGCGGCCCGTCGTGAACGGATGCTGGGAGCGGGCCGAGTTCCCGTCCGAGATCATCAGGCCGCTCGGCGCCCTCGGCGCGTACTCGTTCGGCTGGGAGGAGACCCGGCCGTTCCCGAACTCCGCGGTGTTCCGTGGCTTCGTGGCGCTCGAGCTGGCCCGGGTGGACGCATCCGTTGCCACCTTCGTCGGCGTGCAGAACGGTCTCGTCGCCGGATCGATCGCCGCCTGCGGGTCGGCGGCGCAGCGGGCCCTCTGGCTGCCGCGCCTGGCCACGGGTGACGTCGTCGGCGCTTTCGCCCTCACCGAGCCGTTGAGCGGCTCCGACTCCGCGCAGGGGCTGCGGACGACCGCGACCCTGGACGGTGACACCTGGGTGCTCAACGGGCAGAAGCGTTGGATCGGCAATGCGACCTTCTCCGACATCACCATCGTGTGGGCCAAGGACACCGCGGACGGCGCCGTCAAGGGTTTCATCGTGCCCACGGACACCGCCGGGTACACGGCAACCAAGATCGAGGGCAAGATCAGCCTGCGTTCGGTGCAGAACGCCGACATCACGCTGGAGAACGTTCTGGTGCCAGAGCACAACAGGCTGCAGAACGCGAACTCGTTCCGCGACACCGCCAAGGTGCTGCGCTTCACCCGCGCCGAGGTGTCTTGGGCGGCCGTGGGACTGGCGATCGGCGCCTACGAGGCCGCGGCGGCGTACGCCGTGGAACGGGTGCAGTTCGGCAAGCCGATCGGCGGCCACCAGCTTGTGCAGGACCTGCTCGTGAAGAGCCTGGGCAACATCACGGCCAGCCTGGGCATGGTGGTGCGGGTCTCCCAGATGCTCGACGACGGCACCCAGCGCGACGAGCACTCTGCCCTGGCGAAGTCGTACACGACGTCGCGGATGCGGGAGACCGTGTCGTGGTGCCGTGAACTGTTCGGCGGCAACGGCATCGTGCTGGACTACGACATCGCCAGGTTCTTCGCCGACGCCGAGGCGATCTACTCCTATGAAGGCACCCAGGAGATGAACACCCTCATCGTCGGCCGCAGCATCACCGGTCTGGCCGCGTTCGTCTGACCGGTCCGGGCGGGTCCGGCTGGCCCTGACCGGGACTTCGGACGAGAAAGTCATACTGGCGAACTAAGCTCTCCCGCATGCGAACCTCAGAAGCGGCCCGCGGCGCCGGAAGTCTGGTGATCATCCCGACCTACAACGAGTTCGAGAACCTGGAAAAGATCGTGTCTCGCCTGCTGACGGCCACGCCCGCTGCACACGTGCTGATTGTCGACGACGGCAGCCCGGACGGCACCGGCGCCCTGGCTGACCGGATGGCCGAGGCTGACGACCGCATCAAGGTCGAACACCGCACCGGCAAGCTCGGCCTGGGCTCCGCCTACGTGCTGGGCTTCATGTGGGGACTGGCGCGAGGCTACGAGTTCTTGATCGAGATGGATGCCGATGGTTCACATCCGCCGGAGCGCCTGCCCGACATGATCGGCCGGGTCGCCTCCGACGAACCCGGCGCCCCCGACCTCGCCGTCGGCTCCCGGTGGGTGCCCGGTGGCAGCGTGGTCAACTGGCCGCGGCACCGGCAGCTGCTCAGCCGAGGCGGGAACACCTACGCGCGCCTGGTGCTCGGTCTCTCGCTCAAGGACGTCACCGCCGGCTTCAGGGTCTACTCGTCGGCGACGATCGCGGCGATGGATCTCGCGGACGTGTCGTCGAAGGGCTACTGCTTCCAGGTCGATATGACCCTGCGGGTGCTCGATCAGGGCCGCTCGGTCGTAGAGCTCCCGATCGAGTTCCGCGAGCGGGAGGCCGGCGAGTCGAAGATGAGCCAGGCCATCGTGATCGAGGCCATGCTGCGGGTCACCCAGTGGGGATTCCAGCGTCGCTTCACGAGGATCCGCTCCGGCCGGGCGCAGGCCACGGTCCGTTAGATGGTCACCGTGCGGCGGGGAGCGCCTGAGGTGGACGCGATTGTGGTCGGCTCCGGCCCCAACGGGCTCGCTGCCGCGGTCACGCTGGCCAGGGCCGGCCTCTCGGTGCGGGTCTACGAGAGGTCCGCGACCGTCGGCGGCGGCGCCGAGACCGCGGAGCTGACCCTGCCGGGTTTCCACCACGACGTCTGTTCCGCCGTGCACCCGCTCGCGCTGGCCTCCGAGTTCTTCAAGCGGTTCGGGCTCGCGGACCGGATCGAACTTGTCGTCCCCGAGGTCTCCTACGGGCATCCGCTGCCGGGCGGCACCGCCGGGCTGGCCTATCGCAGCTTGGAACGCACCGCCGCCGAGCTGGGCCGGGACGGCGCGGCCTGGATCCGGTTGTTCGCTCCCCTGGTGGCACACTCCGAGCGGGTGGCGGAGTTCACCGGTGCGCAGCTCCTGCGGCTGCCGAGGCATCCGGAAACCGCGCTGCGCTTCGGTCTGCGGGCTCTCGAGCAGGGCAGCCCCCTCTGGGACCTGCGCTTCGCGGGGGAGACGGCGCCAGCCCTGCTCACCGGCGTCAGTGCGCACACGATCAGGGCGCTGCCGAGCATCGCCACCGCCGGCGCAGGCCTCACTCTCGCCACCTATGCGCACGCGGGCGGCTGGCCGATCCCCGTCGGCGGCAGTGGCGCGATCGTGACCGCGATGGTCGACGACCTGCTCGCCCACGGCGGCGAGATCGTCACGTCAACCGAGGTGCGGCGGCTGAGCGACCTGCCGCCGGCCCGCGTGGTGATGCTCGACCTGACGCCCCGGGCGCTGCTGCGCCTCGCCGAGGGCGAGCTGCCCGCCGCATACGCGCGGCGGCTGCGCGCCTTCAGATACGGCAACGGCGTCGCCAAGGTCGACTTCGCGCTGTCCGACCCGGTGCCGTGGCAGGCGGCCGGACTGCGGGCGGCGGGCACCGTGCACGTGGGCGGCACCCGGGCGCAGATCCGGCGAGCCGAGAACACCGTCGCGCGCGGCCGGCACGCCGAGGAACCCTACGTTCTCGTGTCCCAGCCCAGTGGCCTCGACCCCAGTCGCGCCCCGGCCGGTCAGCACACCCTCTGGGCGTACACCCATGTTCCGCGCGGCTCCGCCGTCGACCAGACCGAGGCGATCGTGCGCCAGATCGAGCGCTTTGCTCCAGGGTTCCGCGACACCATCCTGGCCAGCGCCGCTCGCAGCGCGTCCAGCGTGGAAGCGCACAATCCCAATTACATCGGCGGCGACATCTCCGCCGGCGAGGTGAGCATGACCCAACTCGTGCGGCGGCCGGTTCTCTCGCCGGACCCCTGGCGCACTCCCCTGGACGGCGTCTACCTCTGCTCGTCGTCCACACCGCCGGGCCCGGGCGTGCACGGCCTGGCCGGCTGGCACGCCGCCCTCAGCGCTCTTCGTCACGACCTTGGGGTGCGCACCGCCCCCGATCTCTCCCCGACCAATCAGGAATAGGTGACACCGTGGCCGTTAACCATCGCACCATGAACTGCCCGCCCGAAAGCGTCTTCGCCGTTCTGGCGGACGGCTGGTTATACCCGAGCTGGGTCGTCGGGGCCTCCCGGATGCGGGACGTCGACCCGGCGTGGCCGATCGCAGGAAGCGTCATCTACCACTCTGTAGGCGTCTGGCCCGCCCTGATCGACGACACCACGTCGGTTCTGGAGTGGGATCCACCCCGGCACGCGCTGTTCAAGGCTCGTGGCTGGCCGCTCGGTGAGGCCCACGTGGCGTTGGATGTGAAGGCTCGCGGCGACGGATGCGTCGTACGCATCACAGAGGACGCCACCGCCGGCCCCGCCCGGTTCGCCCCCTCCTTCCTGCGTGAACCGGCCATCAAGATCCGAAACGAAGAGACGTTGCGCCGGCTCGCCTTCCTCGCCGAGGGCGGCGCCGGGTTCAACTAGCCCCGCCGCCGTCGGGCGCGTCGCCGAAGCCGAGCCCGTCAGGAGTTCTCGGAACGCGCCCGTCTCGTCGGTCGAGCCCGCCGAGACCCCGTGAGTCAACCTTTTTCAGTGCAGAAATGTATTCGATTTCCATCTAAACTTTACTGACATTTCCTCGCATATAGTTACGATTCGTGAGAGAATGGGGGTATGGACGACGAGCTGGATAGTGGCTCCACCGCACCGACGGGAACTTCTCCCACCGGGTCGAACTTGCACGACTGGAATACGGGCCTGGCCGGTCCGGATCCCCTCCCCGCACCGGATGTCCACAGTTTGAGCGGCACCACCGATATGAAGGCCGCCGCTGCAGGTGGAACTGCCGGCCGTACTCGGGGTCCGTCTAAGCCGCGGCCTGAGTGGCGGGATCCGGCCGAGTTGCTGGGGGTGCAGCGCGCGCATACCGGTGCGTTCGGTCAGAAGCTCCAGGCTCTGGATGATGCGGCGCGGACGGTGATGGCGGTGATGGACTCCATTGATGTGAACGCGTTGAGTGACCCGGAGGTGGTCGCGTTGACGCAGATGGTCGAGCGGACCGGTCGGCCGGTGGATGCGGCCCGGGTGGCCACGGCGACCGTGGTGGGTTACCGGGCTCGTACGGGGTTGGGTTCCGAGTCGTTGGCGTGGCGGTTGGGCACCTCGCACCCCACGGATTTGCTGATTCGGTTGACGGGCATGTCTGGTCCGGAGATGAAACGGCGGGTGGCCCTGGGTGAGAAGGTCGCACCGCGGATGTTGGGCGGCACGGTCCTGGAGCCCGAGTTCCCGTTCGTGGCCGCAGCCTTAGCGGCCGGGGAGATCGGTCTTGACGCGGCGGAGAACATCGTGAAGGGTTTGGCCGACTACAAGGTGCACGGCCGCTTCGATGCCGACCAGTCGCTGGTGGACGGTGGTGAGGCCGAGCTGGTGGAGTCCGCGACCGGGTCCGTGTTCGGCCGCACCCCCGGCCCCGGCGACATCGCCACCGCCACCGTCACCGCCACCGATGACGCCGAGGCCGGCGCCGGCGCCGGAATAGTCTGCGCGGGGCCGGTCCGGCGTTTGGGTGCGTCGGCGGGGTTCACCTTCCCGCCGGACCGGATTCGGGAGATGGCGGCGACGTGGCAGGCGGTGTTGAACCCGGACGGCGCCGCGCCGAGCGATGCGGTTTTCGAGGCCAAGTCCACGTTCTCGTTCGGCAAGCTCAGCCAAGGCCTGCACCCGCTGCGCGGTGGGGTGACCCCGGAGCTCAAGGGCATCATGCAGAACCTGTTCAATACGTTCCAGTCCGCGCGCAGCGCCCCCGCGTTCCCGTCCGCGGACGAGCAGCAGCGCATCGAGGCCGGCGAACTCGTGCCCGGCGAGATCCTCGATGAACGCGACGGTGGTCAGAAACGTGCCGATATTCTCCGCGGCATCCTCGTCCAGGTCGCCCAAGACCCCCGCATCCCGACCATGGGCGGGATGCCGCCGACGGTGATGGTGCACGTGAACGCAACCGACCTGATCAACGGGGTCGGGGTTGGTTGGATCGACGGCGTCGAGGGCCCCGTCTCGATGAAGACGATCAATCAGATGGTCGACAACGGCGGCTTCCGGCCGATCTTCTTCGGCGGCACCGGCGCCGTCCTCGCTTTGGGCGATAAAGTCCGGTGCTTCACCCCGCTGCAACGCAGGGCGATCACCGCCCGAGACGGCGGCTGCATCATCCCGGGCTGCACCTGCCCACCGCAATGGACCGAAGTGCACCATGTGACACCGTGGCAAAACGGCGGCCCCACCAACGTCTCGAACGGGGTTTTGCTGTGTTGGTATCACCACCACAACATCGACACCTCCGGATGGCACATCCGCATGGTCCTGGGCATGCCCGAAGTCAAAGCCCCCCAGTGGATCGACCCCACCGGCACCTGGCGAAAACCACCCCAACACCGCGCCCACAACCCCAAAACCCGACGACAAAACGAGTAGCCACGGCACCTCAACTCGTGGGTGCCGGGTCAGGTCAGGTCAGGTCAGGTCAGGTCAGGTCAGGTCAGGTCAGGTCAGGTCAGGTCAGGTCAGGTCAGGTCAGGTCAGGTCAGGTCAGGTCAGGTCAGGTCAGGTCAGGTCAGGTCAGGCCAGGGCGAGGAAGAGCTTCTCCAGCTCGTCCACGGTGAGTGATTCGGCGTTGTCGGGGTCCGCGATGCAATCCCGCATCGCCGAGGAGACGATCGTGAACCCGGCCCGGTCGAGAGCGCTCGACACCGCGGCCAGCTGTGTGACGACATCCTTGCAGCTGCCACCGGCCTCGACGGCAGTGATGACCGCACTCAGCTGCCCCTGCGCGCGACGCAGCCGGTTGAGCACCTTCTTCTGGTTCACGGCACGCTGGTCGTCGGTTATGACCGTCGCCACTGGAGTCGACTCGGTCATGACCGGATCCCGTCCAGCGCCGTGGGCAGGCCGGCCTGCTGCCAGGCGTTCATGCCGCCGGTCACGTTGACGGCCTCGACTCCGTTGCGTTCGAGGAATGCCGCGCCCTGCAGGCTTCGGCCTCCGGCTGCGCAGATGACGTAGACGGGGCTGTCCCGCGGTACCTCGTCCAGCCGTTCGCTCAGTTCACCCAGGGGAATGGGGATGGCACCGGCCGCGTGACCGGCCTCGAATTCGTAAGGTTCGCGCACATCGACCACGACGGGATCGGAAAGGGCTGCGAGTTCGGTAACCGAGATGTCGGTCATGTGGGGTCCCTTCGGAACGGAGAGCGGGGCACGACGGTATACCCCTGAGGGTATCAGAAGATGGGGGCAGGTTGAGAGGAGGTCGCCCCAGTACCCTAGACACATGCCCGCCGTTCAGAGCCGCCTCACAGTTCGCCTGTTCGCGACCCTGGTGTTCTTCAGCGTGTTGGCCGGCCAGTTCTGGCGAAACCTGCTCGGCTGGTGGGGCTTCGGCGCCATCGCCGTGTTCATTCTGGTCGGCAGCATCGGTCTCCTCGTCTCCCTGAAGCCCGAGTGGACCTGGCGCGGCTTCCCGAAGTCCCTGGCCGCGTTCATGCTCGTCGCCACGGTGTCCCTCGCCTGGTCGGCGTACCCAGGGGCGAGCGCGATCGGTATCACCCTGCAGTGGATCACCACGATCACCGCCCTGTTCCTGGCGCTGTGCCTCACCTGGGCCGAGCTCCTGCGCACACTCGCGGTCGCCCTGCGGTGGATCCTCGGCCTCTCGATACTCTTCGAGGTCGTCGTCGCCGTGTTCATCGGCCACGCGGTGCTCCCGTTCTGGGTTGAATACACCGGCAAGATCCCGGCCGCGTTCTACTGGTCGCGCGGACTGCTGCTGGAAGGCGGCCCGATCGAGGGCATCGTCGCCAGCCGCAACCTGCTCGGCTTCATCGCCCTGCTGGCACTGATCGTCTTCGCCGTGCAGCTCTTCGCCGGCACCGTGGCCCGCGGCCGCGGCATCGCCTGGGTGACCGTGGCCCTGATCATGCTGTGGCTGACCCGGTCGGCCACAGTGTCCGTCGCCCTCCTCGCCGTCACCATCGCCCTGCTCTTCACGCTGTGGGCCCGTCGGCTGCCGCCGATGGGCCGGCGCCCGCTCTACCTGAGCGCCGCCGCGGTCCTGGCCGCCGTGGTGGTCGGGCTCGTCGCGTTCTCGCCCGCACTGCTTTCGATGCTCGGCAAGAGCGAAGACCTGACCGGACGTTTCGACATCTGGGGCCGGGTCATCGATCTCGCCGGCGAACGCCCCCTCGTGGGCTGGGGCTGGGTGAGCTACTGGGTACCGTGGGTCGAACCCTTCGACGGCCTCGCGGTGCGCAAGGGCGTGCAATACCTGCAGGCCCACAACGCCTGGCTGGATGTCTGGCTCCAACTGGGCATCCTCGGCCTGATCATCTTCGCCGCGCTCACCCTCTCGACCCTGTGGCGGTCCTGGTTCCTGGCCGTCGACAGGCCCCGCCTGGGCATCGCCGACACTGAAACCTACGCCGTCTCCTCGATCCTGCCCCTCCTGCTCACGGTGGCGCTGCTCGCGCAGAGCCTGGCCGAAAGCCGGATCCTCGTCGAATCCGGCTGGGTGCTTCTCGTGATCCTGGCCGTGCGGTCCAAGCGCGCCGGCGCAGACGCGGAGCTGCTCGGCCTGGGCCGGCGATGACCGGCCCCGCACGGCCCCCCTACGTTCCCGACGCCATCACCGCGGTGCTCGCATCGCCGCGGTTCAGCGCCACCCTCACTCACCTGATCCTCGGGTTCGCCTTTTCAACACACCTTCTGCGCAGCCTGATGGGCTGGCCGGGCCTGCTCGCCGCGCTGGTGTGTCTGGTCGTGCTCGCGACAGCCTCCATGATCGCCCGGCGGCAGAGCATCGAATGGCACGGCCTGCTGCCCCTGTCGATCCTGGTCTTCCTGGTCTGGTGCGCACTGTCGGTGCTGTGGAGCGGGTATGCGCTGCAGACCGTCAGCGGCGTCGCCTACCAGCTGGCCTTCGCGTTCCTGGCGATCTACGTCGCCCTGGTGCGCGACACCATTCAGATCGTTCGAGCCACCGGCGATGTGCTCAGGCTGCTCCTCGGGCTGTCCCTGGCCCTCGAAGTGCTTTCCGGACTGCTCCTGGACCTACCGATCGCATTCCTCGGCGTGCAGGGCAACATCACCATGCTCGGCCCCATCCAGGGCGTTTTCGGGTCGCGTAACGCCCTCGGCCTGGTATCCCTGATCGCCGCGATCAGCTTCATTATCGAGTTGCGGTCCCGCTCCGTACGACCGGGCCGCGCCGCCGCCTCGATAGCGCTGGCCCTGCTCGGCCTGCTGCTGACCCATTCCCCGGTGTTCGTCGTCGTGGCGAGCGCCGTCGGCATCGCCGCGCTGGCCCTGTACTGGCTGCGCCGCACCCGAGCCGAGGACCGCTGGCTGCTGCAGCTGAGCCTGCTCGGCGCCACGGTGCTCGCTGCCCTATTCGCCTTCGTCGGCCGCACCGGCATCATCGACCTGCTCAACGCCGGCAGTGAATTCGAGACCCGGTCGTCGCTGTGGCGCGAGATGTGGCGACTGGTGGAGGTCCATCCACTCGAGGGTTGGGGCTGGACCGGGATCTGGCCACAGGACGTCAGTCCGTACGGCTGGCTCGACTTCGTCACCGGTAGCCGGCACTCCTCCGCCCTCAACGCATTCCTCGACGTGTACTTCCAGGTCGGCCTGGTCGGGTTCCTCTCGTTCGTGGTGTTGGTGGCACTGGCCTTCATCAGGTCGTGGCTGCTCGCCTCGAACAAGAAGCCCGTGGTGTACGTCTGGTCGCCGCTGGTCCTGGTGGTGCTTCTGGTCACCTCGGCGGCCGAGAGCACCGTGCTGGTCGAGTTCGGCTGGCTCCTGCTGTTGATCTGCTCCGTCAAGGCCGCGCAGGGCCAGAGCTGGCGCCGACTGCTATCGCCCAGCCCGCGCAACGAACTGATCTGATCTGATCTGATCTGATCTGATCTGATCTGCCCGACTCCCCCACCGGTCAGCGGATGGTGGAGATGGTCAGCGTGGCGGTCGTACCGTCTGATGCGACATAGGACCCGCTCGACTGCGGCACCAGGATGTCGGCGTACCGTGCGGCCCAATCATTCGAGCAGCGCCCATCGGTCAGCACCAGGGTCGCGCTCGCCTGCCGGGCCGCCACCGGGTCGAGGGCTCCTCCCGCGGCGACGATGGCGTTGACCGCGCCGAAATCCTCCGGCCACGCCATCCCGTAGTGGAAGTACGCGATGGGGACCCCCGCGGTGACCTTCACGACCCGCGGATCCAGGCACGGGCCCACGATAAGCAGCGTTCCCGGACTCTCCGAAGCCGATTCCCTCGCGAGGCCGGCCGCAACCCGGTACCGGTCGGAGTCCGTGTCCATGAGAGCCCTGGCCTGGAACGAGCCGGCGAAGCGGACGAAGTCCCCCATCGACAGGAACGCCAGCACGGCCACCACCGCGAACCCGGCCAGTCCCACCCACCGACCCGCCGACAGGGCCCGAAGGTCCCTCGCCACCAGCACCAGCACCGGAAGGATGGTGGCGGCAATGAGGAAGAACATATCGATCCACAGCCGGTACGGTTCCGCGTTGGCGCCCCACAGGTCGTTCGACGCCAGCAGCAGCCAGGCCGTCGCGCCGCCCAGCGCGTAGGCGGCCCATTCGGGTCGCCGCCGGATCAGGCCGGCGATAGCGATCCCGACCAGCGGCACGATCAGAACGGTGCCGCCCAGCAGGCCCGCGGCTGCCGGCACCCCGAGCTGGGAATTCGACGCAACCCTGTACAACAGGAACGGGTCACCAGCGGCCAGCCCGCCGACCGTCGCAGCGATCTGCGGCGAGGCCCCGAGCGCCGCGGCACCGAAAAACAGCACGACGACCCCCCTCGTCCGCACAATCAGTACCCCCAATCCGGGCGCCATCGGCAGCAGTCCGAACACGAGGGCGGGCAGCTGGCCGAACTCGGCGGCGACCCGCGGACCCCAGACGAAGAGCACCGGGATCAGGCCGATGCTGACAACAGCGAGAATCAGCCAGCGCCCGCTGACGATGGTCAGCACGGCGAGGACCCCGGCCAGGAAATACACCGCGGCGATGAAGGAGTAGGTCTGCACGTTTGCGAGCAGACCGATCACCAGGCTGAGCCCTATGGTGCCGAACAGGCGCACGCGCTTTCCGTGCGGCCACCACCAGAGCCAGCCGAGACTGAGCAGCACCATGCCCGCAATCGATAGGGAGACGGCTTCACCGTTGAGCGGATGCAGCACCGCGAACGGACCCCAGAGCACGGCATGGGACGCCAATTCGGTGTACCAGCCGTCGCCCTGGAACACTGCGAAGGTTCCCAGCAGGAACGGAATCGGGGCCAATAGGCCCATCCACCACCGGTTTCCGGCCGTAATGAGCACCGTGGCGAGCACGGCGACCAGCACCAGCTGCGCCACCAGGCCGGTGACGTTCCACGCGGTGATCGGCGTCAGCCCGAACGCCCGCGCCACCAGTCCCGCGAACTCGTAGTACGCCCGCGGGTACGTGTTCGACCCGGTCTCGGTGTCCGGCTCGACGTCCTGGAACTGCCCCTCAGAAAAGTTCGTGACAATTGCCAGGTAGCCCAGTTGATCGTGCTCGAAGAAGGCGCGAAACCGGTTGATCGACCAGCCGGGATTCGCCAGGTACATGCCGGCCTGCGTGGCCGCGAACACGGCCACCGCCACCAGAACACTCGCGCCGCGCGCCAGCCACCCGCGTACGGATGTCCCCGCCGACCGCTCAGAGTCCACTGGTTCGCCCTCCCGGTGCCACATGTGATGCTGTGTCGGTGAACTTAGCGGGCGATCGAGATCCGCGCTTCCCCCTATAACGGGATTTCAGGAGCGGGGACTGAGAAGTCTAAGCTGGCACTTCACGAATCCGCGGATGCGCTACGGCTCGCCAGGCCCGCCGCCCGCACCATCCGCTGAACAAGTGCAGCTACAATCTTGCGAGCTCTCCGGCCGCCCCGCGCGGGAGAGAGCACACAGTCCCTGACGCAGTCAAGTGATCGGAACCAGTTCGAGTGAGTCAAAAATTTCCTGCTGACCTGAGCGAGTTCACGGTCCCCGGCCACAGCCGCGGAATCATCGACGCCCTGTCGTACCGATACCTTCTGCGGCTGCTGATCCGGAAGGGCACCCTCACCCGCTATCACGGCTCGGTTCTCGGTTGGGTGTGGTCGTACGTCAAGCCCGCCGCCCAGTTCCTGGTGTTCTACCTGGTCTTCGGGTTCTTCCTCGGCCTGAACAAGGGGATCGACAACTTCCCGATCTATCTCTTCTCCGGCATGATCGCGATCAACCTGTTCGGCGAGGCCTTCGGCAACGCGACCAGGTCGATCGTCGACAACACCGCCCTGGTGCAGAAGATCTATCTGCCCCGGGAACTGTTCCCGATCTCTGCCGTGATCGTCGCCTTCGTGCATTTCCTCCCGCAGGTCTTGATCCTTGTCATCGTCTGCCTGTTCGCGGGCTGGGTACCCACCCTGGTCGGCATCGCGAGCATCATCCTCGGCATGCTCATCGTCGTCACCCTGGCCATCGGTCTCGGACTGTTCTTCGGAGCCATCAACGTGGCGTTCCGCGACGCGCAGAACCTCGTCGAACTGATCCTCCTCTTCGCGACCTGGACCTCTCCGGTGCTGTACGCGTGGACGATGGTCGCCGACAAGGTCTCACCCTGGGTCTTCAACCTCTACCTCTCCAACCCGCTCACCTCCGCCGTTGAGTTGTTCCACGCCGGCTTCTGGTTCAGCACCACGACGGGCTCCCTGCCCCAGCCGCCACACCTGGCCGCGTTCAGCCTGATCGGCCTGCTGATTTCGCTCATCATCCTTGCTATCGGGCAACTCGTCTTCAAGCGTCTGGAGGGGCACTTTGCCCAGAACCTCTGATCCGGCCCTGCCGCGCATCATCATCGACAGCGTCGACAAGACTTTCATCCTTCGGCACACCCACTCGTTCAAGGAATCGTTCATCGCCAAGCTTCAGAAGAAGAAGACGACGACAAGTTTCTCCGCGCTTTCCGACATCGGTTTCACCGTTCAGGAGGGCGAATCCGTGGCCCTGCTGGGCTACAACGGCTCCGGAAAGTCCACCCTGCTCAAGCTCATCTCCGGGGTGATGCGACCCGACTCCGGCCGGATCCTCACCCGCGGGCGGGTCGCCGGCCTGATCGAGGTCGGTGCCGGGTTCCACCCCGATCTCTCCGGCCGGGAGAACGTGTACCTGAACGCCGCGATTCTCGGCATGAACAAGGACGAGATCGACCGCCGGTTCAACGACATCGTCGAATTCTCCGAGATCGGCGAGTTCATCGACACCGAGGTCAAGCACTATTCGTCGGGCATGTTCGTCAGGCTGGCGTTCTCCGTGGCGATCCACACCGAACTGGACATCCTGCTGGTCGACGAGGTTCTGGCCGTCGGTGACGCCCCTTTCCGCGAGAAGTGCAAGAAGAAGATCCAGGAGCTCACCGATCAGGGTAAAACCATGCTCGTGGTGAGCCACGATGTCGATATGGTCACCCAGGTCTGCAAGCGGGGGATCGTGCTGCGCGACGGCAAGGTCTGCTTCGACGGCGCGGTCAACGACGCTGTCGCCTCGATGCAAGGGAACGGTGCGTAACGCTGTGACGGCCCAGAGCGCCGACGAGGAAGCAGACCAGAAGTCCTCTGGCTTCATCCTCATCGTCGCGGCCACCGGAATCGTGGGCATCGCGGGGTACGTCATCACCTGGCTGGTGCCCGCCGTGATCGGCGTCGGCCCGTACGCCGTGTTCGCCGTGTTCTGGTCGTTCATCTTCCTCGTCGCCGCGGCGCTCTCGGGCATCCAGCAGGAGGTCACCAGGGCGACGCATCCGCGCGACACCGGCAACACCAGCTACCGCAACCGAGCAGGCGTCTTCGCTGTGGCCGCGTTCGTGGTCGTCCTGGCGCTCGTGCTGGGCACCGCCCCGCTCTGGCAGGCTCAGGTCTTCCCCACCGACGGCTGGTCGCTGGTCGTGCCGTTGGCGGTCGGCGCCGCCTCCTATGTGCCCCTCGCGGTGCTGGCCGGGTCGCTCTACGGCATCGGCCACTGGAAGGCCCTCTTCGGCCTGATCGTCGTTGAAGGCGTGCTGCGGCTGGTGCTGATCGGGATCGCGCTGGCCTTCCTGCCCGGTTCAGTTCCGCTCGCGTGGGCTGTCGCCATCCCGTTCCCCGTCACCGTGCTGGCCATCTGGCCCTTCGCCAGGTCCCGCGTCGTCGGCAAGACCCAGCTGGACGTCGCGCTGCCCGCTCTCACCTGGAACGTCGTGCGCACCATCGTCGCCGCCGCGTCGATGGGCCTGATGGTCAGCGGGTTCCCGCTCGTGCTCAGTCTCACCTCACCGGCGGTGCCCGCCGCCGAACTCGGCCTCGTCATTCTCGCGGCCACCCTGACCCGGGCTCCGCTGATCGTCGTGGGGATGGCCCTGCAGAGCTTCCTCATCGTCTTTTTCCGCGGTCGACTGGACCGGTTCTGGCGATCGCTGCTGCAGCTCGAGGCCCTGGTCCTGGGTCTGGGCGCCGTCCTGGCCGTCCTCGGCTTCCTGGCCGGTCCCGCCGTGTTCGCCTTCCTCTTCCCCGGCCAGGGCGTGCCAGAGGGCTGGGTCATCGCAACCTTCGTGGCCTCCTCCGCGCTCGTCGGTGCGCTGTGCGTGAGCGCTCCCGCGGTGCTCTCCCGCAACGCGCACAGCGCCTTCACCGCCGGCTGGGTCGTCGCCGCCCTCACCACCGTGGTCTGCCTGCTGCTGCCCGTCGATTTCCTCGAGCGCACCATGCTCGCGCTGCTCGTCGGACCGGCCGCCGGTGTTCTCCTGCACGGCGTGTATCTCGCCGTCGCACGGAACGGCGAAGTAGCACCCGTCGCCCCCGACGCGCTGGTCACTGACTGATGTCAGTCACCACGACACCAACCTCACTGACAAAGGACACCATCACCATGAACCGCACCGGCCCGCATAGGCTTGCCGACCTCAAGTGGTTCGCACTCACAGCCGTGACAGTGGGGTTCCTCGCAGTGATCCCACTGATCTGGAACCGACGCTTCTATTTCCAGGATGATTCGGAAAACGGCGCGTTCGGCGTGTGGTACCACATTGGGCAGAGTTTACTGGCGGGAAAGATCCCGGTCCTGAATCCTTCGGTGTGGTCTAGTGGAAACTACTTGGCGGAAGGCCAATGGGGCACCTGGAACCCGCTTATCATGCTCATCGGCGTCGCCGCGTACCTCTGCTCAAATGCCGTCGTCTTCATGACTGTGCTCAAGGTTCTGATGCTCATGCTCGCCGGAACCGGCGTGTATCTCCTCGCCCGTTCGTACAAGACCGCCCCCCCGCTGGCCTACGTCGCCGGGTTCGCCGTCACTCTGAACGGCTTCACCATGTATTTCGATGCCCCCTCATGGGTAACCGGACTCCTGGTCTGGGCGCTAGTTCCGTACTTCTGGGTCGCGCTGCGCAGGCTCACACAACACTCCGCCAACCCCCTGCCGGCTTTCCTGGTCGGCTATCTGATCGTCACCGTCGGTTACCTGCAGGGCACCTTCGCCATCGGGTTCGTATTGCTGGCCGTAGGTATCGACTCCCTCATTCGGCGCCGATGGCCCGAGGCGCTCCGTGTTGTCGGGGTCGGGGTCGCACTCGTTCTCGTGGCCATCACGGTTTTCCTGCCCGGCGTCCTGACGGCCTCCGTCACCAACCGCGCAGTCAGCATCATGGGCAACGACGGCATGATGAGTGTCGATCTCGGCGGTCTTCTCAGCTCCACCATCGCTACCGGCTACCCCCAGGTCGCATCTTGGTGGTGGACCGGTCCGACGGCGACCGCGCCGGTCGTCTACGTCGCCTGGTTCCTTCCCGTCCTGCTATTCGTCGACTGGCGCAAGGCCATGGCCAACCGGTCCCATGTGCGCGACCTGACCATTGTCATGGGCTTGGCGCTAGCGTACGTACTGTTGCCAACCATCCTTGGACCCCTGCGGTACCCGGTGCGGTTCATGCCGTATCTCGCCCTCACTTTGATCGTGCTCACGGTGGTCGCCCTAAGTCGTGCCGCCATCAGGCACCCCGGACGCAAGCGCCTGGTCGCGGCCTCACTCTTCATCGTCGCCGCGGTATACCTTTCATGGGCCCAATTGCCGCCGCACTATCTCGCTCTCTTCGCGGCCGGCGCGATCGCGATTGGCGGCCTCGCCGCAATTTGGTGGCTGATCCGCCGGGCCGACGCCGTACCGTCAGCAGCTTGGACGTCCGTTGCCGCTGTTGTCGTCGCCGGCAGCCTGGTACTCACAGCTGCGCAGCACTATGACACCCATTCCAGCCCTCTGTCGATGAACAATGTCCCCGCCGACACCAGCATTCCTCAAGGAGTCCTCGCCGGAATCGACGGCGACGTCATTGTTGTGGGCGATCCCGTGGACTACCAGAGCGACCCTGCGGCTTGGCGGGAGACCCTGATGGCGAACACGTGGTACCTCAGCCCCGCCGCCGTGCAAAACCGGTATCAGCTCATCGGCTTCTCCCAGTACAACGCGACGATGTGCCTGCAGTATCTGGGCGGCACCTGCCCCGGGCTTTTGACTACTTTGTTCGAGACCCGAGATGCCACGGGTATGCAGCTTGTTGACCAGCTGTCCATCGACAACATCCAGATCCTCAAAGTCTCGTTTGAGAACGAGCAATCTGCGACTGACTCCGGCACGGGCACAGAGACCGAGAATGAGACGGTGACGTGGGACACGCCCCCTGAGGGCTGGAGTCTGGTGGAGGATACCGGGCTGACCGTAGTCTGGAGCCGGGACGAACCTGTAGGTCCGGCCGGCGGCGTCGTGTGGACGAGCGAGGGCACCAGCGTCGAGACGCTCTCCCAAACCGACACCTCCGTCACGATGAAGGTACTCTCAGTCGCCTCTGAGGGGGGGACCGTGGCCCTGAGCAGACTGGCCTGGCCGGGATACTCGGCGGAGCGCGCCACGCTCACCGCGGCGCCTGTAGACGGCTTTCTCCTTGGGCTGGATATCCCGCAGTCCTCGGAGGGTGAAATCGTCACCGTGACGTTCCAGCCGCCAGGCTGGGCCATCGAGCTGACGGCCTGGCTGACCGCTATGGGTGGCATCCTCATCTGGACGATCCTCGTCGTGATCGGCCACCTGCGCCGCCGCTCCAACCGCACCGCCGCCTAGCTGTAACAATGCCCGCCAACAGTTTCGCGCTGCACCTCCGCTGCGGCTGGCACTGATCGTGAAGCCTCCTGTTACGGGGTGTCTTCGAAGTGGCGGAGACGCGCGCCACGTTTCACCATCTGCTTGTCCAGTCCGTCTCCGACGACGTGCCACGCTCATCCAAGATCTGTGTGCGGCCCGTCCCGCCTACACCGCAAGGCTGGCATCGCGAATCCAGAGGCGTCGAAGCGACTGCAGATCAGAGAACTAGAGGAAACAATCTCTGTTGTCGAGCAAACGCGGATCAGGTCTGCCCGACGGCACGTCCCAAGTGCACCGCAGCATCGAAGCGCGCGGGATCTGCGCACCCGCGCGGTCCGGGCAGACATCCAAGCTTTGCGCGATATGGCAGTCGTCCTGGTAGTCATGAACCACTTCTGGCCGACTCGAGTCACCGGCGGCTATGTGGGCGTCGACGTATTTCTCGCGATCTCCGATACCTCATAAACTGCCCATCTGCGAAGGGAGTTGAAGGGTCTGGCACGCGGAGTTACTCGGCACTGTACTGCGCGACCGGATCAGCTAGTACCGGTGGATCCCGCCGAGCCGGAGCCGGCTGACGACTGCGCACTCAGGACGCCTGGCAGAAGCTGAGCCGCGAGCCAAAGGCATCGAAGTCCCTAAGTTCGCCCGGGACGGTGAACAGCGATACTCCGCCGACAGATGAGGACTTCGGCCACTATCTCCGTGCAGTTGCGGGGAAAGCGACGGCCGGGTTGAACCGGATTCCGGCCAGCAGGCGACCGTACATCCGGCGCTGCAGCTTGCCGGCGACCCGGCCCCGCCGCATCATCAGGGCCACCCGGGCGCACAAATACAGGTAGGCGAAGAGACTCTGGTGGTGCAGCCTGAACGACGCCTCGTTGCGGATGCCGTAGGCGAATTTCCACGCATTGGCGTCATCGATCAAGCCGAAGTTGACGCCCTTGTTGTCGCCCATGTCGTGCACGACAACGCTGTCGAGGACCTGCACACCCGGGCAGGCTCGGGTGATGCGCAGGGTGTACTCGTGGTCGTCGAACCAGATGAAGTACTCGGAGTACGGCAGGCCGTGCTTCTCGATCACCCAACGGGGAATGAGCACCGACACGAAGGAACAGCTCTTCACCGTCACCGAACGCTGACCCTTGGACACGAGCCTGGCCCAGTCCCAGGTGGGCTCCGGATTGTTCATCTCGCAGATGGCGCCGTCGATGTAGTTGACCAACGAGCAGGAGAACGGCACCTCGGGGCCGAGCTCGGCGACGGCGGCGACGAAGCCGTCACGCAGCTTCTCGAGGGCGTCGGGCTGCGGGTAGCAGTCGTCGTCCATGATCCAGACGAAATCGGCGCCGAGCTGATAGCCGCGTTCCATGCCCGCCGAGAATCCACCTGCCCCGCCGGTGTTCGTGGGCAGGGACATCACCTCGAGCGGGATGCTGGTCGTCAGCTTACCGAGGTACTCCGCGGTGCCGTCGGTCGACGCATTGTCCACGATGATGAGGCGGGTGGGCGCGAAGGTCTGGGCTTCGATGGAGGCGATCACCGTCTTGAGCTTCGCGAGCCTGTTGAAGGTGACGACGACGGCGCTTACTTTATCCATAACTCGAACAGCTTTCCGGCCCAATCGTGGGCGCTTTCATACTCGGTGAATTCCTGGGCCAGGGCGACTTCTCGACGCCAAACGTCGACGCGGTATACCTCGGACTCGGCCATCCGGACGACAATCGCGCTCGCCTCTGCCAGGAAACGACCTGGGTCGCGGGCGACGAGGGCATCCGGCACGATGACGGTGCGCTGGGAGCCGACGTCGGTCGAGATTACGGGGACCCCGGCGGCAAGCGCCTCGAGGGTCGTCAAGGTGAGTCCTTCGTTCTGGGAACTCAGGACCAGGCAGTCGACCCGCGCGAGCGTGTTGCTCACAGGCGCTCCCTCGGCGACCCACTCGACGATGCCGGACAGTCCGTGGCTGTCGATGTCGCGGCGAAGGAAGTGCTCGAGTTCCCCACCGCCCTGGATGACCACGCGCACGGAGAGCCCGTCGATGGCGTGTAGCTCCCTGACTAGCTTCGTAAACAGGTAGGGGCGTTTCTGAGCCGCAAATCGGCCGATGAAGCCCAGGGTGAAGACGGACTCGTCGGCGCGCGGGCGCGCGGCGACAGCGACACTTCCGGTCGTGGTTAGCCCGATGAGGGGGGCAAGGGCGATCTTGTCCGGGGGGATGCCCTGCACCCGAACCAGCCAATCCTCCAGCTGCGGGGAGATCACGTGGTGCACGTCGATGAATTCGTCCAAGGCAGCGCCGATGGCGGGGTACCCGCCGCCGTTGTATTCGAGAATGTGGTGGGTAGAGGCCACCTGGATGCCGGGCAGCCGATTGCGCAGCCACGGCAACCGGTCGTAAACCCACCGGCTGTGATGCACGAACACGCCCCGGATATCGAAGTTCATGGCGAGCGCCTCGAGCACCGGCTCCGAATGCTCGGGCTGTTCGATGGGGTGGGTCAGGGCAAGGACGATGGCACCGCCCAGTTCCGCGCGTGTTATCCACGGATGCGCTGACGGCACGTCAGTGATGACGATCGGGCGCAGACCCTTTGCCGTGGCGAGTGCGATGGACTCCATAGCCCAGCGCTCAGCACCGCCCAACTCGAGCCAGTGCACACCAAAAATGACGGCGCTTTCCCCGCCTGCCGCAGGTTCGCCCGCGGGTATGCCGGTCACGTCTACGAGCCGGCGATCCACGACCACCGAATTGAGCGAAGATTCCCGGCCCCGCAGCAGCCATTGGCGTATCCGGTCGTACTCAAACGGGTAGCGGCGTTCCACGCCACCGCGCAGCCTCCAGTAGAGGCTGGCCCGCCCGTTGGCCGATGGGGCACCTGGTTCGCGCTCGGCGTCGAGAACGATGTTGCGCACCCCGGTTTCAGGATCGGTCAGCCAGCCCTTGCGGTGGTGGGTGTAGTGCGGGTGCGGTGAACCCGAGACCGAACTCCGGGCGGTGAACTCCCCCACCTTCGTGGCCCCGGTGGTGACTTTGGTGTGGCGAGTACCCGCATCCGTCAGGTGGGCCATCCCACCCGCGCCGGCGATGTGCACAACGATCCGTAGGGCTAGGCCCGGATTGTCTAGTGCGTGGAAGTTCACGGCGGAGACCAATAACGCTTGCTGGCGCGCGCTGAGTGCTGCACTCAGCCGTTCGGCGGTCTCCGGCGAGAGGTCCGCGGTGAACAGGGCAGGCCTGCCGAGGACGTTCGAGAGGATGTCAGACATGGTGAAAAGATACTTTCGCTTCTCGTGGCTCGAGGAAACGACGTGTGCGCTCTGGCACCGTCGCGTCCCGCAGCCAGGCCGCTCCAGGCACGGGTGCCTGGATGCCGGCCCGTTTGATGGGCACGTCGTCAACGGCGCGTTCGGGAGTGTGGTGAAGCAAGGGTCGTCGCCCATTACAGTGGGGCGGCATCTTGGCCCAGGTCCGCAGTGCGGAACCGGGAGGTCCCGTGGCGGCGAGGATCAGGAAGGTCATGCTTGTCCTTGCCAGTGTAGCCGGGTCAGTTCGTGGCGCCCGAGGCGAAAAGCGGACGGAGCTTGTTCTCGAAGGTGGACAATGCGGCGCCGATCGCCATGTGCATGTCGAGGTACTGGTAGGTGCCCAGCCGGCCGCCGAAGATCACGTTGGGCTGCTCGGCGATGCGCTCCCGGTAGCGCAGCAGGCGTTCCCGGTCTGCAGCGGTGTTCACCGGGTAGTAAGGCTCGTCGGCTTCCTCGGCGAAACGCGAGAACTCCCGCATGATCACGGTCTTGTCGTTCGGGTAGTCCCGCTCTGGGTGGAAGTGCTTGAACTCGTGGATGCGGGTGTACGCGACGTCGGTGTCTGCGTAGTTCATCACCGGGGTGCCCTGGTAGTCACCGGTCTGGATGACTTCTTCCTCGAAGTCCAGGGTGCGCCAGGACAGCGGACCCTCCGAGTAGTCGAAGTACCTGTCGACGGGACCCGTGTAGACGACGGGGACCGTGCCCACGGCGTCGCGGATGTTGATTTCCTGGTCGAGGTCGAAGAAGTCAGTCGACAGCCGCACTTCGATGTTGGGGTGATCGGCCATGCGTTCGATCCAGGCCGTGTACCCGTCGACGGGCAGTCCCTCATAGGTGTCGCTGAAGTACCGGTTGTCGTAGTTGTACCGCACGGGCAGGCGGCTGATGACCTCCGCGGGCAGCTCCCGCGGATCGGTCTGCCACTGCTTGGCGGTGTAGTCCCTGATGAACGCCTCGTAGAGGGGACGGCCGATCAGTGCGACGGCCTTGTCCTCGAGATTGCTCACCGTGGCGAGTTCGCCCTCTGCGGCCTGCTCGCTGATCAGCGCGCGGGCCTCGGTGGGCGAATAGGCGCTGTGGAAGAACTGGTTGATGGTGCCGAGGTTGATCGGCAGCGGGAACACCTCGCCCTTGTGCGTGGTGTACACCCGGTGCCGGTAGTCAGTGAAGGAGGTGAACCTGTTGACGTAGTCCCAGACCACCTTGTTCGAGGTGTGGAAGAGGTGGGCGCCGTAGCGGTGCACCTCGATTCCGGTTTCGGGTTCGACCGAGCTGTATGCGTTGCCACCGATGTGGTCGCGCTTGTCGATGACGACAACCCGCAGTCCCAATTCGTTGGCACAGCGCTCTGCCACGGTGAGGCCGAAGAATCCGGCACCGACAACCACAAGGTCAACGTTCATAACACCCATCCTCACTTACGCGCGGCCAGTTCGACCAAACTTCGATCCTACTGGGGCGTGTCTGTGTGCTTGCTCACGGCCATTCGGCGATAAACCGCTCGTCGGATGACGACCGGAACGAAGCGGTAGCCACCGCGCACGATCACGTTGCGGAGGAACTGGCCGGGCGTGACGAACCCGTCCGCCAGCAGTCGGCGCTGCAGGGCGAGCTCGCTGCGGAACAGGGAAAAGCCACCGCGCCGGTCGTATGCACCGGAGTCGACCCGGTACATTACCAGCGGTTCGGGCAGGTTGCGCACGGTGGCGCCGGCCATGATCATTCGCGCGAACAACCAGTAGTCCTCCATGAGCGGAAGATGGCGGTAGCCGCCGGAGGCCTCGACCGCCGACTTGCGATACACCACGGTGGGGTGGTTGAACGGGTCGCGGAATCTGGCCTGGCGGCTGATTTCGGCCTGCCCGACCGGCGGAACCCGGCGGCCGAGGATCTTGTCGAGCTCGTTGAATTCGAGCATGCCCGTTCCGACCAGGTCACAGCCCGCTTCGATAGCGGGCAGCTGCCGGGCGAATCTTTCCGGCAGCGAGATGTCGTCGGCATCCATTCGGGCGACCACGTCGAACCGGCAGGCGGCCAGCCCGCGGGTCAGCGCGACGGCCAGACCCACGTTGACGTCCAGGTCGACCCGGCGAACCTCCACCGGGGAGGCGTCGATGGCCGTGCTGATGGCCTCGGCCAGTGCCGGGCTGATCGGGCCGTCCCGTACCAGAACCACCTCGGTCGGGCGACGGGTCTGGTCGGTGACGGCGCTGGAGAACGCCCGGGTGAAGTACTCGGGTCGGTCCCCCAGGTAGACGGGCAGCAGCAGGGAGAAGGGCAGGCCGGGGCTCGTCACGACGACGCCCAGGCCGGACCGGCCTCCGCCGCCTGCACGGACTCGCTCACCCGGCCGAACCCGGCAAGCACCTGGGCGTTCGTGGCCGGTCGGGTGGTGAGGCCTTCACGCAGGCCCTCCCGGAGGCCGTGCCGGAGCGTGGCCCGGTCTGCGGAATGCACGAAGGTACTGATCCAGCTGCGGGCCGTCGCGCCGGCGTAGAGCACCCGCTCGAAGGGGGACAGTGCCGGCGAGAGGCGCAGCAGCCACAGCTTGTTGCGCACCTCCAGCCGGAACCGGGGCCCGGGGTCGATGTTCGTCGAGCCGAAGACTTTGGTCTTGTGCACCACGATGCTGCGTCGGCTGAGGTATCCCGTCGACCCGCGCAGGATCCGGGCGGTGTACTCGAAGTCATCGTTCCAGAGGAAGTACCCGGCGACCGGCAGACCGTGCTCGGCGACCGCGCGCGCGTCGATCATGACCGACACGAACGACGCCGACCGAACCGGGTAGCAGTCGAACTCGCGGGCGCGCTCCAGGGATCGGCGCGCGGCGAACGGCCGTGCCCGTGGCATGTTCATCGGGTGTTCCCTGCCGTCGGTCCAGTGCACTGTCGACGCGAGGATCCTGGTGGACGCCGGAGCGTGCGCGCGCGCCGTCAGGAGCTCCGCGAGTGCGGTCTCGGTGGGCACGGTGTCATCGTCCATCAACCAGACCAGGTCCGCGCCGAGCGGCCCGACGGCCTCGGCCAGGCCGGCGGTGAAGCCGCCGGCCCCGCCGGTGTTCCGGTCGAGCACCACCAGGGTCACCTCGGGGTGCGCCGAGCGGACGGCCTCTGCCGTGCCGTCGGTGGAGGCGTTGTCGATCACCAGGACCTCATCGGGCCGGCGGGTTTGACCGGCCAGGGCGGCCAGGCTTTCCAGGAGCAGGTCGCGACGGTTGAAGGCCACGACCACGACCACGACCCTCACAGCAGGTAGGGCGGTCATCGGTTCGCTTCTTTCAGTGGGTCGCGGAGCTCGCCGATCCAGCCTGTCCGCGGTCGGCGGTCGGTAGGACGGGGACGGATGAGGAACCTCATCAGTCCCCATCCCAGCAGCAGGATCACGAGCAAGATGCCGGAAGCAACCTGCATCGGCCAGCCCGGTGCACGGAACGCAACAGTGACGACCTCGCCGGCGGAGTCTGCAGGGATGTCGATCCCCATCATGAAGTCGTTCACCAGCTCGGTCGAAAGCGTGCCACCGTCGACGACGTAGCCCGGCCAGGCGATTCTGCTCAGCGCGACCTCGCCGCCGTCCGGGCCGACCTCGTCGACACGGAAGCTGACGCCCATGTCGTCTTCGTTGAGCACGGTCACCTGGGTACCTTCCGAGTGCCACACGACGCTTCCCGCGCCCGCGACCGGTTCGTCCCGCACGATCAGCCTCGTGAGCTCGGTATCGGCGGCCACATGCCAGCCCTCAGGGGTGACAGACCATAATTCTTCTTCGACGGTGCTCTTAACGATCAGCACCGAGCTGACCCCGAGGTCGTCGGCGAGGTCCTGGCCGGTGTCAGTGTTTGAGTTGAACAGCTTAGGCAGGAGGTCGGCACAGGTGACGCCCTGATACTGCATGCACAGGGCATCACCATAGCCCGGGTAGAACACTGACGTGTAGGCGTTCTGCACGGGTGCGTCGGGGATATACCAGAGGTTGGCGACGGTCGTTTCCGGCCAGTCCGCGGAGTTGATCTGGGAGTTGAGCGGCCCGCCGACGACCAGTACGTCGCCCTCGGCCTCGGTCAGCAACGCGCGGTAGTCCTCGACAAGATGCGGGACCTGGTAGTCCAGTAGCGGCGCGGCGGGGTGCACCACGTGCTGGGGGTAAATGAAACCGACCGTGACGGCGATGGCGAGTCCGGGAACGATCCAGCCCTGCGCCTTTCGGCCCCGATCTCGCCAGCGGGCCGGCACAGCGGGCAGCCCCGTGGGCGAGCCAATTCGGTAGATAATCCACAACACGGCGACCACCCCGATGACGGCGGCCATGATGACCTTCGCATGCTGCGGCCCCTGGTAGACCGTGAGGACGCCGGCGAACACGGTGTAGCCGGCGGCCGCGAGGAAACGCCGCCGCGAGATGGTCTCGACCCTGGCGAGAGACATGCCGATCGCCAGGATGAGGAGCAGCGCGACTGTGAAGTACGGCATCATGCGCACCGGGATCCGGAGCGGGCCGACGTCGCTGGGCAACAATACGCCCAGCAGCGCCACGCCGAGCAACATGACCACACTGAGCCGGGTGGCCAGCAGAGGCATCAACCGGCGCCACGCGATGAACGCGAACAGCGGGAGCATCCAGCTCGTGTAGACCAGCGGAGCCGATGGGAAGTAAGCGCCGTACATGCCGACTTGCGGGATCCCGACCGCGGTCGCGGAGGCGACGAGACCGCTCAAGTCGACCGTAAGCAGGCCGGTGTTGACGATGTCCTGCCTGCGGCCGGATGTGGATGCCGTCAACAGGCCGGGCAGGTGCACAACGATGGCGAAGAATCCGGCACCGAACGCGATCAGGAATGCGCGGATGATCGAGGCCCGATGGCGGGCCACGAAGGCCTCGATGATGGTGGCGAGCAGGGCTATGGCGAGGAAGATCGTCGCGTGCACGTAGCCGATTCCGACGGTGCCGATGCACGCGAGGATCGCCAGGGTCGGTGATTTCGCCCAGAACACCGCCCGGCGGGTCAGGCCGAAGGCCAACGCCCACATGCTCCACGCGAGCAGCCCGTTGACCCAGGTTGTGGCGTCCAGGTAAAACGTCACACCGGCAAAAGGAACGGCGGCGGCCACCGCGGCCGACCAGGCCCTGGTGACCTGGAAAGTGCGGGCGAGCAGGTATGTACCTAGGGAGCCTGCCACGAGGCAGATCACTTTCACAACCGTGGAGAAGACCAGGGCGTTACCCGCCCAGTGCGACCAGAGACCCACTAGCCACAGGACAGGGCTGAAGATACCCCAGGCCCCCTCGGCTAGGTAGTTACCTGACTGCCAGACCAGGGGGTTGATCAGCGACCAATTACCCTCCAAAATGCGGGTACCGATCTCGTACCACTGGCCGAATGCGCCCGCCTGAGTGTCATCGACGAAGTAGTATCCACGGTTCACGAGGAGAGGGAGAGCCGCCCCGAGGAGGACGGCAGCGACCACAACGGCAGGCCACAGGTATCTCGACTTGACCAAACTAAATGCCCTATCTCTTCTATTCGGCGGCGATCGCCCAGCCGGAATCCGGCGTCACGGCGCACATACCCGCGTTCAGGCAGGGTGCCACGCAGGCGGTGAAGATCGAAAATTCCGCGCCACCGCGGAGCGAGCCGCTCACCCATTGTCGCGCAGGGCAGCTGGGTAATCGCAACGCACGGTCCTCTCAGGCCCACCCGGTATCGTAAGGGCACTGTTCTTCCGAAGAAACGAGCAACACTTTAACCATGACATCTGATGCAGCCGTGCCCTCGAGTTCTCCACTCGTCTCGATCGTCATCCCCGCATACAACAACGCGGACTACCTCGACGAGACCATGAAGAGCGTGCTCGGCCAGACGTATACGAACCTCGAGGTGATCGTCTCCGACCACGCGTCCACCGACGACACCTGGGCCGTCATGCAGCGTTACAGCGCCGACCCTCGCGTCACCCTGCTGCACACCGAGGGTGGCGGTGGCGCGCTACGCAACTGGAACCGGGTGAGCCAGGCGGCCACCGGCGAGCTGATCAAACTCGTCTGCGGCGACGACCTGCTCTACCCCACCATCGTCGCCCAGCAGGTTGCCGCGCTCATGAACGAGCCCGGCGCCGTGCTGACCGCCTCCCCGCGTGACATCGTCGACGCCAACGGCGCACCGGTGCTGAAGAACCGCGGCCTGGCCGGCCTGATCGGCGTGCATGACGGCGCCGTCGCGGTGCGGAAGACCATCACCCAGGGCACCAACATCTTCGGCGAACCCGGCTGCGTGATGATGCGCCGGAGCGTTCTGGAGAAGGTGGGCTGGTGGGATTCGCGCTGGCCGTACCTGATCGACGAGACCTCCTATTCGATGGTCCTGCTCGAAGGGAAGTTCGTCGGCGTACCCGGCAGCCTGGCCGGCTTCCGCATCTCCGACAGCCAGTGGAGCGTGCGCCTGGTCGCCGAGCAGGCCGAGCAGGCGATCGGGTTCCACAACTGGATGGCGAAGACCCGCCCCGACGTCGTTTCCAGCACCGACCGGCGGATCGGCAACGCCCGCGCCAGGGTGATGGCCCA
Source organism: Cryobacterium sp. TMN-39-2 (assembly GCF_004402745.1). Classification (NCBI taxonomy): domain Bacteria; kingdom Bacillati; phylum Actinomycetota; class Actinomycetes; order Micrococcales; family Microbacteriaceae; genus Cryobacterium; species Cryobacterium sp. TMN-39-2. The sequence goes on from NZ_SOFX01000045.1 coordinate 45,567, forward strand.
GTTGCGCCGGCTCGCCTACATCTGGCTCGGTCGTCGCATGTCCAAGGCGGTGACGACGGATGCCGCAGCCAACTGACCCGTTCGACGAAACGGCCCGTGTGATAGGTTCTGAACCCGTGACACTCCCCTCTGCAGAACCCGACGTCGCCGACCACAGCATCTCGATCGTCATCCCCGTCTATCAGGGAGAACGCACCCTCACCGGCGTGCTCGACGAGATCGAACCGCTGACCCGGCTGAGCATCACCCCCGACGGGTACAGCTTCCAGGTTGAAGAGGTTCTGCTGGTCTTCGACCACGGTCCGGACGACTCCGCGTCGATCATCCGCAGCATCACCGAACGCTTTCCGTTCGCCCGCGGCATCTGGCTGAGCAAGAACTTCGGTCAGCACGCGGCGACCCTGGCCGGCATGGCGTCCTCCGGTGGCGACTGGATCGTCACCCTCGACGAGGACGGCCAGCACGACCCGCGCGCCATCGGCGGGATGCTTGACACCGCCATGCGCGAGCAGGCCAGTGTCGTCTACGCCAAGCCGACCAACCCGGCCCCACACGGACCCGTGCGCAACGCCGCCTCGAAGACCGCGAAATACCTGCTCACCAAGCTGTCCGGCACCGGCGCGGCCGCCGACTACCAGAGCTACCGGTTGATGCTCGGCAACATCGGCCGCAGCGTCGCCGCCTATGCCGGCTCCGGGGTCTACCTCGACGTCGCCATCGGCTGGGTCGCCTCCCGCGTCACGACCTCCCCGGTCGAACTGCGCGAAGAAGGCGAACGCAGCTCCGGCTATTCGGCCCGCCGGCTGTTCTCGCACTTCTGGCGCATGATCCTCACCACCGGCACCAGAGGCCTGCGGATCGTCAGCGGGCTCGGCGTGGTCTTTGCCGTGATCGGCGTGATCTTCGCCGTCGTCATCTTCATCCAGCGGCTCGCCGGTGACATCGCCATCCAGGGTTGGGCGTCGCTCAGCGTCCTGGTGCTGCTGAGCGCCGGGTTCATCCTGTTCTCCCTGGGCATCATCGCCGAGTACATCGGCATCAACGTGAACATGGCCATGGGCAAACCGCCGTACCTCATCACGACCGACCCGGCGGATGGGCCTCTCGGGCGGACGCGCAAAGCGGCCAAGTGACCACATACGTCTGGGTGATCGGGGCCCGCGGCCTGCTTGGCGGTGCCACGGCCGCCGCGATCAGCCGTCGCCCCGGCTGGGTATTGCTGAACGCAGAACCGCTGCCGTGGGCCGATGACGACGCCCTGGCGGCCGCCGCCGCGGCGACCGCCACCCGGCTGCTCGAGACCGCCGCAACCGAGCGCACGAACTGGGCGGTGCTGTGGCTGGCCGGAAACGCCGTCACCTCCACACCCCCGGCTGCGATCGATCGGGAACTGCGTCAGCTGCGCCTGGTGCTCGACGCTGTCGGCACCGCCGCCGCCCACCAGGGCACCTCCGGCGCCGGCGCCGTGTTCTACGCGTCCTCGGCCGGCGGCGTGTACGGCGGTTCGGCGCATCCGCCGTTCAACGAGCGCAGCACACCGGTGCCGATCTCGGGCTATGGACGGTTCAAGCTCGACGCCGAGGCGAGCCTGTTCGCCTTCTCCCGCGCCAGCGGGGTCTCGGTGCTCGCCGGCCGGATCGCGAACCTGTACGGGCCCGGCCAGAAGCTGGGCAAGATGCAGGGCCTGATCTCGCACCTGGCCAAGGCCCAGTTCTCACCCAAGCCGGCGTCGATCTTCGTGCCGCTGGAGACCATGCGGGACTACATTTTCGTGCGTGACTGCGCCGAACTCGTCGTGGACTGCGTCGCCAGGCTGCTCGAGGTCACCGCCGCCACCGGACGCACAGAGGTGATCAAGAACCTCGCCTCGGGTCAGGCCGTGACGATCAGCAACCTGCTCGGCCAGATCCGCAGCCTCGCCAAAGGCCAGCCGAATGTGATGCTGGGCTACTCGGCCGAGGCCTCGATGCAGGGCCTGGATCTGCGCATCACCTCGACGGTTTGGCCCGACCTGGACCGGCGGCAGCTGACCAGCCTGCCCGCGGGGATCAAGGCCACTATGGACGACGTCCTCGCCCACATCCAGTCCGGCGGCTGACGCCCCGCTGCCGAGATGCCGCAAAGGCCCCGTGGATCGCATCCACGGGGCCTTTGAGGTGATTCGGCGGGCTGGCTAGTCCTTCTTCAGGAGCCCGTTCAGGTAGACGCCGTAACCGCTCTTGGCGAGCGGGGCGGCGAGACGGCTCAGCTGGGCGTCGTCGATCCAGCCGGCGCGCCAGGCGATCTCTTCGATGCAGCCGATCTTGTGGCCCTGTCGGTCTTCGATGACGCGCACGTATTCGGAGGCCTGCATCATCGATTCGAAGGTGCCGGTATCCAGCCAGGCGGTGCCGCGGTCCAGGACCTGCACGTGCAGGTTGCCCTGGTTGAGGTAGCGCTCGTTGACGGTGGAGATCTCCAGCTCGCCGCGGGCGCTGGGTTCGATGGACTTGGCGATCTCGACGACGGAGTTGTCGTAGAAGTACAGCCCGGGCACGGCGTAGTTGCTCTTGGGCTTGGTCGGCTTCTCTTCGATCGACACGGCGGTGAAGTCGTCGTCGAACTCCACGACCCCATAGGAGGTGGGGTTGGACACGTGGTACGCGAAGATCAGGGCGCCGTCGATGTCGGCGTTGTTGCGGAGCGCCGAGCCCAGGCCGGCGCCGTGGAAGATGTTGTCGCCCAACACCAGGGCGACGCTGTCATCGCCGATGAAGTCCTCACCGATGGTGAACGCCTGCGCGAGGCCGTCCGGGGAGGGTTGCACGGCGTATTCGAGGCGGATGCCGAGCTCGCTGCCGTCGCCGAGGAGGGCCTTGAACTGGTCGTTGTACTCGGGGGTGGTGATGATGAGCACCTCGCGGATACCGGCCATCATCAGCGTCGAGAGGGGGTAGTAGATCATCGGCTTGTCGTAGATGGGCATCAACTGCTTGGAGATGCCCTTGGTGATCGGCCAGAGGCGGGTTCCTGAGCCTCCGGCGAGGATGATTCCGCGCATGGTCTAGTTCCCTTCGTTGAGCGACTGGTAGTAGGCGCGGGCGGCGTCCCAGGTGGGCAGCAGTCCGCTCGCGGCGGCCTCGGCGAGGCTGGGTGCGTCGGTGTCTTTCGGCGAGAGCAGCAGCTCTCCGGCCGAGGACGGGAAGATCAGGCCGACCTCGTCATCGAGCGGGTTGATCCCGTGCTCGGCGCCGGCGGTGTAGGTGGAGGAGACCAGGTAGCTCACGGTGGCCTTGTCGGTCAGGGCGACGAAAGCGTGGCCGAGGCCCTCGGAAATGTAGACGGCCTTACGGTCGACGTCGTCCAGCAGTACGGAGTCCCACTGGCCGAAGGTGGGCGAACCGACCCGGATGTCGACGATGAAGTCGATGATCGCACCGTGCGTGGCGGTGACGTACTTGGCCTGGCCCGGCGGGATGTCGGCGAAGTGGATGCCGCGCACGACGCCGCGGCTGGACACGCTGGTGTTGGCCTGACGCAGGTCCAGCGGGTGCCCGACCGCCTCGGACAACTTGTCGAAGCGGTACCACTCGAGGAAGACTCCCCGGTCGTCCCCGAACTGCTTGGGGGTCACCTCGTAGGAATCGGGGACGGAGAGTTCACGAATCTGCACGTTTGCCAGCCTAGCAAGGCGTGTCCAGTAGAATCGCGGAGGCACCTTTACGCAAACGGAATGGTCACGTATATATATGAAGATCCTCGTCACCGGCGGAGCCGGGTTCATCGGCTCGAACTTTGTTCGTCGCACCCTGCAGGACGCTTACTCGGGCCTGGAAGGCGCCGAAGTCGTCGTCCTGGACGCCCTCACCTACTCCGGAAACCTGGAGAACCTGGCCCCCGTGGCCGATTCTGACCGCTACACCTTCGTCGAGGGCGACATCCGCGACGGCGCTCTGCTGGACACCCTGTTCCCGGGCCTGGACGCCGTGGTGCACTTCGCCGCAGAATCCCACGTGGACCGCTCCGTGCGGGACGCCTCGATCTTCGTCGAGACCAACGTGCTCGGCACCCAACAGCTGCTCGACGCGGCACTGCGCAACAACCTGCCCAGGTTCGTGCACGTGTCCACCGACGAGGTCTACGGCTCCATCGCCGAAGGCTCCTGGAACGAAGAGCGCGCCCTCGAGCCCAACTCGCCGTACTCCGCGTCGAAGGCCGGCAGCGACCTGCTCGCCCGCAGCTACCACCGCACCCACGGCCTGAACGTGTCGATCACCCGCTGCTCGAACAACTACGGCCCGTACCACTTCCCCGAGAAGGTCATCCCGCTGTTCGTGACCAACCTCATCGACGACCTGCACGTTCCCCTCTACGGCGAGGGCAACAACATCCGTGACTGGCTGCACGTGGACGACCACACCCGCGCCATCGCGATGGTGCTGGTCTCCGGCCGCGCCGGCGAGATCTACAACATCGGCGGCGGCACCGAGCTGACCAACGTCGAGCTCACCCAGCTGCTGCTGGACGCCACCGGCAAGGACTGGTCCTACGTGGACCGGGTCGCCGACCGTCTCGGCCACGACCTGCGCTACTCCGTGGACATCTCCAAGATCCAGGCCGAACTCGGCTACTCCCCCGAGGTGCCCTTCGAGAAGGGCCTGGCCGACGTGGTGCAGTGGTACCGCGACAACCGCTCCTGGTGGGAACCCCTCAAGGCCCGCGCGGCGTTGAGCTGAGCCTGCTGACATGACCCGTTATCTGATCGCCGGCGCGGCCGGGATGCTCGGCCGCGACCTGCAGGACGCCCTCTCCGACCGTGATGTCACGGCCGTGGACCGCAGCGAGCTGGACATCACCGACCTCGCCGCCGTTCAGAAGGCCGTCACCGGCCACGACGTGATCATCAACACCGCCGCGTACACCGCGGTGGACGCGGCGGAGGAGAACGAGGCCGCCGCGTATGCGGTGAACGCCATCGGCCCGCGCAACCTCGCAATCGCGGCCGCCGCCAGCGGTGCGAAGCTCGTGCAGATCTCCACCGACTACGTCTTCGACGGCACCGGCAGCACGCCGTACCCCGAAGACACCGCGATCGACCCGCTCAACGCGTACGGCCGCACCAAGGCCGCCGGTGAACAGTTCGTGCTCACCGAGAACCCCGCCGGCAGCTACATCGTGCGCACAGCGTGGCTCTATGGCGCACACGGCCCCAACTTCGGCCGCACCATGCTCACCCTCGCCGCGGGCCGGGACACCGTCTCCGTCGTCGCCGACCAGTTCGGCCAACCCACCTGGACCGTCGACCTGGCCCGCCAGATCGTGGCGATGCTCGACGCCGACGCGCCAGCCGGCATCTACCACGGCACCAACGCCGGGCAGACGAACTGGTTCGGGTTCGCCAGGGCCGTGTTCGCCAACGCGGGCCTGGACCCTGACCGGGTGCTGCCCACCGACGGCCGCACGTTCGTGCGTCCGGCCCCACGACCGTCGTACTCGGTACTCGGGCACGACGCCTGGTCCGCTGCCGGCCTGGCCCCGATGCGGCCCTGGACCGAGGCCCTCGAGGACGCCGCGACCCACGGCGCTTTCACCCCGTCATGATCACCCTCCGGGTCATCGTTGACCAGATGGTCTCGCCCGTTCCCGGCGGGCTCGGCCGGTACACCGAGGAACTCACCCGGTCGCTGATCGCCACGGCGCCAACCGACTGTGCGGTCGAAGGCATCGTCTCCGCCACCTCGGCGGAGCACTACGACCAGATCACCGAAGCCTTGCCCGGCCTGGCGGGCCTGCACAAGATGGCGCTGGCGCGCCGCGAACTCGCCGCGGCCTGGCAGCTCGGTGTGGCGACCTCGGCCGGCCGCGGCCTCGTGCACGCCCCCGGCCTGTTCGCTCCGCTGCACCGGCACGACAGAGTCAGGGACGAGACCCAGGTCGCCGTGACGGTGCACGACGTGCTCGCCTGGACGCATCCGGAGTCGTTGACCCCGACCACCGTCTCCCGCACCAAGCTGATGCTCAAACGCGCCCGCAAGCACGCCGACGCCATCGTGGTGCCCAGCCACGCCCTCGCCGACCAGCTCGGCGAGATCATGGACTTCGGCGACAGGGTGCGGGTGATCGGCGGGGCCGTCAGCAGCGGCCTGGTGCTGCCGACGAATTCCGCCGCCGCCGAAGCCATGGCCGTGGCCCTGGGGCTGCCCGACGAGTACATCCTCACCGCCGGCACCCTGGAACCGCGCCGCGCCGTCACCGCCCTCATCACGGCCCTGGGCCGTCCGGGCGCCGCGGAGCTGCCGCTGCTTGTTGTCGGACCGGATTCCTGGGGTGAGCTGACTCTCGCGTCGGTGGCCGACGAGGCCGGCCTCGCTCCCGACCGGGTGCGCGCGCTGGACGGCCTGACCGACCAGCAGCTTGCCCTGGTGATCTCGCGGGCGTCGGTCTTCGTCTACCCCAGCCTCGAGGAGGGCTTCGGCCTGCCGATCATCCAGGCTTTCCACTTCGGCACCCCAGTGATCCACTCGGATGCGCCGGCCCTGGTCGAGGCCGCCGGCGATGCGGGCTTCGTGGTGGAGCGTGACGACCCGGCGGGCTACCCCGATCGGCTCGCCGCCGCCCTGGACCGGGTGCTTGGCGACACCGCCCTCGCCGACAGGTTGCGCATCTTCGGCGGCGACAGGGCCAGGGCGTTCAGCTGGCGGGACACCGCCGAACGCGTCTGGCAGTTGCACGCCGACCTCTGAGCCCATCGGGCCCGATCAACGGCTCAGGGCGCGGGGGTCTCCGTGACCGGGTTCAGCGCGGCGTCGATCAGGCCGGCGATGTAGTCGTAGTCGGGGTCTGTCGGGTCCACGTTGTTGGCCGGCACCAGTTCGACGGCGCCCACCGGGAGTTCCTTGGTCTTGGCCGCGAGGCGGGTGAAGTAGCCGAGCATGCCCTGGGGCACGTCGGTCTTGACGACCTCCTGGCCGGCCTGGGCCACACCCTGGAACTTGGTGAGGACGTTGCCCGGGTTGAACTGCTGCAGGATCGCCTCCTGCAGAACCCGCTGGCGGGACATCCGGTCGTAGTCGCTGGTGCCGTGCCTGGCTCGGCCGTACCACAGGGCGGTGAAACCGTCCATGTGCTGCGGACCGGCCTCCACCCAGCCTTCCACGTCGCTGAGGTCGTCTTCCTGACCGCCGATGGGCAGCCGCTCCGCCACGGTGATGTCCACGCCGCCGAGGGCGTCGATGAGCTGGGAGAAGCCCTGCATGTCGATGAGCACGTAGTACTGGATGGTCAGCCCGGTGACGCCGCTGGCGGCGTCACGCATGGCCTCGATGCCGGGTTCGCTGCCCTCGGCCACCGCGTTGGGGTACATCTCCGGGCTCTTGAGCTCCACCTCGGTGTAGATCGAGTTGAGCTGGCAGACGTCCACGTCGCAGACGCCGTCGTAGCCGTAGCCGTCCGGGTACGAGGCGTACAGGGGGGAATCCTCCGGGAACGGCACGTACTCGAGGTCGCGAGGGATCCCGATGATGTCGGCCTTGCCGGTCTCGGCGTCGATGCTGACCACCGAGGTGCTGTCCGGGCGCATGCCCAACCGGTCGGAACCGGCGTCGCCGCCGAGCAGCATGATGTTGTACCGGCCGTCGACCGGCGGCTCCGACGGGCCGGCCGCGAACACCGACGACAGGAACCCGCTGGCCGTCGTGGCCACGTAGGCGCCGTAGGAGGCGGTTCCGGCCACAGTGACCATCACCACCGTCGCCAGTCCGGCGATGAACGGCCGGGCCTTGGGCCGGGCCTTCACGAGGCGGGTCAACCGGATGGTGTCGAAGGTCAGGACCACCCAGACCAGGGCGTAGAACACCATCACGATGGCGAGGATCCACAGTCCGATCGAGTTGGTGGCCACGGTGAGCAGGATCTCGGGGTTCAGCGCGTAGACGATGCCGGCGATCACGCCGAGGCCGAGCAGACTCAGGCTGGCGCGCAGTCCGAACCGGCCGAGGCCGCGGCTTCCCGCGAGTACCTGGGCGGAGCCGGGCAGAAGGATGTTGAGGACCACGAGCCACCAGGCCCGGCGGGTCATGACCTGCCTGGAGCCGGAATTCGGGTGCCGGATCGGGCTGCTGGCGCTCGTCATAGTTTCGCTTGCAGGGCCGTGTTCTTCTGCTCCACCTGCTCGGCCAGCTGGTCGGCGTAGCCTTGCAGCTTGAGGCGCAGCGCGTCATCCGCCGTCGCCAGGATCTTGATGGCGATCAGGGCCGCGTTGCGCGCGCCGCCGATCGAGACCGTCGCGACGGGAACGCCGGCCGGCATCTGCACGATCGAGAGCAGTGAGTCCAGGCCGTCCAGGCGGCCCAGCGGCACCGGAACTCCCACGACGGGAAGCGTGGTGACCGCGGCGAGCATGCCCGGCAGGTGTGCGGCGCCGCCGGCGCCGGCGATGATCACCTTGAGGCCGCGGCCCCAGGCTTCGGCGCCGTAGCGCATCATCTTTTCCGGCGTGCGGTGCGCTGAGACCACCTGCACCTCGTGGGCGACACCGAATTCGGCCAGCATGGCCGCGGCGTCGCTCATGACGTTCCAGTCGGAGTCCGACCCCATGACGACGCCGACGAGCGCGGCTGAGGAGGGGGCGGACTCGGGGGCGGGAGTCGCGAGGTTGTCTGGCACGGTGACGATCTTAGGCTTTAGTCCTGAAAATATGCCGCAGTGGCACGCGCCTGGTAGCTGACTGAGTCCAGATCGGGCCCGGATGCCGTGACGTGGCCGATCTTGCGTCCGGGGCGGGGGTCCTTGCCGTAGTTGTGCACCTTGACCGTCGGCTGCTCGGCGAACGCGGCCGGGTACCGGGCCGCCATGCTTCCTTCGGCGGGGCCGCCGAGGACGTTGACCATCACCGACCAGGGGTCCCGGAGCGCCGTGTCGCCCAGCGGCAGGTCGAGCACTGCTCGCAGGTGCTGTTCGAACTGACTCGTGGTGGAGCCGTCGATCGACCAGTGACCGCTGTTGTGCGGCCGCATCGCGAGCTCGTTGACCAGCAACCGGCCGTCGGTGGTTTCGAAGAGTTCCACGGCGAGCACCCCGGTGACACCGATGCCCTCGGCGACCCGCTCGGCGATGTCGGCGGCGAGCGCGCTGAGCCGGCCAGCCGACTTCGGTGCCGGCGCGATGACCTCGGCGCAGACGCCGTTCTGCTGCACGGTCTCGACGACGGGCCAGATCGCGATCTCACCGGACGGGCGTCGCGCGACGACCTGGGCGAGTTCGCGGCGGAAGTCGACGAGCTCCTCGACCAGCAGGTCGCCGCCGTTGGCGTCTTCGGCGAGCGCGAGGAACCAGTCGTCGGCCTCGTGGGCGTGGGACACCACGCGCACCCCCTTGCCGTCGTAGCCGCCCCTGGCTGTCTTTACGACGGCCCGGCCACCGTGATCGGCCAGGAACTGCGCCAGAGCGTCCGCGTCGGCCACCCGCGCCCAGTCGGGGACGGGCAGGCCCAGCTCGGTCAGGCGTTCCCGCATGAGCAGCTTGTCCTGGGCGTAGAGCAACGCGTCGGGTCCGGGGTGCACGCTGATGCCCCGGTTCACCAGTTCGCGGAGGATCACCTGCGGAACGTGTTCGTGGTCGAAGGTCACCACGTCGACGGTCTCGGCGAAGGCGAGGACAGTGGCCAGGTCGCGGTAGTCCCCCACCGACACCGCGGCGAGGTGCGCGGACATTCCGTCGGCCTCGGCCAGGACCCGGAGGTCGAGGCCGAGGTTCACCGCGGCGGGGATCATCATGCGGGCCAATTGGCCTCCGCCGATCACACCAACGATCGTTCTCATTTGTTCACCAATTTCTGTGCGACCGTTCATCCGAGGGGCCGGGAACTCCCAGGATGAGGAATATGCCGGGACGTAGACTGCGAGAGAAGCGCGTTTTCTCGCTACACGTTCCATTTTCACCTATCGGCCGGACGGATGCATGTCGAGAACAACCTTCAGCAGGTACCGGGTGCTGGCGTTCGCGACCCAGCTCGCGAAGTTCGGCATGGTCGGACTCGTCGGCTTCGCGGTGGACATCACAGTGTTCAATCTGCTGCGGGCCACCGTCTTCTCCCCAGAGGCCCTCGCCTCCGGCCCGATCTGGGCGAAGGTCGTCTCGACGGTCCTCGCCATCCTGGCCAACTGGGTCGGCAACCGGTACTGGACCTTCTCGAAGGACCGCCGGTCACAGACCCTGCGTGAGGGCCTGGAGTTCTTCGCGGTCAGCCTCGTCGGTATGGGAATCGGGCTGGCCTGCCTGTGGGTGAGCCACTACGTTCTCGGCTACACCAGCGTCATCGCCGACAACATCTCCTCGAACGTGATCGGCCTGCTGCTCGGAGCCGTCTTCCGCTTCACCCTGTACAGGTATTGGGTCTTCTCACCGTCCCGCCGGGACGCGACTGCGGTGCCCACCGGCACGGCGGCCACCGGTCCGGTGACCACCAGCACGGCAGCGCTGCGGCTACAGTCCCGCGCGGAGGCCGAATTCGTCACCGAGCGCTGACTGCTCCTGCCGGCGCGAGGCCATCACGCTCTGTGACTGCTCCATCAGGTCCTGCAGCACCTGCTGCACGAGGTCGGCGTCGGGCACGTCCCGCAGCGACAACGGATGTTCCAGCCCCGAATTGATCCGCACCGTCCCGGACCGAAACAGCGACTGCAGCCAGTTCTTGCGCACGGTGACGTCGTAGCCCCTGCTGTGCAGAAGTTCCTGCCGCTCGTGCACGAAGATGCCGTGCACGAAGATGATCCGGCGGCTGGTCACCGTGTACCGCCGGGTGAGCCAGGACACCAGCGGCAACAACCACAGCAGCACGACGACCAGGCCGGCGCCGACCAGGAGCATCACGTTCTGCCACGGCTCGGCCAGGCTTCCGGAGTAGTAGCCGGTCACGCCGCACGCGCCGATCAGGAACAGGGTGGGCCAGAACAGCGCCCTGGCGTGCGAGCGGAGCCGGGCGATGACCACCTCTGGCGCCGTCGTCGGCACGCCGGGCATCACTTGCGCTGGGTTGGTCATATACCCATTAATACCTCAGATTCAGTACCGCAGATGGGTCACGTCCCCCGCGGCGACGGCCTGTAGTTCGCCGTTCGTCTGGTCTTCCACGATCAGCCGGCCGTCCCCGTCCAGCCCGACAGCGGTGCCCACCAGGTCCTGCCCACCGGGCAGTTCGACGCGCACCGCGGCGCCCAGGGTGCCGCACAGGGCGGACACCTCGGCGTGCAGGCCGCTGGCCACGGGGTCCGCCCCGGCGGCGAGGAAGTTCGCGGTGAGGCTCCGCAGCGCGTCCAGGTACGCGGCGAGCACCTCGTCGGCGTTCGGGATGCTGCCGGTGACGAGCATCAGCGAGGTGGACGTGAGGGTGGGCAGGTCGTGCTCGTCCAGGCTCAGGTTCAGTCCGGTGCCGACGCACAGGCCGCTGGCATCCGGCAACAGCTCCGAAAGGATGCCGGAGACCTTGTAGCCGTCGATGAGCACGTCGTTGGGCCACTTCAGCGTCACCTCGTGCCGGGGTGCGTCCTCGTCGCCGGGCGGCGGCGCCGCGGCCTGCACGACCGAACGCACGGCCTGGGTCATGGCCGCACCGGCGAGCAGGGGAAACCAGCCGTACCGGTTCGGCGGCAGCGGGCCGCTCTCCAGCCGCGGTCGCAGCAGCACCGAGATGGCCAGCGATTTGCCGCTGGGCGCCAGCCAGGTGCGGCCGAGCCGTCCGCGGCCGCTGGTCTGGTTGTCGGTGACGATGACCGACAGGTCGGGCCAGGCCGACGCATCAGGGCCCGTGGCCCGGGTCACCAGCACATCGTTGGTGGAGCCGGCCTCGTCGAGGTACTCGAACCGTGCCCCGATGCCGCGGCTGATCGGAAATTCCATGCTGACGCCTCTTCTCACACCCCGCGGGGATCATAACTCCTGCAATTCTGCCCAGGTTTGGTGGGGCACCGGGCCGACACGCTCTGGGGGCGGTGCGGGGTGAGGCCGGTAGAGTGAACGGCGTGACTGAGAACCCGACCGGACCCGACCTGTACACGACGGCTGGCAAGCTCGCCGACCTCAAGATGCGCTACCACGAAGCCGTGACCGCGAGCGGCGAGGCCGCCATCGAGAAGCAGCACGCCAAGGGCAAGATGACCGCCCGCGAACGGGTGGCCGAGCTGCTGGATCCGGGCTCGTTCGTCGAACTCGACGAATTCGTGCGGCACCGCACCGTCGCGTTCGGCATGGAGAAGAAGCGCCCGTACGGCGACTCCGTCGTCACCGGCACCGGCACCATCCACGGCCGTCAGGTGGCCGTGTACTCGCAGGACTTCACGATCTTCGGCGGTTCGCTCGGCGAGGTGGCCGGCGAGAAGATCATCAAGGTGATGGACCTGGCTCTCAAGACCGGGGTGCCCATCATCGGCATCCTCGACTCCGGCGGAGCGCGCATCCAGGAGGGTGTCGTGGCGCTGGGCAAGTACGGCGAGATCTTCCGCCGCAACACCGCCGCATCCGGCGTGATCCCGCAGATCTCGATCATCTGCGGGCCGGCGGCCGGCGGCGCCGTGTACTCCCCCGCCCTGACCGACTTCGTGATCATGGTCGACAAGACCAGCCAGATGTTCGTCACCGGCCCCGACGTGATCAAGACCGTCACGGGCGAAGACGTGGGCATGGAGGAGCTCGGCGGCGCGCTGACCCACAACACCATCTCCGGTGTGGCGCACTACCTGGCCAGCGACGAGTCCGACGCCCTCGATTACGCGCGCACCCTGCTCGGCTTCCTGCCGGACAACAACCTCGCCGAGCTGCCCGTCTTCGACAGCGAGGTCGAACTCGAGACCACGGATTCCGATCTCAAGCTCAACACGCTGATCCCCGATTCGCCCAACCAGCCGTACGACGTGAAGACCGTCATCGAGCACATCGTCGACCACGGCGACTTCCTCGAGACCCAGCCGTTGTTCGCGCCGAACATCGTGGTGGGCTTCGCCCGCATCGAGGGCCGCAGCGTCGGCATCGTCGCCAACCAGCCCAACGCGATGGCCGGCACCCTCAACATCCAGGCCGGTGAGAAGGCCGCCAGGTTCGTCAGGTTCTGCGACGCGTTCTCGATCCCGATCCTCACCCTCGTCGACGTTCCCGGCTTCCTGCCAGGCACCGACCAGGAATGGACCGGCGTGATCCGTCGAGGCGCGAAGCTGCTCTACGCGTACGCGGAGGCCACGGTGCCGCTGGTCACCGTGATCCTGCGCAAGGCCTACGGCGGCGCCTACATCGTGATGGGCTCCAAGCAGCTCGGCGCCGACATCAACCTGGCCTGGCCGACCGCGGAGATTGCGGTCATGGGCGGCCAGGGCGCCGTGAACATCCTCTACCGTTCCGAGATCAAGAAGGCCGAAGCGGCCAACGAGGATGTCGCTGCCGTCCGCAGCCGGCTCGCCAACGAGTACACCTACAACGTGGCCAGCCCGTTCCTCGCCGCCGAACGCGGCGAGCTCGACGGGATCATCGAACCGTCCGCGACGCGGGTCTCCGTCGTCAAGGCGTTGCGGGCGCTGCGCACCAAGCGCGCCAGCCTGCCCGCCAAGAAGCACGGGAACATCCCGCTGTAGGCGGCGCTGCCATGACAGTCTCAGAGAACCCCGCCGGCTTCGACCCGGCCGAGCTCACCTTCGTCACGACGGGGGTCTCCGAACAGGAGGCCGCCGCGGTGACCGCCGTCCTGCGGGCCCTGCTGCGCGCCGAGTCGGACAACCTGCGGGCCACGCCGAACGGCCCCGCGAGCCCCTGGCAGGACAGCCAGCGGGCCATCAGGGCGCCGCTGCCGCGGGGCGACGAGCGCTGGCGGGGCTTCACGGCCTGAGCCGGTTGACGCCGCACCTCGGTTGTCCCCCTAAATGACGACTTTTCAGGGGATCGCCGGGTCGGCACTATTGGTATTGCTGGGTGTTGCTCTCGGGCAACACGACCAATCATTCGCCGACTAGGGTAAGCAGGCGAATGTGTTGGGGGCGCGTCTAGGCGACATTCGGGTTGTCGCCCTGACACGGAAATGTCGGAAGGGGATCCGCCCCCGGGTGGGTCCCCTTTCGCATGTCCGGTCAGTGCCGGCGGGTCGGCTGGCCGGCCGAAGCGCCCTGCGCGTGCACGGCCCGCGGGATCTCCAACCACAGGTCCACTTCTTCGTCGGGCGATTCCTGGCCGAGGGCACTCAGTCGCGGGTCAGGGCTGTTGATGCCCACCACGGTGACGGCGGTCCCCGAGCCGTCGGCCGCCGTCCTGGCGATGATCGTGGACGCCGTCGTGGCGGCCATGGCGTCGGCCAGAGTGTTCAGCACGACCTCCAGATCGGTGCCGGCCAGGTCGTCGATGCCACCCTCGTCGAGCAGGGTGACGATGGCGCCACGCCGCCGGGCCGCCATCACCTCATGCCGTACGGCATCGTTGAGCAGCCGGCGCCCGCGGATCTCGTCACGGATCGCGGCCTCCAGGTACCGGCACTCCAGGCGCTGCCCGTCGCTGAGCGTGCCGCGTTCCTGGATGATGCGGCGCAGCATCGGCGCCGACAACCGGATGGTCTGGGCCAGGCGCACCTGGCGCTCGTAGAGGTGCGCTTCCTGCGCCGCCTGCCACTCGGTGGCCTCCCGTTCAGCCAGGCCGTACTGCCGCGCGTCCCGGCCCGCCTTGGCCAGCGCCCTGGCCAGCGTCACGGCCACGAACACCCACACGGCGCTGCCGATGACGCCCATCGACGCGAGGGAGCCCGCACCGGCCCAGACGACGGTGTGAGCGATGAGGAAGCCCACCCCGATCCAGGCGAGGGTCGCCCGCCGGCGCGTGGCCGTGATGGTCATCAGGGTGCCGACGGCGGCCACGTACCAGGTGGCGTAGCCGTTGTCGGCCACGGACCCGTCCAGCTGGCTGCCCACGAGCAGAGGCACCGCGATGCACACGGCCACGTTGAAGAACCCCAACCAGAGCGACATCCGGGCCGGACTGGTCGGCCACAGGCTCGCCACGGTGGCCGCAGCGTAGAGCACGATCGCGATCAGCGCCGGGACCGGCGACGCCGGCACATCCAGCGAATAGAGGGCCAGGATCACGTGATAGGTCGAGAACAGGGCGGCCAGGGAGAGGATCAGCCCGCGCGGGACGGAGATCATGCCCGGCCACCGCGCTCGCCCAGCGGCCACTCGATCAGGATCGACGTGCCCCGGCCGGGGCCGCTGCTCACCTGGACGACACCGCCGGCCTTCGCGACCCGCTCCCGGATCGAGATCCGCAGGCCCAGACGTTCGCTGGGCACGGTGGCGGGGTCGAACCCGACACCGGAGTCGGCGATCTCGATGACGCAGCCGCCGAGCAGATTGGAGTTCATCCGCACCGACCTCGTCACCGGGTCGCCGGGGACAGCGGCATGCTGGATGCTGTTCACGATCGCCTGGGCGCTGGCGGCGTAGAGGGCCTCGCCGGCATGCGCGGGCAGACTGAGCCTCTCCGCTTCGCAGTCGATGAACTCGATCGGCTCGTCGAACCGGTCCGCGAACGCGCGGATGCGGTCCTTGAGTGTGCTGAACAGAACCAGGCTGTCGTCGGTTGCCGGGAGCGACCCGGCCTCGTTGAGCCTGGCAATGGCGTCCTCCGCCATCGTGGCGGCCAGCTCGGCCGCCTTCGGCGTGCCGGCTGCCGCGGCGGACAACAGGGCTGCGAGCACACTGTCGTGCACGAGGGAGTCCACCTGCACCCGCTCCACCTCGGTGGCGTGCTGGCGCACGGCGGCGGAGTAGGTGGACAGCGCGTTGGTCTGCGCGATGTCGACCCCGGCGGTGGCCTGACGCAGCATCGTGATGATGATCAGGATCACCAGGCCGAGCATGATCGCGTAGACGGCGTCGAGGGCGCCGAGCATCGGATCGGCGCCGCCGCCTGCGGGCAGCACCCGCACGATGCCGTAGACGATCGGGGCCAGGAAGGTGTAGATCATCGCCCACCACTTGGAGAACGAGACGGCGGCGAAACCTGTCGCGACGGTGCAGAGATACCAGAGCCAGGGCTTGCCCTCGAGAGTGCCTTCCGGGGTGTTCAGCATCGCCGGCCAGCCGATCAGGGCGACGAGGTACACCCCCGCGAACACTCCGCTGGTGACTCTGACGTATTTCTTCACCAGCGTGGCGATGGTCGCCACGCCCAGACCGCCGAAGATCGCGACGCTGAGCGCCACTCCGAGACCGGGCTTGAGGCTGTCCAGCTGGCCGAGCATCGCGGGATAGGTCTGCAGGGCGAAGATCAGGCCGACGCCGCCGGCGGCCCGCGACACCACCCGCTCGATCTGCGCGCGACTGATGGGTTTGCGCGGCTGCTTGGATTCGTTGAGGAGGTCGGCACCGAGCTGTTCGGGTGCGACCCGGCCCGGCGACAGCCTGAACGACCGGACCGGCAGGACCTCGGCCGGACTAGGAGCGCCCATCCCCGCCTTCCAGGTCGAGACCCGGCAGGATGCCGTCTTCCACGGCCCTGCGCAACAGGTCCACCTTCGTGGGCGCCGGGCGGCCCACCTCGACGTACTTCACGCGGATGCGGTCGAGGTACTCCCGGGCCGTGGAGTGGGCGATGCCCAGTTGCATCGCCACCATCTTCAGCGGCAGGCCGGAGGCGTAGAGGTGCAGCACGTCGCGTTCACGGCGACCCAGTTGGGCCTTGGCGAAGTCCCGGTCGGCGTCGATGGCGGTGGCCCACTCGAGGTTGTTGAGCACGTCACCGCGGGCCACGGAGGCGACGGCGGCCATCACCGTGGTCGTCGGCGACGACTTGGGGATGACGCCGGCAGCGCCGGCGGCCAGGGCCTCACGAACCAGGGCGACCCTGTCGGCGATGCTGTGCACCAACACCGACGCGCCGGTGCCGCGGGCCAGGTGCACGTTGTCGGTGACGAGGGACCCGTCGCCGAGGGACAGGTCGAGCACGATCACATCCACCGGGCGGCCGGCGATGCCGTCGACGAGTTCGCGTACCGTCGCGGCCTCGAAGACCACCTCGAAGCCGGTGTTCTCACAGGCGGCCTTGAGGCCCAGCCGCACCGACTCATGGTCGTCGGCGATGCCCACGCGTACGGGGCGGTCGGCCAGGTCGGTCGCGGTGTCAGGCTCGGTCACGGTCACGGTTGTCATCTCTCGTCTTCGTTCTTGGTGCTAAGACTAGCTATCTGGTGAGCAGGGCGACGGCTTCGACGTGGTGGGTGTTGGGGAACAGGTCGAAGGCGCGCAGGCTCCGCAGCGTGTACCCGAGCCCGGCGAAGAGGGCGACGTCGCGGGCCAGGGCCACCGGATCGCAGGCGACGTAGACCACCTGGGCCGGCGCGAGGAACGCCAGGGTGTCGACGACTTCGCCGCCGGCGCCGGAGCGCGGCGGGTCGAGCACCACGGTGGCGGCCTGCAGACGGGCCCGTTCGGCAGCGTCGGCGTCGCGGGTGAGTCCGGTCAGGAATGTGTCCACCCTGCCGGTCTGCGCTGTGGCGCCGACCCACTCGGCGAGGTTCGCGCCGGCGTTCTCGGTGGCCTGGGCGTCGCTCTCCACCGAGGTGATGCGCACGTCGGAACCGAACCTGTCGCCGACGGCGGCGGCGAGGAGCCCCACACCGCCGTACAGGTCGAGGTTGGCGGCCTTGGGGTCGAACAGGTCCGGGTCGATGGCGTCCTGCACGGCGGCGAACAGGGTCTCCGCGGCGCGCGCGTGCACCTGCCAGAAACCGGCGGCGTCGAGCCGGAACTCACGGTCGCCGACCCGCTCGGTGATCGGTTTGGGCGCGGTGCGGCGCCGGCGGCCCTTGTCGTCCTGCTCAGCGACCAGGATCTGCACTTCACCGACGCTGGGGGCGACGACGTCGACGGATGCGGCGCCGGCGAACAGCTTGTCCAGCGGCGCGGCCATTTCGAGGGCGTGCACGGCCAGCGGCAGGTCGTCGACGGGGATCACCCGGTGCGAGCGGGCGGCGTATGGGCCGACGATGCCGGTCTCCGTGACATGCAGGCGCACCCGGGTGCGCCAGCCGGTGCCGTCCATGGCGTCGCCCGGCGAGGCATCCGCTGCCACCGGCACGGCCTCGACGGTGACATCGCTGTCGAGTCCGGCCATCCGGTGCAGTGCATCGGTGAGGACCTGGCGCTTGAGCTCGCGCTGGTGGCCCAGTTCGATGTGGCCGAATTCTGCGCCGCCGGCACGGTCGGCAGGATCCCGGTCGATGGCCGCTGCGGCCCAGATGTGCGGCTGACGTTCGGGGGCCGCGTCCAGGACCTCGACGGTCTCGGCCCGCCAAAAGCTCTTCTTGTTCGCGTCGGTGAGCCTGACGCGCACCCGTTCACCCGGGAGGGTGTCGCTGACGAAGACCACACGGCCCTCGTGCCGGGCAACGAAGATGCCGCCGTGGGCTACGTTGGTGATATCGAGGTCGAGTTCGGTGCCGATCTCGCCCTCTGGAGTGCTCTGACTTGCCTGACGATTAGTGTTGGTGCCCATTGAATGAGCATCCCACATCTGCCTGCCGCCTGAAGGGTTCCATGCGCCTCTACCTCGCCTCCACCTCCCCCGCCCGGCTGGCGCTGCTGCGCGCGGCGGGCATCGAACCCGTCACCATTTCGCCCGATGTCGACGAGGATGCCGTCGCGGCGGCCGAGGCTGAACGCCTGGGCGAGCCCCTGACACCGCACCACGTGGTCGAGCTGCTGGCGCGGGCGAAGGCCCAGGCCGTCGCGGCCGACGGTGCCGAGCGGGGCATCGACGGGCTGATCCTCGGCGGGGACTCGGTCTTCGTCCTCGACGGTGTGATCTACGGCAAGCCGCACACCAGCGAGCGGGCCAGGGAGCGCTGGCACACCCAGCGCGGACGCACCGGGCAGCTCTATTCCGGCCACTGGCTGATCGAGCACATCGACGGTCGGCCCGGCCGTGCCGTCGGTGCCGTCGCCGTCGCCGACGTGACGTTCGCCGACGACCTCTCCGATTCGGAGCTCGACGCCTACATCGATACCGGTGAACCGCTCTTCGTCGCGGGCGCCTTCACCATCGACAGCCTCGGCGCGCCGTACATCAGCCGCATCGAGGGCGACCCGTCCACGGTCGTCGGACTGTCGTTGCCGACCCTGCGCAGATTGGTGCTCCGGCTGGGCTATGACTGGCCGAGCCTGTGGAATACGGGCACTTCGGCCCTACCGGACTGACCGTTCTTTCGGGGCCTTTGTAGCCCCACGCAGTGTTCTTGCCGCGGTTTTTGTGGGAAAGAACCAAAATTGCGGGGGTTCGGACCAATAGGCTCAGTACCTATGTCGCGTATAACGAAGGTCCTCATCGCCAACCGGGGCGAGATCGCCGTCAGAGTGATCCGAGCGGCGAAGGACAGCGGCATCCTCTCGGTGGCCGTATACGCCGACCAGGACCGGGACGCCCTGCACGCCCGTCTCGCCGACGAGGCCTACGGGCTCGACGGCACCTCCAGCGCCGAGACCTACCTCGTCATCGAGAAGATCCTCTCCATCGCCCGCCGCTCCGGCGCCGACGCCGTGCACCCCGGCTACGGCTTCCTCGCCGAGAACGCCGCCTTCGCCCGCGCCGTCCTGGACGCCGGCCTGATCTGGATCGGCCCGTCCCCGGAGGCCATCGAGCAGCTCGGCGACAAGGTCTCCGCCAGGCACATCGCCGAGAAGGTGCGCGCGCCGATGGCGCCCGGCACCCTGAACCCCGTCGCCGACGCATCCGAAGTTCTCGACTTCGTCGACCAGCACGGCCTGCCCGTCGCCATCAAGGCGGCCTTCGGCGGCGGCGGCCGCGGCCTGAAGGTCGCCCGCACCCGCGACGAGGTACCGGAACTGTTCGACTCCGCCGTGCGTGAGGCCGTCACGGCCTTCGGCCGCGGCGAGTGCTTCGTGGAGAAGTACCTCGACAAGCCCCGGCACGTCGAGACCCAGTGCCTCGCGGATGCCCACGGCAACGTCGTCGTGATCTCCACCCGCGACTGCTCCCTCCAGCGCCGCCACCAGAAGCTCGTCGAAGAGGCGCCGGCACCGTTCCTCACCGAGGCGCAGACGACCGAGATGTACCGGGCGTCCAAGGCCATCCTCCGGGAGGTCGGTTACGTCGGCGCCGGCACCTGCGAGTTCCTGATCGGCCAGGACGGCACGGTCTCCTTCCTCGAGGTGAACACCCGCCTGCAGGTGGAACACCCGGTCTCTGAGGAGGTCACCGGCATCGACCTGGTCCGTGAGCAGTTCCGGCTCGCCGAGGGCGGCACCTTGGACTACGACGACCCCATCGCCGTCGGCCACTCGTTCGAGTTCCGCATCAACGGTGAGGACGCCGGCCGCGGCTTCATGCCCGCCCCCGGCCCGGTGCACGTCTTCAAGGCCGCCGGCGGCCCCGGTGTGCGCGTCGACAGCGGCGTGCAGTCCGGCGACGAGATCTCCGGCTCGTTCGACTCGCTGCTGGCCAAGCTCATCGTCACCGGCGCCACCCGGGAACAGGCCCTGGAACGCGCCCGCCGCGCCCTCGACGAGTTCGAGGTGGCCGGCCTGCCCACAGTGCTGCCGTTCCACCGCATGATCGTGCGCGACCCGGCCTTCGCCCCCGCCGACGGTGCACCGTTCTCGATCGACACCCGCTGGATCGAGACCGAGTTCGAGAACACCATCGCCCCCTGGAGCGGTACCGTCGAGGACCGTCCTCGCTCCGACGCCCGGCACAGCGTGGTCGTCGAGGTGGACGGCCGCCGCATCGAGGTGAGCCTGCCCAGCAAGCTGCTGCCCGGTACCGCGTCGGAGAAGACCGCCGGGCCGGCCCCGCGCCGTCGGACCGCCGCTCACTCGGTGAACACCGCAACGGGCGATGCCGTCAAGGCGCCCATGCAGGCCACCATCGTGAAGATCCTCGTCACGGAGGGCGACACCGTCGTCAAGGGCGACCTGCTGCTGGTGCTGGAGGCCATGAAGATGGAACAGCCGCTCACCGCGCACAAGGACGGCGTGGTCGGGGTCATCGGCGCCGCTGTCGGCTCGACGGTCTCCTCCGGCCACCTGCTCATGACCGTCGGCTGACACCCCCCTAGCTGCGCAACTGTGCCCGAACCGGACACCTGCGCCCGGCGTACCGGGCGCAGGTTTCCGCACGGGCGACAGTTAGTCGCGGATGCGGCCGGGGTGCTGGGTCAGTAGTGCACCTTGTGCATCGCGCGTGCGGCATCCGTGATGGACCCGGTCAACGACGGGTAGACGGTGAACGCCTCGGCGACCTCGTCGACGGTGAGGCCGTGCTCGACCGCGAGGGTGAGCGGGAAGATCAGTTCGCTGGCCTTGGGGCCCACGATGACGCCGCCGATGACGGTTCCGGTGCCGCGGGAGGCGATGAGCTTGACGAAGCCGTCCTTGATGCCCATCATCTTGGCGCGCGGGTTCGACTCGAGCGGCATCTTGTACACCTCGCCGCGGCGCACTCCCTCCTCGATCTCCTTCTGGGTCCAGCCGACGGTCGCGATCTCCGGCTGCGTGAAGATGTTGGCCGCCACGTTGCGGATTTCGATCGGGTTCACCGCGTCGCCCATGGCGTGGTAAACCGCGGTGCGGCCCATCATGGATGCGACGGACGCCAACGGCATCTCCGTGGTGCAGTCGCCCGCGGCGTAGATGTTCGGGATCGAGGTGCGCGCCACCCGGTTCACCCGGATGTGGCCGGACTCGTCCAGCTGGACGCCGGCCTCGGCCAGGCCCAGGCCCTGGGTGTTCGGCACGGCGCCGACGGCGATCAGGCAGTGGCTGCCCTCGACGGTGCGGCCGTCGGTGAGGGTCACCAGCACGCCGGTGTCGGTGCGTTCGGCGGTGGCGGCGCGGGACTTGTTCAGCACCACCATGCCGTTGCGCTTGAACACGTTCTCAATCACGGCGGCGGCGTCGACGTCTTCGCCGGGCAGCACCTGGTCGCGGCTGGAGACGAGGGTGACCTCGGCGCCCAGGGCCCGGTAGGCGGAGGCGAACTCCGCGCCGGTGACTCCGGAGCCGACGACGATGAGGTGTTTGGGCACCGACTTGAGGTTGTACAGCTGAGTCCAGGTGAGGATTCGCTCGCCGTCGGGCATCATCGTGGGCATCGTGCGGGGGCTCGCGCCCACCGACAGCACGATGGTGTCGGCCTCGATCCGGTCGAAATCGGTGCCTGAGCCGTCGTCTCCGGTGGACACGATGACCGCGTCGCGGCCGTCCAGCCGGCCGTGGCCGCTCTGCAGCTTGACGCCGGCCTTGACGAGGGTCTCCCGCATGTCCTCGGACTGCTCCCTGGCCAGCGCGAGCAGGCGCTTGTTCACCGCGGCGAGGTTGATCGCGACCTCGGGGTGCAGCGGCTTGCCCTTGGCGTCGCGCACGAAGAACTGCACGCCCAGGTCGTTGGCCTCACGGATCGAGTTCGACGCTTCCGCGGTGGCGATCAGCGACTTCGAGGGAACGACGTCGGTGAGCACCGCGGCACCACCGACGCCGACCCGTTCGATCAGGGTCACCTCTGCGCCCTGCTGCGCGCCGGCGAGTGCCGCTTCGTATCCGCCGGGGCCGCCACCGATGATAATGATGCGTTGTTTTCGTTCGAACTCGTAAGGCATTCACTTATTCTGTCCTGCACCGCGCGACCCACCAAACCACGGCTGCCCCGCAGGCAATTAGAGTAGGAGGATGCTCACGACCGAGATCAATCCTCTTGACGCGACGGAAACCAACCCGTTCGACGTGGCCGCCACCGCCGCCCAAGAAATCGCCGACGCCACCGGTGTCGCCCATCACGACATCGCCCTGACGCTGGGAAGCGGGTGGGGCAAGGCCGCCGACCTGATCGGCGAGACCACCCACACGATCCCCGCGCAGGAAATCACCGGGTTCAGCGCGCCGGCGCTGGCCGGCCACGCGGGCATGTTGCGCTCGGTGCTGCTTTCGAGCGGCAAGCGTGCCCTGGTGATCGGCGCCCGCACCCACTACTACGAGGGCCACGGCGTGCGCCGGGTCGTGCACAGCGTGCGCACCGCCGCCGCGACCGGGGCGACGACCATGATCCTCACCAACGGGGCCGGCGGCATCCGCGAGACGTGGAAGCCGGGCACCCCGGTGCTGATCAGCGACCACATCAACCTCACCGCCGACTCGCCGCTCGAGGGCGCCACCTTCATCGACCTCACCGACCTGTACTCCCAGCGGCTGCGTGACCTCGCCCGCGGCATCGACCCCACCCTGGACGAAGGCGTCTACTGCCAGTTCCGCGGGCCGCACTACGAGACTCCCGCCGAGGTGCAGATGGCCAAGGCCATCGGCGGCCACATCGTGGGCATGTCCACCGCGCTGGAGGCCATCGCCGCCCGCCAGGCCGGCATGGAGGTACTCGGCATGTCGCTGATCACCAACCTCGCCGCCGGCATTCAAAAGACCCCGCTCAGTCACGGCGAGGTGCTCGAGGCCGGCCAGGCCGCCGAAGCGACCATCAGCGCCCTCCTCGCCAGCATTGTGGCCGCACTGTGAGCCACGGCGACGAGACTCCGACCCAGCCCGGCACCCCCGCCGAGCCGCTCCTCCCACGCGGCGCGCACGCCGGCGACGACGAACGCGAACCGCAGACCGCCGTGCTGAACACCGTCGACGGACCGGACGAGACGGCCGGAGAGGTGCCCGCCGCCACGGCAGTGCTGGACACCACGGCCACCGACCCGGTCAACCTGCTGCTGGTCACCGCGACCGACTGGCTCGCCCAGGACCCGGACCCGGAGACCCGCGCCGAGCTGCGCGTGCTGATCCAGCAGGCCCAGGATCGCGACCCGGCCGCCGTTGCCGACCTGCACTCCCGCTTCGACGAGCGCCTCGCGTTCGGCACCGCGGGCCTCCGCGGCGAGATCGCCGCCGGCTCCAACCGGATGAACCGGGTTCTGGTCAGCCAGGCCGCCGCCGGACTCGCCGCCTATCTCCTCGCCGCCGCGGCGAGCAGCCGGCCCGGCAGCATCCCGTCCGTGGTCATCGGCTACGACGGCCGCCGCAACTCGCACGTCTTCGCCACCGACACCGCCGCGATCATGGCCGGCGCCGGCGTGCGCGCCGTGCTGCTGCCCCGCCTGCTGCCCACCCCGGTGCTGGCCTTCGCGGTGCGCCACCTCGGCGCCAGCGCCGGTGTGATGGTCACCGCCTCGCACAACCCGCCCAACGACAACGGCTACAAGGTCTACCTGGGCGACTCCGATGAGGGCTCGCAGATCGTCTCCCCCGACGACGTCGCCATCGCCGCCCAGATCCAGCACGTCGCCGACACCCAGCTCGTCACCGAGCTGCCGCGGGCCGGGTACGAGACCGCTCCGGAGTCCGTCGTGCAGGCCTACGTGGATGCGACCGCCGCCATCGGCGCGTCGCCGCGCGCGCAGGTGAGCGTTGTGTACACGGCCCTGCACGGTGTGGGGTGGGACACCACCCGCCGCGTGCTCGACGCCGCCGGGTTCGCCCTGCCGACCCTCGTGGACGCGCAGATCGCCCCCGACTCGGCGTTCCCCACCGTCGCGTTCCCCAACCCTGAGGAACCCGGCGCGATGGACCTCGCCTACGAGACCGCGCGTGAGGTCGACGCCGAACTGATCATCGCCAACGACCCGGATGCCGACAGGCTCGCCATCGCCATCCCGGACGCCGACGCGCCGGAGGGCTACCGTCGCCTGAGCGGCAACGAGGTCGGCGCCATCCTGGGCTGGCGGGCCGCCGAGCTGGCCGCCAACGCGCCGGGCGACGGCGGTGCCGACGGCACCCTGGCCTGCTCGATTGTGTCGACGCCGGCGCTCAAGGCCGTCGCCGACGCCTACGGCCTGCAGTTCGCCGACACCCTCACCGGGTTCAAGTGGGTCTCCCGCGCTCCCGGCCTGATCTTCGGTTTCGAAGAGGCCCTCGGCTACCTGGTCAACCCCGGCACCGTGCGCGACAAGGACGGCATCTCCGCCGCCGTGGCGCTGCTCTCGCTGGTCAGCGAGCTCAAGGCCGACGGTTTGACGCTCGCGGACCACCTCGACGCGTTCGCCGAGAAGTTCGGCTACTTCGCCTCGGGCCAGATCTCGGTGCGCGTCACCGACCTCACCGAGATCGAGAGGGTGATGGCACGCTTGCGCGAGAGCCCGCCGGCGATGATCGGCACCAGCCGGGTGGACCACATCGACGATCTCTCCGGCGGCTTCAACGGCCTGCCGCCCAGCGACGTGCTGCGGATCGTGCTCGCCGACGGCTCCCGGGTGATGGTGCGGCCCAGCGGCACCGAACCCAAGCTCAAGGTGTACCTCGACACGCACAGCAGCGTCGGCAGCCTCGCCGAACGCCGGCAGGCCGCATCCGATGCCCTCGCCGAGCTCGACAGGGGCATGCGAGCGCTGATCGGCTGACCGGCGGTGCGGACGCGGATGCCCAGCCGGGCATCCGCGCCGGGCTAGCCGAGCGCGATCTCGAGCTTGGCGGTCAGCTCGTCGAGGTCGAAGAAGTTGTCGATGATGATGACGTCGGCGTTGGTCTTGCCGATCGACGGCACCAGCTCCGACGAGGTGAGGATGACCTGCGCGTCCGCGGCGGCGAGCTTCACGCTGGCGATGTCGGCCGCGGTGACGTCAGCCTCGATGTCCAGGCGCTCGAGGGCGCGTTCGGCGTTGACCTTGAGAATGGCGGATGTGCCGATACCGACTCCGCACAGTGCGACGATCTTCATTTGTGTTCCTCCGTGCTGGCGTCTGCGCCGGTTGGTGCCGCGATGCCCAGGAGCGAGCGTACGGATACTGCGTCCGGCGCCGCTGCCAGCGCCGGGATGATGCTCGAATCGTTGAACACGTTGGCGAGCTCGGCGACGAAGTGCACGTGCTCGTCGCCCGTGGTCACCGCCAGGCCAAGGACCACGTTGACGGGGTCGTTGTGCGGGTGTCCGAAGGCCACGGGCTCGGCGAGGGTCACGACGCTCAGGCCCCCGGTGAGCACATCGGGGCCGGGCCGGGCGTGCGCCAGGGCCAGCCCGGGCGCGATCACCACGTAGGCGCCGAATTCCTCGATCACGCCCACCATGCGCTCGGTGTAGCCGGGTGCGGTGGAACCGGATCGCTCCAGCGCCGCGCCGGCGGCGCCGACGGCGGCCCGCCAGTCGGGGACGTGCAGGCCGACGTCGATGGCGTCAAGGGGAAGTGGTGGGAGGGACATGGCTGCTTTCTAGCGTGGGCGTTGGCGGGCTAGGCGGTGGCAAAACCGTCGACGATGGCGTCGGCGAGTTCTTCGCGCTCCTCCAACGGCAGGAATGCCGCGGAGGCCGCGTTGAGCTGCAGGGCCTCGAGGTCGTCGAGGTCGTAGCCGAAGGCATCCGTGAGCAGGGCCAGCTCGCGGCTGAGCGTGGTGGCGCTCATCAGCCGGTTGTCGGTGTTGACGGTGACGCGGAAGCCGAGCTGGTAGAGCAGGTCGAACGGGTGGTCGAGCATGTCGTCGCCCCAGGCGGCGATGGCGCCGGTCTGGAGGTTCGACGACGGGCTGAGCTCCAGAGGGATCTCCCTGTCGCGCACCCACTGGGCCAGCGGGCCGAGGGTCACGTAGGTGTTCTCCTGGTCCTCCCGGCCGATTTCGATGTCCTCGGCCAGGCGCACGCCGTGGCCCAGGCGCAGGGCGCGACCGTCGAACAGGGCGCCGCGGATGCTGTCCAGCCCGTCGGCCTCGCCGGCGTGCACGGTGACCGGGAAGAGGTTCCGGGCCAGGTAGTCGAACGCGGCGGCGTGGTTGCCGGCCGGGAAGCCCTCCTCGGCGCCGGCGATGTCGAAGCCGACCACGCCGAGGTCGCGGTGCCGCACGGCGAGTTCGGCGACCTCGAGGGACCTGTCGGCGTGCCGCATCGCGGTGATCAGCTGACCGATCTTGATGGTGATGCCGGCCTGGGCGACCCGCTCGATGCCCGCCGCGATGCCTTCCTGCACGGCGTCGACGGCCTGGTCCAGGCTGAGCCCGCCGGCCAGGTGCTGCTCGGGGGCCCAGCGCACCTCGGCGTAGATCACGCCGTCCAGGGCGAGGTCTTCAACGAACTCCCTGGCCACCCGCACGAGGGCGTCGTGGGTTTGCATGACGCCGACGGTGATCTCGAAGGTCTTGAGGTAGTCCGCGAGCGAGCCGGAGGTGGCCTGGCTGACGAACCAATCGGCGAGGCCGGACTCGGTCGTGGCGGGCAGCTCCAGGCCGATCGGCGCGGCCAGCTCGAGGATCGTGGCCGGTCGCAGACCGCCGTCGAGGTGGTCGTGCAGGGAGACTTTGGGCAGGGCGTTGATGCTCACGCCGCTGCCGGGCAACAGGTATTCCTCGGAGCTGATATTCACTCCCCCAATCTATCGCTCCCGCGCCGCGCGTATCCCGAAGCCGCCACATCCGCCCCGGCCCGCCGACGTGCCTCAAAATTCCCCTTCAGCGCACTCCAAGCGCATCTTCGCCGCAAGTCAGCACAGCGCGGGGCGCCATCGGTGGATAACTCTGACCGGCAGCGGCAATAAATGACATCTTGGGCGGATGCGCAAGCCAACGGAGCTCCCCCGCAGCCTGACTCTCAACGGGTTCACCGTCGCGGAAGCGCGCCGGGCGGGGGTGACACCTCGGAGGTTGCAGGCGGCCGACCAGCAGGCGCCGTTCCACGGCGTGAGGGTCGCCGCGGGCATCCCGACCGGGGTGCGGGAACTGGCCAGGGCCTACGCCGCGGTGATGCCCACCGGCCATTTCTTCAGCCACGCCACCGCTGCCCTGCTGCTCGGGATGCCTCTGCCCCGCTACGCCACCCGTGATCTCCGGCTGCATGTGAGCGTCATCGCCCCCGACCGGGCGCCGCAGGGCGCCGGAATCGCGGGCCACACGGTCTGCAGCCGACACGACGGCGGTGGCCGAGCGGCCCGGCCACCGGGGCATCCGTCGGCTACGGGCCGCGCTGGAGTGGGTGAGACCCCGAGTTGAGTCGCGGCAGGAGACCCGGCTGCGGCTCCTGATCGTGCGGGCGGGCCTGCCGGAACCGGAGACCAACGTATACCTGCCGCTGCGATACCAGCGGCGCCGGGTGCGCGGCGATCTGGTCTACCTGCGGTACCGGGTCCTTGTCGAGTACGACGGCGAGCAGCACCGTACGGACGACGTGCAGTTCGCCCGTGACGTCGACAGGTTGGACGGTGTGATGGCCGAGGACTGGCGGGTCATCAGGGTGCTCAAGGAAACCCCGGATGCCGAAGTCCTCTCCCGGCTCGACCAGGCGCTGCGCTCCCGCGGCTGGCGCCCCGGCAGCCGCCCCGAGTGACGCGCGCGCACTCACCCACTTGCCGCATAAGAGCGCTTCGCCGCGAGGGAAGTGGCAATGTGCGGCACGTCGGCGGATGCGCCGGCAGCGACTTGCGCCAAAAACCCCCTTCGGCGGGGCGGAAGGGGGTTTTTGCGGCAAGTCGGCGGGGCCGGGCCTGCGGGTGCTGGGCTAGTTACCGATGCGCTCGGCGATCAGAGGGCCGCCGTCGAGGACGGGCTCGCCGGGGTCGCCGATGCGCCAGGCGCCCTCGACGGCCTCGAGGGCCCGGGCGAAGCGCTCCGGCTCGTCGGCGCTGAGGGTGAACAGTGGCTCGCCCTTGCGGACGGTGTCGCCGGGCTTGGCGTGCAGGTCGATGCCGGCGGCGTGCTGCACCGGGTCCTGCTTGCGGGCGCGGCCGGCGCCCAGGCGCCAGGCGCCGATACCGAACGGCAGAGCCTGCTGCTCGACGAGCACCCCGTCACGGTCGGCGAGCACCACGTGGGTCTCGCGCGCCACGGGCATCGCGGCATCGGGGTCGCCGCCCTGCGCACGGATGACCGCCCGCCATTTGTCCATCGCGCGACCGTCCTTCAGGGCCGCCTCGACGTCGACGTCCTTCTGGCCGACCAGGGCCAGCATCTCGCGGGCCAAGGCCACGGTGAGCTCCACCACATCGGCGGGGCCGCCGCCGGCGAGCACCTCGAGGGACTCGCGCACCTCGTTGGCGTTTCCGATGGCCAGGCCGAGCGGCACGTTCATGTTGGTCAGCAGCGCGGAGGTGGCCACCCCGGCGTCCTCGCCGAGGGCGACCATGGTGCGGGCCAGCTCGCGGGACCGGTCGATGTCCTTCAGGAACGCGCCGGAGCCGAACTTCACGTCGAGCACCAGCGCGCCGGTACCCTCGGCGATCTTCTTGGACATGATCGAGGAGGCGATCAGCGGGATCGCTTCGACGGTGCCGGTGGTGTCGCGGAGCGCATACAGCTTGCCGTCGGCCGGAGCCAGGCCGCTGCCTGCGGCGCAGATGACGCCGCCGACATCCTGCAGCTGCTGGAACATTTCCTCGTTGCTGAGGTTTGCGCGCCAGCCCGGGATGGACTCGAGCTTGTCCAGGGTTCCGCCGGTGTGACCGAGGCCACGGCCGGAGAGCTGCGGCACGGCCGCGCCGAAGACCGCGACGAGGGGCATCAGCGGCAGGGTGATCTTGTCGCCGACGCCGCCGGTGGAGTGCTTGTCCGTGGTCGGTTTGCCCAGGCCCGTGAAGCTCATCCGCTCGCCGGAGTTGATCATGGCCATGGTCATGTCGCGGATCTCCCGGCGGGACATGCCGTTGAGGAAGATCGCCATGGTCATCGCGGCCATCTGCTCGTCGCCGACGTAGCCGCGGGTGTACGCGTCGATCAGCCAGTCGATCTGTGGAGTCGACAGCTCGCCCTTGTCACGCTTGGCGTGGATCAGGTCGACGGCGTCGAAGGCTTCGATGGTGCGGGCGGGGGTGGAGCTCATGAGTTGTCTTCCCTGTAGGCGGCGAGCTGGCGGGGCCCGAAGGCGTCCGGCAGGACCTCGTCGATGGTGCGCACGCCGGAGACGGTCTCCAACAGCATGCCTGGTGCCGAGTGTTCGTAGAGCAGTTGGCGGCAGCGGCCGCACGGCATCAGCGTGTTGCCGTTGCCGTCGACGCAGCTGAACGCGACGAGCTGGCCGCCGCCGGTGAGGTGCAGCACGCTCACCAGCGCGCATTCCGCGCAGAGAGTGAGCCCGTAGGAGGCGTTCTCCACGTTGCATCCGCTGATCACCCGGCCGTCGGAGACGAGGGCGGCCGCCCCGACCGGGAACTTCGAGTAGGGCACGTAGGCGTGGGTCATCGCTTCGGTGGCAGCGCTGCGCAGCACGCCCCAGTCGATGTCGCCGGACTCGGGCGTTGTGTCGCCGGAATTCGCAGTCAGATTCGTCATGATTTTATATACGGCTTTCCGGATGCGGCCGGGCCCCGCGACTGGCCCACCAGGCCCGCCACGGCGAAGATGGTGACCAGGTAGGGCAGCATCAGCATGAACTCGCTGGGCACCGGCGAACCGATGATGCTCAGCACGTTCTGCAGGTTGCTGGCGAAGCCGAACAGCAGCGCCGCGAGGGTCGCCCGGATCGGGTCCCACCGGCCGAAGATCACCGCCGCGAGGGCGATGAAGCCGGCACCGGCGGTCATTTCTTTACCGAACGCGCCCACCGACCCCAGGGTGAAGTACGCGCCACCGAGGCCGGCGACGGCGCCGGCCAGGGACACGTTCCAGAACCGGGTACCGGTGACGTTGATGCCCACGGTGTCAGCAGCCTGCGGGTGCTCGCCCACCGCGCGGAGCCGGAGGCCCCACTTGGTGTGGAAGATCCCGAAGTACACCGCGGCGACGGCGATGTACATGATGTACACGATCAGGGTCTGCCGGAAGAAGACCGGCCCGACGATCGGGATCTCACTGAGCAGCGGGATGTTGATGCGCTCGAACTTGGGCGGCTGGTTGAGCGTGGCCGCGTTCGGGGCGAGGAGCTCGGAGAACAGGAACCCGGTGAGGCCGGTGACGAGGACGTTGAGCACCACACCGACGATGACCTGGTCGACGAAGTACTTGATCGAGAACGCCGCGAGCACAAACGACACCAGCACACCGGCCACCATCGCCGCGAGCAGGCCGAGCAGCGGCTGCTGGGTGATCGAGGCCACGATCGCGGAGGTGAACGCACCGGCCAGCAGCTGGCCCTCGATCGCCACGTTGACCACGCCGACACGTTCGGAGATGACGCCGCCGAGGGCGCCGAAGATCAGCGGGACGGCCAGGCTCAGCGAGCCGAACAGCAGGCCGGGCACCGGGATGCGTTCGTCGGCGGACGCCCAGGTGAGGAAGCCGATCAGGAGCAGCACGGCGAACACCGAGATCAGCCAGAGCGGAACCTTGCGGCGGGTCTGCACCATCCAGGCGCTGAGCCCGGTGATGGCGGCCAGCAGGATGCTGATCACGATGCCGGTCGGCAGGGTGGGCAGCAGCACGTCGGGCAGCTGGATCAGGTCGCTGGAGGTGGAGAGCACCATGGTGCTGGTACCGGTGCGGCCGAAGACCACCATCAGCAGGAAACCGAGGACCGTGAAGACGCCGAGGATGATCGGCACCTTCCAGCTCTTGATGACCGCGGTCGCCGGACCCTCCTCGGGTCCGGTGGGCTGGGTGGGCTGGTTCACTGGAGCGATAGTGCTCATTTCGCCGCCACCTCCTGGGAAACGTTGGGAACCGGTCTGCGGCGGGGCGCTCCGGGCGCCGGGAGCCTGAAGATCGCGCGCACCAACGGCGGCGCGGCGATGAAGAGCACGATGAGAGACTGCACAACGAGCACGATGTCGATGGGCACGCCCTCGGCGGCCTGCATCGAGAAGCTGCCGGCCTTGAACGCGCCGAACAGGATGCCCGCGGCGAACACGCCCCACGGCTTGGAGCGGCCCAGCAGGGCCACCGTGATCGCGTCGAAGCCGATCCCGGAGTCGATGCCGGCACCGAAGCCGCTGGTGGTGGTGCCCAGCACCTGGTTGATGCCGGCCAGACCGACGAGACCGCCGGAGAACAGCATCGCGTAGACGTACATGCGCTGCACGCTGATGCCTGCCACCTTGGCGGCGTTGGGGTTCTCGCCGACGGCGCGGAACTTGAAGCCCAGGTTGGAGCGGGCGAGCAGCCACCAGGTGAACACCGTGGCGGCGATCACCAGGATGAAGCCGAAGTGCAGGTTGTAGTCCGGGCCGAGCAGGTCGAAGTAGACCGCGGTCTCCTTGCTGGCCGGGCTCTTGGGGTTGTTCGAGCCCGGGGTCTTGAGGAACCCGTCCCGCAGCAGGAAGCTGACCAGGTAGAACGCCACATAGTTGAGCATGATCGTGGTGATCACCTCGTGCGCGCCGGTGCGGGCCTTGAGCAGGCCGACCAGGCCGCCCCACAGGGCCCCGCCCAGCACGCCGGCGACGAGTGCGGCGATCAGGTGGATGCCGGCGGGCAGGTCAACCGCGAAGGCCACCCAGCCGCCGAGGGTCGCGGCGATGAGCATCTGGCCGCGACCGCCGATGTTGAACAGGCCAACCCGAAAACCGAGCGCGACACCGAGGCCGGCCGCGATCAGCGGGGTGGCGTAGGTGAGGGTCTCGGTGAACGGCCGGATGCCGTCGGCGAAGCTCGGACGACGGAAGTTGTACACCGAGCCTTGGAACAGCGCGGAATAGGCCCCGGACACCGCATCCCAAGCGGCGGAGAGCATGTCGCCGGGCCTGGAGAAGAAGTACCCCGCGCTCTCCTGCACGTTCGCGTTCGTGAACGCGATCATCACGGCGCCCACGAGCAGGGCCAGCAGCACGGCCAACACCGAGATGATGGCGTTGCCGGTGGTGATCTCCCGGAAGACGTTGTGCCAGCGGGAGGATTCGTCCGGTTCCGGCGACTTCGCCGGTGCCGGGGTCGGGGTGGGCTGCTGAGCGGCGCTCATGCTGCGGCTCCTTCTGCGGGGGTTTCGCCCGCCATCATGAGACCCAGAACGGATCGGGGGGTGTCGCCCGGGACGATGCCGACAATGCGGCCGCGGTACATCACCATGATCCGGTCGGCGAGGGCGGCGACCTCGTCGAGTTCGGTGGAGATCACGATGACCGGGGTGCCGCCGTCGCGGGTCGCCACGATGCGTTCGTGCACAAATTCGATCGAACCGACGTCGAGGCCGCGGGTGGGCTGAGCCGCGACGAAGAGCCGCAGGTCACGGCTGAGTTCGCGGGCGAGCACGACCTTCTGCTGGTTGCCGCCGGACAGGCGGCCGACGGGCGTCTCGATGCCTTGGGACCGCACGTCGAACTCCGCCACCTTGGTGCGGGCGAAGTCGGCGAGGTAGGACAGCTGCAGGTTGAACCGCTTGACGAACGGGAGCTTGTTGGCGCGGTCCAGCATCAGGTTCTCGGCGATGGTGAAACCGCCGACGAGGCCGTCCCTGGTGCGGTCCTCCGGCACGAAGCCGACCCCGGCGTCGAGAACCTGACGAACCGAGTGGCCGCGGAGGGACGTGCCGTCGAGGCTGATCTCGCCGACGACGCGGGGCTGCAGCCCCATCAGCGCCTCGGTCAGTTCGGTCTGGCCGTTGCCCTGCACGCCGGCGATGGCGAGGATCTCGCCCGCCTTGACGTCGAAGCTGACGTCGTTGACGAGGATCTGGCCGAGAGGGTCGATCACGGTGAGGTTCGTCACCACCAGCGCCGGAGCTCCGGGGGTGGCGGGCGCCTTGTCCACGGTCAGGTCGACGGCGCGGCCCACCATCAGGGTGGCGAGTTCTTCGTTGCTCGCGGTCGGCGAGGCGGTGCCGACGACCTTGCCCAGGCGGATGACGGTGATCCGGTCGGCGACCTCGCGCACCTCCCGCAGTTTGTGCGTGATGAAGACGATGGAGGTGCCCGCGGCCTTGAGCTGGCGCATGATGTTCATCAGCTCGTCGGTTTCCTGCGGGGTGAGCACGGCGGTCGGTTCGTCGAAGACGAGCACCTTCGCGTCGCGGGAGAGCGCCTTGATGATCTCCACCCGCTGCTGCACACCGACGGGCAGGGACTCCACGAGGGCGTCGGGATCGACGTCGAACCCGAAACGCTCCGAGATCTCCCGCACCCGGGTGCGCGCGGCGGCGAGGTCGAGCCTGCCGCCGGCCTTGACCTGTTCGTGGCCGAGCATCACGTTCTCGGCCACGGTGAACACGGGGATCAGCATGAAGTGCTGGTGCACCATGCCGATGCCGGCGGCCATCGCGTCGCCGGGTCCGGCGAAGTGCTGCGGCACGTCATCGAGGAGGATCTCGCCCTCTTCGGCCCGGTACAGGCCGTAGAGAACGTTCATCAACGTTGATTTACCGGCCCCGTTCTCGCCGAGCAGGGCGTGGATCTCTCCCTCCTCGATGGTGAGGTTGATGTCGTCATTGGCAACAAGGGCACCGAATCTCTTCGTAATGCCGCGAAGTTCGAGCTTCATAGTGTCGATTCTATTGAGGTGCCGGCCGGGCGTGGCTCTACGCCCCGGCGACACCACGCAACGAAACGGGGAGGCCAGCATGGCTGGCCTCCCCGGTGCCCTGTGGGGCGGTACTGCTACACGGTGGTGCTGGGTGAAACGGGGTGTTACTTGGGCGTGGCGTCGCTGGTCACGACGATGTCGCCGCTGATGATCTGTGCCTTGAGGTCGTCGATCTCGGTGACCAGGGCGGGGTCGACCTTGGACTCCCAGTCGTGCAGCGGGGCCAGGCCGACACCCTCGTTCTCGAGGGTTCCGATGTACGGGTCGGAGCTGAATTCGCCGTTTGCCGCGTCGGTGATGATCGCGTCGGTCGCATCCGTCATCGACTTCATGATGGAGGTGAGGTACAGCGCGGCGAACTCGGGCGTGGTCTCGAACAGGTCGCTGTCGACACCGACGATGGCGACGTCCTTGCCGGACTCGGCGATGGCCTGTGCGGTGCCCTGGAAGAGCGGGCCGGCGACCGGGAGGATGATGTCCGCACCGGCGTCGATCAGGCCCTGGCTGAGGGTCTTGCCGGCGCTGATGTCATCGAAGCCACCGGCGAACAGGCCCTCCTGGGATTCCTTCGACCAGCCGGTGAGCTTGACGTCGGTGCCCTTTTCGGTGTTGTAGTAGGCGATGCCGTCGGCGAAGCCGTCCATGAAGATGGTGACCGACGGGTACTGCATGCCACCGAAGGTGCCGACGGTGCCGGTCTTGGTGGTTCCTGCGGCCAGGTAGCCGGCCAGGAATGCGGCCTGCGCGGTGTCGTAGACGACCGGCTTCACGTTCTCGAGCGTCAGCGGGCTGAAGTCATCGTTGGAGAGGGTGGAGTCGATGAGGGCGAACTGCACATCGCTGTTCTCCTGGGCCGCGTCGCGGGTGGCGTTGGCCAGGGCGAAACCGACGGTGAGGATGAAGTTGCAACCCTGGTCGACCATGCTGGTCACGTTGCCGGTGTACTGGTCCTCAGAGGTGGACTCGGCCTGCTTGAACTCGACACCGAGTTCCTCGGAGGCCTGGGAGATGCCCTCGAAGCTGGACTGGTTGAAGGACTTGTCGTCGAAGCCACCGAAGTCGGAGACGATGCAGGGCAGGAAGTCCGATGTGGCAGCGTCGCCGCCGCCGTCCTCGGTGGGGGCCGGCGCACACGCCGCGAGCAGAGCGAGAACGCCGAGTGAGGCAAGGCCGCCGAGCGTTGCCTTGCGGGTCGTGATTGTCAAGATTGACCTCCAGATGAGGCCCGGCGTGAGATCGCACGGGCTGGTATATGGTCTACACGTTACCCAGAAGAGCCCTGCTCAGATGAGCAAACCGACACTGTAGCCAAAAGGTTATCAAGCCGCGACATTCTCGAAATCGCGCCGACACAAATGGTCATCTACCGGGCCTATTCCTGAGAAACTCTCGCGGCCGAGGCCGCCCGCAGCTACAGGACGTCTGAGCTGCCCGAGAGCCGCAGCGCGTCGACGACGGCCTTGACCTTCTGGGCGTTGGCGCTTGTCGTCACCAGCAGGGCGTCGGGGGTGTCCACGACGACGATGTCGTCGACGCCGATCAGAGCGATCATGCGCTTGGTGTGGCTGACGACGATTCCGCTGGAGGAGTCGGCCAGCACCCGGGCGCCCTCACCGAGGATCGCCAGGTCGCGCTTGCGGCCGTTGGCGTGGATCTTGGCGATCGACGCGAAGTCTCCCACGTCATCCCAGTCGAACTGGCCGGGGATCACGGCCAGCTTGCCCTTCGCGGCGGCGGGCTCGGCCACGGAGTAGTCGATGGCGATCTTCTTGAGCTTGGGCCAGACCTGGTCGACGACGGCGCCGCGGCGCGGGGTGTCCCACGCTTCGGCCAGTTCGAGCAGCCCGGCGAGCAGCTCGGGCTCGCTCGCGCCGATCTCCTCGAGCAGCCTGTCGGCGCGGGCGATGAACATGCCGGCGTTCCAGAGGTACTGCCCGCTGGAGAGGTAGCGCTTGGCGGTGGCCGGGCTGGGCTTCTCCACGAACGAATTGACCGACTGGGCGCTCGGGGCGCCGTCGATGGACAGGGCCGCGCCGGTCTTGATGTAACCGAAACCGATCGCCGGCTCGGTGGGCTGGATGCCGATGGTGACGATCAGACCGGTGTCGGCGGCGACGATGGCCTCCACGACGGCCTGGCGGAACGCCGCGGGGCCCTTGATGACGTGGTCGGCGGCGAAGGAGCCGATGATCACGCCGGGTTCGCGGCGCTCGAGGATCGCGGCGGCCAGCCCGATCGCGGCCGAGGAGTCCCGCGGTTCGCTCTCCAGGACCACGTTCAGGTCCCCGAGCTCCGGCAGCTGCTCCTCGACGGCGGCCCGGTGCGCCCGCCCGGTGACGACCATGATGCGCTGGTCGCCGGACAGCGGTGCGAGCCGGTCCCAGGTGGCGCGCAACAGCGTCTGCCCGCTGCCGGTGAGGTCGTGCAGGAACTTGGGCGCGTCGGCGCGGGACAGCGGCCAGAGCCTGGATCCGATCCCGCCGGCTGGGATCACACTGTAGAAGCGGGCGAGGGCATCGCTGGAGTGGGACATTGCGCCAGACTACCGGTCCGTCGGCCCCGTTCATCCAGGGTTCACCGCACAGACGTGCGGGCTGTCTACTGTGGCGGCATGAGGGTTGCCGTCGTCAGCGAAAGCTTCCTCCCCACCATCAGCGGGGTCACCACGAGCGTCTGCAAGGTGCTCGACGAGCTGCGCCGCCAGGGCCACGAGGCCCTGGTGATCGCCCCGTTCGGCGCCCCGCCGAGTTACGCCGGCTTTCCAGTGCACACCGTGCCCGCCCTCTCCTATCGGCAGTTTCCCGTCGGCCTGCCCAATCCGCGGGTGTTGGGGCTGCTGGCCGACTTCGCGCCGGACGTGCTGCACGCGGCGTCACCGTTCCTCCTCGGCGCGCAGGGCATCGCCGCCGCCCGCCGCCTGGGCGTGCCGAGCGTTGCCGTGTTCCAGACGGATGTGGCCGGTTACGCCAGCCGCAACCACCTCGGCCAGGCGACCGGGCTGGCCTGGCGGTTCGTGAAGTGGGTGCACGACGGCGCCGACCTGACCCTGGTGCCGTCCACGGCGTCGATGAGCGACCTCCGCCGCATCGGCGTGCAGCGCCTGGACCGGTGGACCAGGGGCGTGGACCTGGAGAGCTACCACCCCAACACCCGGCACGGCCCGGAGGTGGCGGCGTTGCGCCGGCGACTGGCGCCCAACGGCGAGGTGGTGATCGGGTACGTCGGCCGGATCGCCCCGGAGAAGCAGGTGGAAAGGTTCCGGGCACTCAGCGGCCTGCGCGGGATCAGCATCGCCCTGGTCGGCGACGGGCCGTCCACTCCCCTGGTGGCCAAGGCTCTGGCGGGAATGCCGGTGACCTGGCTGGGCCGGCTCGCCGGCGCCGAGCTCGCGGCGGCGTACGCCAGCTTCGACGTGTTCCTGCACGCCGGTACAGAGGAGACCTTCGGACAGACCCTGCAGGAGGCACACGCCGCCGGACTGCCCGTCGTGGCGCCGCGCGCCGGTGGCCCGATCGACCTCATCGAGCACGGCACCGACGGGTTCCTGTTCACGCCGGACGACGACAGGGACCTGCGGCGGCACGTGGCCGCGCTGGTCACCGATGCTCCGCTGCGGCACCGGATGGGCGAGGCGGGCCGGCGGGCCGTGCTCGGCCGCAGCTGGGAAACCGTCTGCGCCACGCTGTTCGGGTTCTACACGCAGGTCATCGACGAAAGCCTCGCCATGCGCGCGGAAACCCTGGTTCCGGCCGCGCAACGCCGCTGATCCGCACTAGCCTTGATGCGGGTACAAAGCCTCTGGTCACCGGCGGCCGCCCACCCGGTTAGGCACCCCTAACCAGACTTATCTCGCCGTCAAGATATAGACTGACGATACGTGTTTGTTCAACGATGACACCTCGTTCAGCAGGGGTCACGACTCAGCCAGGGAGGGTTGGTCATGCCACAGAATTCGGCAGAGGCCCTGACAGCTCAGCGGAAGACGACCTCGCGTCGTCCGGCCGGAACGCTTTACCGCGGCCGTGAGGGCATGTGGTCCTGGGTCCTGCACCGGATCACCGGGGTGGCGATCTTCTTCTTCCTCCTCGTGCACATCCTCGACACCGCCCTCGTGCGGGTCAGCCCCGAGGCGTACAACGCCGTGATCAGCCAGTACCAGACCCCCATCATGGGGCTGGGCGAAGCCGGCCTGGTCGCCGCGATCGTGTTCCACGCCTTCAACGGCCTGCGCATCATCGCCATCGACTTCTGGAACGCGAAGCACCAGCGGGTGCTCTTCTACGTCGTGATCGGGCTCTGGGTGATCACCATGATCGCCTTCCTGCCCCGCCACCTGATCAACGTGTTCAGCCACTAGGAGGCGACCGAAAATGACCTCGACAATCGTCGCCCCCCGCAGCCCATACTCCCGCAGCCCCCGCAAGAACGGCGTGAACTGGGAGAAGTGGGGCTGGATCTACATGCGCGTCTCCGGCGTCGTGCTGATCGTGCTGATCTTCGGCCACCTCTTCGTGAACCTGATGGTGGGCGAGGGCGTCAGCGCGCTGAACTTCGCCTTCGTCGCCGGCAAGCTGTCCAACCCGTTCTGGCAGTGGTGGGACGTGGCGATGCTCTGGCTCGCCCTGATCCACGGCGGCAACGGCATGCGCACCCTCGTGAACGACTACGCCACGACGCGCATCAGCCGCGGCATCCTCAAATCGTCGATCCTCGCCGCCGTGGTCATCCTGATCGTTCTCGGCACGCTCGTGGTGTTCACCTTCGACGCCTGCCCGGCCGGCCAGCCCGCCGACCTTCTGCCCACTTTCTGCCAGGCCGTTTAGGCCCTCGAGGAGCTGCAAAAACTTTCATGACGGATGCACCTGTGACCAACATGCCCGAGTCCACCATCGTCGACGGGGTGCACTACCACCAGTTCGACATCGTGATCATCGGGGCTGGAGGGGCGGGCATGCGAGCCGCCATCGAGGCCGGACCGAACGCATCCACCGCCGTGATCTCCAAGCTCTACCCCACCCGGTCGCACACCGGCGCAGCGCAGGGCGGCATGGCCGCCGCGCTGGCGAACGTGGAGGAAGACAACTGGGAGTGGCACACCTTCGACACCGTCAAGGGCGGCGACTACCTCGTCGACCAGGACGCCGCGGAGATCCTCGCCAGGGAAGCCATCGACGCCGTCATCGACCTCGAGAACATGGGCCTGCCGTTCAACCGCACCCCCGAGGGCAAGATCGACCAGCGCCGCTTCGGCGGTCACACCCGCGACCACGGTAAGAGCCCGGTGCGCCGCGCCTGCTACGCCGCCGACCGCACCGGCCACATGATCCTGCAGACCCTGTACCAGAACTGCGTCAAACGCGGCATCAACTTCTTCAACGAGTTCTACGTGCTCGACCTGATCATGACCAACGTCGACGGCGTCGACCAGCCGTCCGGCGTGGTCGCCTACGACCTGTCCACCGGCGAGCTGCACGTCTTCTCCGGCAAGGCGTTCATCTTCGCCACCGGCGGTTTCGGCAAGATCTACAAGACCACCTCCAACGCGCACACCCTCACCGGCGACGGTGTGGGCATCATCTGGCGCAAGGGCCTGCCGCTGGAGGACATGGAGTTCTTCCAGTTCCACCCGACCGGCCTGGCCGGCCTGGGCATCCTGCTCACCGAGGGTGCCCGCGGTGAGGGCGCGATCCTGCGGAACGCCTCCGGCGAGCGGTTCATGGAGCGCTACGCGCCCACCATCAAGGACCTCGCCCCGCGTGACATCGTGGCCCGCTGCATGGTCAAGGAGGTCGCGGAAGGCCGCGGCGCCGGCCCCAACAAGGACTACGTCTACCTGGACTGCACCCACCTGGGCGCCGAGGTGCTCGAGACCAAGCTGCCCGACATCACCGAGTTCGCCCGCACCTACCTCGGCGTGGACCCCGTCACCGAACCGGTGCCGGTGATGCCCACCGCGCACTACGCCATGGGCGGCATCCCGACCAACGTCAAGGCGGAGGTGCTGCGCGATAACACCACCGTCGTGCCCGGCCTCTACGCCGCCGGCGAATGCGCCTGCGTCTCGGTGCACGGCTCCAACCGGCTCGGCACCAACTCGCTGCTGGACATCAACGTGTTCGGCAAGCGCGCCGGCAACAACGCCGTCGAGTACGTCAAGACGGCCGAGTTCGTGCCGCTGCCCGAGGACCCGGCCAAGTTCGTGCGCGAACTCCTGACCACCATCCGCACCTCCACAGGTACCGAGCGCATCGCCGTGCTCCGCCGGGAGCTGCAGGAGATCATGGACGAGAAGGCGCAGGTGTTCCGCACCGACGAGTCCCTCCGTGAGGTCACCGAGACCATCCACACCCTGCGCGAGCGCTACAAGAACATCGGCGTGCAGGACAAGGGCCGCCGGTTCAACACCGACCTGCTCGAGGCCGTTGAGCTGGGCTTCCTGCTCGACCTGGCCGAGGTCGTCGTGTACTCCGCCCGCAACCGCAAGGAGAGCCGCGGCGGCCACATGCGCGACGACTACCCCCTGCGCGACGACGTCAACTACCTGCAGCACACCATGGCCTACCTGTCGGGTGACGCCCTGTCCGCGGATGCTGCCGACCACATTTCGCTCGACTGGAAGCCCGTGACCATTACGCGCTACCAGCCGATGGAGAGGAAGTACTAGTGAGCACCCCCACCCTCGAATCGCCCCCCGCGGTTCCCGACGAGATCGCCTCGTTCACGGTCACCCTGTCGGTGCGACGCTTCAACCCCGAAATCGACGAAGACCCGCACTGGGAGAACTACGACGTCGAAATGTACGCGACGGACCGCATCCTGGACGCCCTGCACAAGATCAAGTGGGAACAGGACGGTAGCTTGAGCTTCCGCCGGTCCTGCGCGCACGGCATCTGCGGGTCCGACGCGATGCGGATCAACGGGCGGAACCGTTTGGCCTGCAAGACCCTGATCAAGGACCTCGACATCACCAAGCCGGTGACGGTGGAGGCCATCAAGGGCCTGCCGCTGGAGAAGGACCTGATCGTGGACATGGAGCCGTTCTTCGCGTCCTTCCGCGAGGTGCAGCCGTTCCTGATGGCACAGAACACGCCCAAGGACGGCAAGGAGCGCATCCAGACCGTCGCTCAGCGTGAACGCTTCGACGACACCACCAAGTGCATCCTCTGTGCCGCGTGCACGTCGAGCTGCCCGGTGTTCTGGACCGACGGACAGTACTTCGGGCCCGCCGCGATCGTGAACGCACACAGGTTCATCTTCGACTCCCGCGACGAGAACGCCGCCGTCCGCCTGGACATCCTCAACGACAGGGAAGGCGTCTGGCGTTGCCGCACGACCTTCAACTGCACCGAGGCCTGCCCGCGCGGAATCCAGGTGACTCAGGCCATCGCCGAGGTCAAACAGGCCATCATGCGGGGCAAGCCGTAACTCTTACGGACTCCTAACGAACGGCGGCCCACGGGCCGCCGTTCGTCGTTAACCGCCCTGGGCGGCTGCGCGCGCTGGCTAGGCTGGAGCGATGAAGATCGGCGACATCGTCACGCGCATCACGAACACCCGCCCCGTTCGAGTGTTCACCCATTTCAACCAGAGCCGCGGGCCGGTGCTGGCCGCGGGCATGGCCTACCAGGCGATCTTCGCGATCTTCGCCGCCCTGTGGCTGGTCTTCTCCGTCGCCGGGATCTGGTTGGCGAGCAATCCTGCCCTGATGGATCAACTGTTCGTGATCATCAACCAGTCGGTTCCCGGG
This sequence comes from Cryobacterium sp. TMN-39-2, assembly GCF_004402745.1. Lineage (NCBI taxonomy): Bacteria > Bacillati > Actinomycetota > Actinomycetes > Micrococcales > Microbacteriaceae > Cryobacterium > Cryobacterium sp. TMN-39-2. Next base: position 87,669 of record NZ_SOFX01000045.1, read on the forward strand.
CTGATTGAAGAGGGTGGGGTGATCGACCCCGATACCCTCGGCGACACCGGCGCCCTCACCTGGGCCAGCGCCATCGCGCTCATCGGCCTGCTCGCGACGACCCTCGGCTGGCTGAACACCACCTCCCAGGCCGTTCGCGGCATCTTCGGGATGGGCCAGGAGACCACCTTCTTCGTGCTGGTCAAGCTGCGCGAACTCGGCCTCGGCCTGGCCTTCGGCCTCGCCCTGGTCGTGTCGGCCGTCATCTCGATCATCAGCACCGAACTGCTCCGCGGGTTCCTCGGCCTGCTCGGCCAGGGCACCGACTCGTTCTGGTTCGTCGCGTCGAGCCAGGCCGTGGCCCTGCTGATCGTGCTGATCATCGACACCATCACCCTCGCCGCCCTGTTCAGGGTGCTCTCCAGGGTGCGCATCCCGCTCCGGAACCTGCTGGTCGGCTCGGTGCTCGGCGCCGTGGCGCTGGGTGTGCTCAAGGTACTCGGCGCCGCCCTGCTCGGCGGCGCGGCCCGGAACCCGCTGCTGGCCGGCTTCGCGGTGATCATCGGTCTGCTGATCTGGTTCAACCTCACCTCCACGGTCACCCTGATCTCCGCGGCCTGGATCGCCGTCGGCATGCAGGACGCCGGCATCCCGCCGTCCACGCTGAGCGCCGACGAGGCCAAGAAGCTGACCGACCAGAAGGAAGCGGAGGCGCTGCGTCTGGCTGCCACCGTGGAGCTGCGGCAGGCCAGGCTGGCGCGGGAGAGCGCATCCTGGTTGCAGCGACCCGGCAGCAACCGACGGCTGCGGAAGGCCAAGCAGCGGGCCGAAAAATACGGCGTCAGCGAGCCCGCGGAACGGTAACCGCCCCGGCCCGGGTCGGCTGCACTCGGTAGAATCGGCGCATGCCGTCTTCTCCCGCATCCGAGACCACCCGCCCCTTGCGCATCGCCAGCATCAACACCAACGGCATCCGTGCCGCGTTCCGCAAGGGCATGGGCGACTGGCTCGCCACCCGCGACGTCGACATCCTCGCGATCCAGGAGGTGCGCGCCTCGACCGAAGACATCGAGGGTCTGCTCGGCCCGGACTGGAACATCCTGCACGACCCCGCCACCGCCAAGGGCCGCGCCGGCGTGGCCATCGCCAGCCGAAAGACCGCCTCGATCCACCGGGTCGAACTGGGCCACCCCGACTTCGACAGCGCCGGCCGCTGGCTCGAGGCCGACTACGAGGTCAACGGCACCATCGTCACCGTGGTGAGCACCTACGTGCACTCCGGCGAGGTGGACACCCCCAAGCAGGTGGAGAAGTTCACCTTCCTCGACTCCATGCTCACCCGGCTGCCCGAACTGGCCGCGCACAGCGAGAGGGTCGTCGTGCTCGGCGACCTCAACGTGGGGCACCGCAAGTTCGACATCAAGAACTGGAAGGGCAACGTCAAGCGCGCCGGCTTCCTGCCCGAGGAGCGCGCCTACTTCGACCGCATCCTCGGCGCCGAGGACGAGGCCGACTACAACAACGGCGCGGGCCTGGGCTGGGTCGACGTGGGCCGCAAGGCCGCCGGCGAGATGGACGGGCCGTTCACCTGGTGGTCCTGGCGCGGCCAGGCGTTCGACAACGACACCGGCTGGCGCATCGACTACCAGCTCGCGACGCCCGCGCTGGCGGCATCCGTCGTCAACTACACCGTCGACAGGGCGGATGCCTACGACCAGCGCTGGTCCGACCACGCCCCCGTGGTCGTCGACTACGCCATCTGATCCTCTTTTCCGCCGCTCGCGCGGCCTCACTCTTGACGAAAGACACCCCCTCATGACCAAGACCCGCCTCTACTCCGGCATGCAGCCCTCCGCCGACTCGCTGCAGATCGGCAACTACATCGGTGCGCTGCTGAACTGGAAGAAACTGCAGCAGACCCACGACGCGTTCTTCTCGATCGTGGACCTGCACGCCATCACCGTGGCGCAGGACCCGGCCAAGCTGCGGGAGAACACCCGCGCCACGGCCGCGCAGTACATCGCGGCGGGAATCGACCCGTCCGCGTCGACGCTGTACGTGCAGTCGCACGTGGCCGCGCACGCGCAGCTGGCCTGGGCGCTGAACACCCTCACCGGCTTCGGCGAGGCCAGCCGGATGACCCAGTTCAAGGACAAGTCGATCAAGCAGGGCGCCGACGCCACCACGGTGGGCCTGTTCGCCTACCCGGTGCTGATGGCCGCGGACATCCTGCTGTTCCAGACCGAGATCGTGCCGGTGGGTGAGGACCAGCGCCAGCACGTCGAGCTGACCCGCGACCTGGCCGCCCGGTTCAACTCCCGCTTCGGCGACACCTTCACGGTGCCGACGGCCAGCATCATCCGCGACACCGCGAAGATCTATGACCTGCAGAACCCGACCGCGAAGATGTCGAAGTCAGCCGAGTCGCACGCCGGCGTGATCTGGATGCTCGACGAGCCTTCGGTGACGGCCAAGAAGATCATGCGGGCCGTGACCGACGCCGAGGGCGGTGTGGTCTTCGACCGGGAGAACAAGCCCGGGGTCGCCAACCTGCTCACGATCTACTCCGTGATGGCGGAGCGCTCCATCCAGTCCCTCGAGGACGAGTACGCGGGTCGCGGTTACGGCGACTTCAAGAAGGGCCTGGCCGAGGTGGTCACCGAGACCTTCGGCACGATCCGCGGCCGGGTGCTCGAGCTGCTCGACGACCCGGCCGAACTCGACCGGATCCTCGCCGCCAACGCCGACCGGGCTGCCGCGGTAGCCGATGTCACCCTGGCGACCGCGTTCGACCGGATGGGTTTCCTGGCGCGGCGCTGATGCACCCCGTCGAGCTGTCCTCGCCGTTGCTGCGGCTGGACCAACCGCGCCCGGACGACGCCCAGCGGGTGTTCGAGTACTGCCAGGACCCGGTGATGCCGCAGTATCTGGCCCGCCTGCCCTGGCCGTACCGGCTCGAGGACGCGACGGGTTTCATCACCGGGTACGTGCCGTCGGCCTGGGCGAACGACCAGGAATGCACCTGGGCTGTACGCGATCCTGCGGCACCGGAGCTTCTCGGCGTGATCAGCCTGAGCGTGCCGGCCGGAGATGCGGCGGAGCGTGCCGGTTCGATCGGGTTCTGGTTGGGTGCAGCCCACCGTGGCCGGGGCCTGATGGTGGAGGCCCAACGGTTGGTGCTGGACTGGGGCTTCAGCACCGGCCTCTGCGACAGCGTGCACTGGGAGTGCGTCGCCGGCAATCTCGCGTCGGCCCGGACCGCCCGGAAGGCCGGGTTCCGCTACACCGGACAGGGACCCGCCGGAATCGCGTACCGCGACGGGACGCATCCGCCGTCGTGGAAGGGTGCGCTGCACGCCGCCGACGACCGCACACCGCCCGCGGACTGGCCGGCCGAGGTCGTGGGCGCGTGACGGGCGCCGTGCCCGCCCTGGGCCGCCTGTGGCCGGTGAGACTGCCGTGACCGTGCCCGCCCTGGTGCTGTTCGACCTGGACGACACCCTGTTCGCGCACCGGGCGGCCGTGGCCGACGGCATCCTCGGGCACATCGCCGCGCAGGGCGGCCGGGGCGCGACCGCCGACCCGCACACCGTCGTGGCACTCTGGAACGCGCTCGAGGAGCAGCACTATCACGCCTACCTCGCCGGCGACCTGGACTTCGCCGGGCAGCGCAGCGCCAGGGCCCGCGACTTCGCGGCCGCACACGGCGTGACTCTGACCGACGCAGAGGCCGGTGCCTGGTTCGAGGACTACTTCGTGCACTACCGGGCGCACTGGCGGTTGCACGAAGACGCACTGCCCTGCCTCGACGAGCTGGCCCGGCGCATCCCCGGCGTGGGCTTCGGCCTGATCACCAACGGGGAGCTCGCCTACCAAAGCGTCAAGCTGGCCGACACGGGCCTGGACGCCCGGGTGGAGCACGTGGTGACGTCGGCCGAGTTCGGCCTGAGCAAACCCCGGCCGGAGATCTTCCTGCACGCCTGCGCCCTGTTCGGCGCCGACCCTGACGCATCCGTGTACGTGGGCGACCGGCTGCGCACCGACGCCATCGGCGCCGCCGCCGCCGGACTGACCGGCGTGTGGCTGGACCGGGTCGGCACGGCCGGCCCTCCCCCGCCAGAGGACGACCTCGCCGAGGCCCGCCGGCTGGGCGTCATCCGCCTCACCACCCTCGACGCCCTGCCGCAGCTCCTCGCGCCGCGCTAGCCGGGGGCGGCGCCGCGATATGCGGGGCAGGCGCCGCTATGCGGGTGGCGCGCCACCCGCATAACGGCGCCGCACCCGCACAGCTCGGAAGAGCGGCGGATGCGGCCGTCGGCTAGAGGACGTCTTCGTCGACCCAGTCGAGGGTCTTGGTGACGGCCTTCTTCCAGTTGCGCAGCAGGCGCTCGCGCTCGGCGTCCTCCATGTCGGGCTCCCAACGGGCGTCTTCCTGCCAGTTGGCTCGCAGCTCGCCCAGACCGCTCCAGAAGCCCACGGCCAGGCCGGCCGCGTACGCGGCGCCGAGCGCGGTGGTCTCCGCCACGACCGGGCGCACCACGGGCACGCCGAGGATGTCGGCCTGGAACTGCAGCAGCAGATTGTTGCCGGTGGCACCGCCGTCGACCTTAAGCTCGGTCAGCGGCACCCCGGAGTCCGCGTTGACCGCGTCGATGACCTCACGGGTCTGGAACGCGATCGCCTCCAGCGCCGCCCGGGCGATGTGGCCCTTGTTCACGAACCGGGTCAGTCCCACCAGGGCGCCGCGGGCATCCGCACGCCAGTACGGCGCGAACAGGCCGCTGAACGCCGGCACGAAGTAGGCGCCGCCGTTGTCGTCCACCGTGGCGGCGAGAGTCTCGATCTCGCTCGCCGAATTGATCAGCCCGAGGTTGTCGCGCAGCCACTGGATGAGCGACCCGGTGACGGCGATCGACCCCTCCAGCGCGTAATGCGGTTCGGCGTCGCCGAGCTTGTAGCCCAGGGTGGTGAGCAGGCCGTTCTTGGAGTGGATGATGTCGGTGCCGGTGTTGAAGATCAGGAAGTTACCGGTGCCGTAGGTGTTCTTCGCCTCACCCTGGTCGAAGGCGGCCTGGCCGAACGTGGCGGCCTGCTGGTCACCGAGGATGCCCGCGATGGGCACCTCACGCAGCAGGCTGTGCTCGTTGACGGTGCCGTAGACCTCGCTGGAGGAGCGGATTTCCGGCATCATCGAGCGCGGAACGCCAAAGGCAGCCAGGATTTCGTCGTCCCATTCGAGGGTCTCGAGGTTCATGAACAGGGTACGGCTGGCGTTGGTGACGTCGGTGGCGTGCACGCCGCCCTCCAGCCCGCCGGTGAGGTTCCAGAGCACCCAGGAGTCGGTGGTGCCGAACATCAGGTCGCCGCGCTCGGCCTTCTCACGGGCGCCCTCCACGTTCTCCAGGATCCAGACGATCTTGGTGCCGGAGAAGTAGGTCGCCAGCGGCAGGCCCACGGTGGCCTTGAACCTGTCACCGCCACCATCCGCGGCGAGACGGTCGACGATGGGCTGGGTGCGGGTGTCCTGCCAGACGATGGCGTTGTAGACCGGAAGGCCGGTGGTGCGGTCCCAGACCACGGCGGTCTCGCGCTGGTTGGTGATGCCGACGGCCTCGATGTCGTGCCGGGTGAGGTTGGCCTTGGACAGGGCCTGGCCGATGACCTGGCGGGTGTTGCCCCAGATCTCCATCGGGTCGTGCTCGACCCAGCCGGCGCGGGGAAAGATCTGTTCGTGCTCGAGCTGGCCGGTGGAGATGATCGAGCCGGCGTGGTCGAAGATGATGGCGCGGGTGCTCGTGGTGCCCTGGTCGATGGCGAAGATGTACTTGTCACTCATGTCGGAACTCCTGTGTCGGGACGTGGTTGGAATGGGATGAGGGATGGAAAGGGTCTGGCGGGATGCCGGAGGATCAGGTGAGGATGGGCAGCAGCACCAGCGAGGCCCAGCCGGCGAGCACTCCGCCGATGACCGGGCCGGCCACGGGAACCCAGGAGTAGGCCCAGTCGGAGCCGCGCTTGCCCGGGATCGGCAGCAGCGCGTGTGCGATGCGGGGGCCGAGGTCACGGGCCGGGTTGATGGCGTAGCCGGTCGGCCCGCCCAGCGAGGTGCCGATCACAATCACCAGGAACGCCACCGGCAGGGCACCGAGCGCCGCCATGCCACCGTTTTCGCCCTGGCGTCCGTCACTGAAGCCGATGATCACCAGCACCAGCACGAAGGTGCCGATGATCTCGGTGACCAGGTTCCAGCCGTACGAACGGATGGCCGGCCCGGTGGCGAACACGCCGAGCTTGTTCGCCGGGTCGGGCTCCTGGTCGAAGTGCTGCTTGTACGCCAACCAGACCACGACAGCGCCGAGCACCGCGCCGAGCATCTGGGCGGCGATGTACACGAGCACCGACAGCACGTTCACCGGCACACCGGAGCCGAACTCGGTCGCGCCAGAGGCCACCAGGCCCAGCGTCACCGCCGGGTTCAGGTGGGCGCCGGAGTTGTACGAGACGATCACACCGGCGAAGACCGCGAAGCCCCACCCCAGGGTGACCATGAGGAAGCCGGCGCCGAAGCCCTTGGTCTTCGTGAGGGCGACGTTGGCGACGACGCCACAGCCGAGGAGCACCAGGAGGGCCGTGCCCACCAGCTCCGAGAGGAATACCACACTGAGATTGTCCACATTGACCTTTCGTGTTCTCAGCGCACGCGGAAGGTTCCGCGCACACCGTCGTGCAGCAAGCGGTGAGGAGCGGAGAAGTCCTCCGCAACTCACCTCGAAAAACTAGAGCGCGTTCACCGCGTCCGTGGCGGCCAGGTCGACGCCGTGCACCTCACGCAGCTCCCGGCTGGCCTGGGCCACCTCGTCGGCGCTGGTGGCGGCATCCCAGCCCAGAACGGGCGCGAGCACCCCGGCCAGCTCGTCGAGCAGCGCCACGGTGAGCCCGCCGACGAAGGCCAGGCTGGTGCGGCGCAGCAGCAGGTCGATCAGGTGGGTGACCGACTCCTCGCGCGCCAGGTACTCGATCTCCCGGCGGGTGTAGAGCGGATTGTGCGAAAGCGGCGCATCCGGGGCTTCGGTCAGGAAGTCGATGATCGCGCCGGCCCGGGTGCCGTACCGGGTGAGCAGGGCCTGGGCGCGGGGGCGGCCGACCTCGTCGCCGTTGGCGGCGAGCCAGACGGTGTGCGCGGCCGGGGTGGCCGGGTAGCCCTTGCCGCCGCCGATGGCGAGGCCCTCGGTGGACACCGTGCGCGGAACGCCGAGCAGGGTGAGGATGTCACCGCTGAGGTGTTCGGCCAGAGCGCGGAAGGTGGTCCACTTGCCGCCGACCAGGCTGAGCAGGGTGCCGGGGCGCGCTCCCAACGGGCTGGACTCGATGCGGTAGTCCCGCGACACGAAGCCGGGCGCCTCGTCATCGTGCCGGGGCAGCGGACGCACCCCGGAGAACCTGAACACGATGTGCGAGCGGTCCACCACGATGTCGGGGAAGACGTGCTTGACCAGGTCGAAGAAGTAGTCGATCTCGTCTTCGGTGGTGCGGATCGGCTGGCTCATGTCGTGCTCGAGATCGGTGGTGCCGATGAGCACCCGGCCGGCGAGCGGGTAGATCAGCACGATGCGGCCGTCGTTGTTCTCGAAGAAGATCTCCCCGCCGCCGGTCGCGGCGAGCAGTTCGGGGTGGTCGAGCACGATGTGCGAGCCCTTGGTGCCGCCCATGTAGGTGCTGGCCTGGCCGAGCGCCGAGTTGGTCAGGTCGGTCCACGGGCCGGAGGTGTTCACGACAACGTCGGCGGCGAAGCTGAATTCCTCGCCGGTGACGGTGTTGCGCAGGCGCACGCCGTCGGCATCCATGCCCACAGCTTCGACGTAGTTGGCGGCGCGGGCGTGCGCGCCGGTGTCGAGACCGTCGCGGAGCACGTCAAGGGCGAGGCGTTCCGGGTCGTGCATCGACGCGTCGTAGTAGGTGGCGGTGTACTTGAGGCCGGGGTTCAGGCGCGGCAGGCGTTCGAGCGACTTCTTGCGGCCGTGGAACTCGTGCTTGGGCACCGAGCCGCCGTCGCGGGAGAAGGAGTCATAGAGCACCAGGCCGACCTTGATCAGCAGCGCGCCGCGCTCCTGCGCCTTGCCCTGCTTGTGGGTGAGGAAGCGCAGCGGCGCGGCGAGCACCCCGGACAGGGCGGAGAACATCGGCACCGTGGTCTTCAGCGGCTTGACGTAATGCGGGGCGATCTTGAGCAGCCCGTTGCGCTCGGTGACCGACTCCTTCACGAGCCTGAATTCGCCGTTCTCCAGGTAACGGATGCCGCCGTGGATCATGTGCGAGGACGCCGCGGAGGCGCCGGACACGAAGTCGCCCTTGTCGACGATGGTGACGTCGACGCCCTGCAGCGCCAGGTCGCGGAACGTGGCGATGCCGTTGATGCCGGCCCCGATGATCAGGACCTTCGCCGACGGACGCGCGGCCAGTGCGGATCGGGCGGAATCAGCGGGCGAGGAAACGGGGATGGACTGCACTGTTCACTACCTTTGTTCGTTCTTCGGCCGATGGATGACCCTGTGCTGTTCGGCTGAATTGGTGCGGACGGCCCAGCCGGGTTTGCGCGGGGGCCCTCCATATGGATTAATCAAGCTTGAGTAGATCAATCACATCCGGTCAAGCCGGGTGAACAAACGTGCAAGGAGGGGCTGTGAGCCTCGTCGACGAGTCAGCGCAGTCCGATCGGGTGCGGGATGCCCTCACGGCCGCGCACCTGTACTACATGCAGGACCTGACCATGGATGCCATCGCCCACGAGCTGCACACCTCCCGCTCCTCGGTGTCCCGCCTGCTCAGTCACGCCCGCGCGACCGGCCTCGTCGACATCCAGATCCGCTCCCCGCTGGACGCACCGAGCCGCCTCGAACTGCTCATCCAGGAGCGCTTCCACATCACCGCGCACGTCGTTCCGGTGCCCGATCACGCCACGGATGTGGACAGATTGGAGCGGGTGGCCCTCTCGGTTGCACGGATTCTCGGTCAGTTCTTCGACTCGAACATGGTGATGGGCATCGCCTGGGGGTCCACGATGAACGCCATCAGCCGTCACGTGACACCCAAGCAGACCCACGGGTCGCAGATCATCCAGCTCAACGGCGCCGGCAATATGCGCACCACCGGCCTCAGCTACGCCAGCGAGATCCTCGGCCGGTTCGGCTACGCGTTCGGCGCACACGTCCACCAGTTCCCGGTGCCGGCGTTCTTCGACAACCCGGCCACCAAGCAGGCCCTCTGGCGCGAACGCAGCGTGAGCCGGCTGCTCGAGATGCAGTCCCGGATGGACGTGGCCCTGTTCGGCCTCGGCTCGCCGTTCTCCGAGGTACCCAGCCACGTCTACGCCGGCGGCTACCTCGAGGAGGCGGACTACGCCTCGCTCAGCCGCTCGGAGGTAGTGGGCGATGTGGCCACCATCTTCTACCGGGCCGACGGGTCCACCGACGGCATCCAGCTGAACGCCCGCGGCACCGGCCCGGACTTCACGGTACTCAGGCAGACCCCACGACGGCTCTGCGTCGTGTCGGGAACGGCCAAGCTTGCCAGCCTCCGCGGCGCGTTGAAAGCCGACCTGATCACCGATTTGTTCGTGGACGAGAGCACCGCCCGGGCCCTGGTCGCCAACGCCTGACCCAGCCGCGGACGTCGTCGGGTTACGCCGGGAATACGCCGGACCGGTACGCGTTGAGATATAACTGACAGTAGATACGTGCTCCGGGGTCGGTGAGAATCCGAACCGGCGGTGAAAGTCCGCGAGCTGGAACCTGCTTTTCGGGTCCCGGTTGAGCTGGTGAAATTCCAGCACCGACGGTTAAAGTCCGGATGGGAGGCGCACGAGTCGATGGTTCGTTGTGGACCGTCGACGGTTTTCGCGTACGCGAAATCCCCTCCCGGAGCGCCCAAACGACGGGACAGGGAATGCACCAGCAGCACACGCTCGAGCGCGCGATGCGCCGAGCCCTGCAGCTGGCCGGCAACGGCCCGGCCGAGGGGGTCAACCCCCGGGTCGGCTGCGTGATCCTCAGCCCGGCCGGCGAGATCATCGCCGAGGGCTGGCACCGCGGCGCCGGCACCTGCCACGCCGAGGTGGATGCCCTCGCCCGGCTCGACCCGGCCGATGCCCGCGGCGCCACCGCCGTGGTCACCCTCGAACCCTGCAACCACACCGGCCGCACGGGGCCGTGCGCACTGGCCCTCATCGACGCCGGCATCAGCCGGGTGGTCTACGCCGTCGCCGACCCCGGACCGCACTCGTCGGGCGGCGGCGACCGGCTGCGCGCGGCCGGCATCGACGTGGCCGGCGGCCTGCTCGCCGACGAGGTGGCGGCCTTCCTGGCCGACTGGCTGGTCTCTGCGCGCCTGGGCCGCCCGTTCGTGACCGTGAAGTGGGCGTCGAGCCTGGATGGCCGCGCCGCCGCCGCCGACGGCACCAGCCAGTGGATCACCGGCCCGGCCGCCCGGCGGGACGTGCACGAGCGCCGCGCCCGCGCGGACGCCATCCTGGTGGGCACCGGCACCGCCCTGGCCGACGACCCGTCGCTCACCGCGCGCGCCGCCGACGGCACCCTGCTGCCGCATCAGCCGCGGCCCGTGGTGGTGGGGCGCCGCCCGGTGCCGGCCGACGCCGCCGTGCACCGGCATCCGCTCACCCCGTGGTTCCTGGCCGGGCACGACGTCGCCGCGCTGCTGGCTGAGCTGCATGAGCGCGGCATCCGCCGGGTCTTCGTGGAGGGCGGCCCCACCCTGGCCAGCGCCTTCGTACGGGCCGGCCTGGTCGACGAGTACCTCGTCTACCTGGCGCCCACCCTGCTCGGCGGCGACAGGCTGGCCCTGGGCGACATCGGCGTCACCGGCATCGACGCCCAGCGCCGGCTGCGGATCGGAGAGCTGCAGCACCTCGGCGAGGACCTGCTGCTGGTCGCCCGGCCGGCCGACACCGATGCCACTACCGCCGAGACCAGCCCCACCGACCAGACCACCCGGGCCGCCGCGGCACACCCCGGCACACGCCCCGACACACAGACGAGCTGAAGGACCACTATGTTCACCGGAATCATTGAGGAGCTCGGCACCGTCGAGCGCATCGAGCGAACGAAGGATGCCGCCCGCCTCACCATCCGCGGCCCGCTCGCGGTCGACGGCGCCGGACACGGCGACTCCATCTCGGTGAGCGGTGTCTGCCTCACCGTGGTGGAGCAGACCGATTCGACCTTCACCGCCGACGTGATGGCGCAGACCCTGTCGATGTCCACCCTCGCCGGCGTCACCGCGGGCACCCCGGTGAACCTCGAACGCGCCGCTCTGGTGGGCGGCCGGCTCGGCGGCCACATCGTGCAGGGCCACATCGACGGCACCGGCACGGTGCTGGCCGTCGTGCCCGGCGATGCCTGGCGGGTCGTGCGGTTCAGCCTCGATCCGGCGTTGGCGCCGCTGGTGGTGGACAAGGGCTCCATCGCCATCGACGGGGTCTCCCTCACGGTGAGCAGCATCTCCGAGGCCGCCCAGCCCGACCAGTGGTTCGAGGTGTCGCTGATCCCCGAGACCCTCGCCGCCACCACCCTGGGCGGCCTGACGGTGGGCGACAGGGTCAATCTGGAGACCGACATCCTCGCCCGGCACGTGCAACGGATGCTTGCCCTCGCGGCGAGCGCCGCAGCCCCCTCGACCGAAACATCCGCACCATCCGCAGTTCTAAGGAGCACCCCATGAGCCTCGCCGATATCCCCACCGCACTGGCGGCACTCCGGCTCGGCAAGCCCGTCATCGTCGCCGACGACGAGGGCCGCGAGAACGAGGGCGACGTGATCATCTCCGCCCAACTCGCCACCCAGGAGTGGATCGCCTGGACCGTGCGGCACTCGAGCGGCTTCATCTGCGCGCCGATGACCAACGACATCGCCGACACCCTCGACCTGCCCGTCATGGTGCTCAACAACGAGGACCCGCGCGGCACCAACTACACCGTCACCGTCGACGCTGCCGACCGGTTGAGCACCGGCATCAGCGCGGCCGACCGGGCGCACACCCTGCGGGTGCTCGCCGAACCCAGCTCGACGCCGGCCAGCCTGAACCGGCCCGGCCACATCCTGCCGTTGCGGGCCATGGACGGCGGAGTGCGGGAACGCGACGGCCACACCGAGGCCGCGGTCGACCTGATGAAGCTGGCCGGTCTCACCCCCGTCGCCGGGATCGCCGAGATCGTCGCAGACGACGGCGAGATGATGCGCCTACCCGGGCTACTCCTCCTCGGGGAGCGGGAGGGCGTGCCGGTGATCACCATCGCCGACCTCATCGCGCACCTGCAGGAGTTCCACTGCGACGACGACCTCGCCTCGGTCAGCCCGATCCGCGAATCGCCGCGGGTGGACTTCGAGGTGGAGACCACGGTGCCCACCGAACACGGCTCGTTCCAGATTCGCGCGTACCGCGACCGGATGACCGGGGCCGACCATGTCGCCATCGTCTCCGGCAGCCCGCGGGACGGCGCCCTCGTGCGGGTGCACTCCGAATGCCTCACCGGCGAGGCCTTCGGCTCGCTCAAATGCGAGTGCGGGCCGCAGCTGCAGGCCGCGCTGGACACCATCGAACGCGAGGGCGGTGTGGTGGTGTACCTCCGCGGCCAGGAGGGTCGCGGCATCGGCCTGATCAACAAGCTCCGCGCATACAAGCTGCAGGAGGACGGCCTGGACACCCTCGACGCGAACCTCGCGCTGGGCCTGCCGGCCGATTCCCGCGACTACGGCGCGGCCACCGCCATCCTCGACGAACTGGGCCTGGGCTCGGTGCGGCTGCTCACCAACAACCCGGAGAAGGTGCGCCAGCTGCAGGCCTACGGCGTGACGGTCACCGAACGGGTGCCGCTGGTCGTGGGCGTGGGCAGCCACAACGAGGACTACCTCGCCGCCAAGCGTGACCGGATGGGCCACGAAATCTCAGCACACCAGATCGTGAAAGGACTCGCACTATGAGTGGAGCAGGATCCCCCGCCATCGACGTCGACGGCACCGGGCTGGAGGTGGTGATCGTCGCCGGCCGCTGGCACGACGTGATCACCGACGGTCTCATCGCCGGGGCCACCCGGGTGCTCGAGGCATCCGGGGCGACGTTCTCGCTCGTGCGGGTACCCGGCAGCTTCGAGCTGCCCGTGGCGAGCAAGGTGGCGCTGGAGAACGGCGCCGACGCTGTGGTGGCACTGGGGGTCATCATCCGCGGCGGCACCCCGCACTTCGAGTACGTGTCGGCGGCGGCAACGGACGGCCTCACCCGGGTGGCGCTGGACACCGGCAAGCCGGTGGGCTTCGGCGTGCTCACCCTCGACGACGAGCAGCAGGGCCTGGACCGGGCCGGACTGCCCGGCTCGAAGGAGGACAAGGGCGAGGAAGCCGCCACCGCGGCGCTGGCCACGGCCCTGGTGCTCAAGGCCCTCCGCGAGCGTTAGGCCCTAGCGGGATTCGAGGAGCGCGGTGACCCGTTCGAGCAGGTCGTTGGCGCGGAACGGCTTGATCAGGTAGCCATCCGCGCCCGTCGCCAGGGCCAGCGCGATGTCGCTGTCCTGCGACTTGGCGGTGAGCAACAGGATGCGCGGCTGGGTCAGCGCGGTGTCGGCCCGCACCTGCGCGCACACCTCGATGCCCGTGAGCTTGGGCATCATCCAGTCCAGAACGATCAGGTCGGGCGAGACGGCGCGGGCGGCCGCGAGGCCCTCCTCACCGTCGCCCGCCTCGGACACCTCGTGCCCGGCCCGGCGCAGTTTGTGGCCGATCAGGGCCCTGACGTCTTCGTCGTCCTCGACGATCAAAATGCGTGACATACGGCGTGTCCCCTGGTTCGGCGGTCTATCTTCAGCGCGTGTCACCCGCACTGGGCACACGACACACTATGTTGACAATATCCAATCGCGCCGCGGTCGGCTTCACGGGGAAGGCACCACGCGAGTGAACAATCTTGTCGTGTCGCTGTGGGCCGCGCCGCGCCGCTGGCGTTACGCGGCCATCCTTATGCTTCTGTTGGTGGCCTACGGCCTCGGCCGGGCCTCCCTCGCGGCGCCGCCCTCGCCGACCGGTGTCGCCCAGTGGTGGCCCGCCGCGGCCGCCGCCGTGCTCGCGATGTGTGTAGCCAGGGGCCGGGAACGCGCCGTGGTGGCGATACTGGTGGCCGTGGTCACCGTGGCCGCGAACCTCGGCGGCGGCCGTCCCCTGCCGGTTGCCCTCGGCTTCGGTCTCGCCAACGCCCTCGAGGCCTGGGTGTTCAGCGCCATCGTCGCTCGCCGGGACGAACCGGCCCGCCTGGACACCGTGCGGGACGTGCTGCGGTTCACCATCGCCGTTCTGTGTGGCGCCGTCGCCATCGGGCTCGTCGCCGCGAGCACGGTGACGCTGTTCGAGGGCGCCTCGTTCGGCCCGGTGCTGCTTGCCGCCATCCCGTCGCACGCCTTCGCCGTTTTTGTGCTCGTCCCTCTTGCCCTGGTGCGCCGTAGCCAGGCGCGGGCGGAGCGTCGCCTGGAGCTGCTCATCCAGGTGGGCGCCATGATGCTGGTGCTCGGAGTGGTGTACGGGCCGGGCCGGTCACTGCCGATCTCCTTCCTCATCCTGCCGCTGCTCACCTGGGCGGCCTTCAGGTTCGGGATCCGGATCGTGGCCTGGGAAGTCTGCGGCACGGCATTGGTCGCGTCGGGGCTCACCTCGCTCGGGATCGGCTACTTCAGCGCCGCGCAGAGCGGCGCCACCGGCACGAGCGGACCGTACGTGCAAATCTTCCTGGTCACCTTCGCGAGTTCGATGCTGTTGCTGGCCGCCGAGCTGGCCCAGCGCGACGACGTCCTCAGCCGGGAACGGGAGGTGGTGCAGGCCCTGCGCGAGCTCAACCGGCAGAAGGATGACTTCGTCTCGTCGGTCAGCCACGAGCTGCGCACCCCGATCACGAGCATCCTGGGCTTTGCCGAGGAGCTCGAGGAAACCACTCTCGACGCCGATCAGGCCCGGTTCACCCGGGTGATCGTGCGCAACTCGCACCGGTTGGCGCAGCTGGTGGAGGACCTGTTGGACCTCTCCAAAATGAGCACCCACACCGACACCGGGCAGGACGAGGCCGTTGACCTGGCGGCGCTGGTGGCCGAATGTGTCGAGGAGCAGGCCCCGCAGGCGCACGCCGCCGGGGTGAGCCTGACCGCCGAGTACGGCGCCGGACCGTTCGATGTGCGCAGTTCGGCGTCCGACCTGCGTCGGGTTCTCACGAACCTGGTCTCGAACGCCGTCAAGTTCACTCCCCCGCACGGGCAGGTCTGGGTCGGCTGCACGACCGACACCGACGGCATGTTGCTCACCGTCAGCGACAACGGAGTGGGCATCCCGCCGCAGGACATCGAGCGGGTCTTCGACAGGTTCTTCAGATCGGCGAGCGCCGAGTTGCTGGCGGGCACCGGGCTCGGGCTCCCCCTCACCAAGGGACTCGTCGACAGGCTCGGCGGCACCATCGACCTGCAGTCGGACGGCCACACCGGCACCCACGTCACCGTGGCCCTCCCCCGCGTCTCGCCGCTCCGGTCGGGCACCACGACCGAAACGGATTCGCCCAGCACGACCACCCGAATGTAGGGTGAACCAGGCCGCCACAAGCGGCCGCCGTCTTTCTGAGCGTCACCCCGTCCGCCCCAGACGACTGACCGCCGTCTCGCGCCCAGACTCAGCCACGCCATTTCCTTCATTCGGAGCGCCCACACTCATGTCAGCATCCACCGCGGCGGCCACGTCCGTCGCCCCCGCGCCCACGAATCCTCGCAGCCGCGTCATCCTGGCCAGCCTCATCGGCACCACCATCGAGTTCTACGACTTCTACGTCTACGCCACCGCCGCGGTGCTGGTCTTCCCACACCTGTTCTTCCCGTCCGGCAACGAGACCGCCGCCCTGCTCGCCTCCTTCGCGGTGTTCGGCGCCGCCATGGTGGCCCGGCCGCTCGGCGCCCTGTTCTTCGGCCACTTCGGCGACAAAAAGGGCCGCAAGGCCACCCTGGTCGGAGCGCTGCTCACGATGGGGATCGCCACGTTCCTGATCGGGCTGCTGCCCACCTACGCCATGGTCGGCTGGCTCGCCCCGGCGATGCTGGTGATCCTGCGCCTCGCCCAGGGCTTCGCCCTCGGCGGCGAGTGGAGCGGCGCGGCCCTGGTGGCCACCGAGAACGCCCCCAAGGGCAAGCGCGCCTGGTACGGCACCTTCCCGCAGGTCGGTGCCCCGCTCGGCTTCATCATCGCGAACGGCCTGTTCCTGCTCATCGCGCTGCTGCTGCCCTCCGACGACCCGACCCGGCCGTCGGATGCGTTCCTCGAGTGGGCATGGCGGGTGCCGTTCCTGTTCAGCGCCGTCATGGTGATCGTGGGCCTCTGGGTGCGCCTGCGCCTGGTGGAGAGCGACGCTTTCACCAAGATCGTCACCACCAAGAAGGTCGCCAAGCTGCCGCTCGCCGCGGTGTTCAAGTCCAACTGGCGTGAACTCATCCTGGGCACCTTCATCATGCTGGCCACCTACGTGCTGTTCTACCTGATGACCACGTTCAGCCTCAGCTACGGCCGTGCCGCCACGGATGCGCCGGTGGCGGGCCTCGGCTACAGCTACACCACGTTCGTGCTGATGATGATCGGCGGCGTCGTGTTCTTCGGCATCTTCACCCTCGCCTCCGGGCCATGGGCGGACAGGTTCGGCCGCCGCCGCACGCTGCTCTGGGTGACCGCGGGAATCGTCGTGTTCGGGTTCCTGTTCGTGCCGCTGCTGGGCGCCGGGTTCCTCGGCGTGATGATCTTCCTGATCCTCGGCTTCACCCTGATGGGCATGACGTTCGGCCCGATGGGCGCGCTGCTGCCCGAGCTGTTCCCCACCCACGTGCGCTACACGGGCTCCGCGTTCGCGTACAACATGAGCTCGATCCTCGGTGCGGCCGTGGCCCCGTTCATCGCCGTGTGGCTGTGGACCCTCGGCGAGGGCAGCCCGTTCTGGGTGGGCATCTACCTCTCGGTGATGGGCCTGATCACCCTGGTGGCGCTCTACCTCAGCCGCGAGACCCGCGACCTCGACCTCGAGCGCTGACCCGCGCGGCTCGGCCCACGCTCGCACTAGAGCTCGCGAAAGCGGTCATGTGGCTGTCTCAGTTCGCTGAGGTAGCCACACGGCCGCTTTCGCGCAATCGGATGTCAATTTGAGTTGACACGAATTGGATCTGTCAATTACGGTTGACACATGTTGGATGACACGGGACGAACACTGGTGGGCGACGCCGGCTCAGGCGACCCGATCGAGACACTGCGGGCAATCAAGCGGATGCGCGGCGAACTCGACCGCGCCGAGGCCCTGGCCGTGCGGCGGGCACGCAACGCCAATGCACCCTGGCAGCTGATCGCCCTGGCCCTGGAGGTCTCCCGGCAGGCCGTGCACAAGAAGTACGGCCGTGGCTAGCCTGCACCCGGCGAGGCCCGCATCCGCGCGGGCGCCGGTTAAGCTCGACTGGTGAGTACGACACCCCCCGGCACCAGCACCCCCGCGTCCGACACCCCCGCACCCAGAACACGTTCCCGGATGGGCCGCCGCGGCGCCCCGACCGAAGGGCCGCGGGCATCCTTCAGCCAGTTGCTGCCCTACCTGTCCGAACACCGGGCCGTGCTCAGCGTTGTCGTAGTGCTCAGCGTGCTCGGCGCCGCCGCGAGCCTGGCCCAGCCGCTGCTGGTGAGCCAGGTGATCACCCTCGTCGAGGCCGGCGACCCGCTGGACAACATTGTCACGGGGCTCGTCGCGCTCGTCGTGGTCTCCGCGCTGATCAGCGGCTACCAGCACTACCTGCTGCAGCGCACCGGCGAGGGCGTGGTGCTCTCCAGCCGCCGCCGCCTGATCGGGCGAATGCTGAACCTGCCGATCAGCCAGTTCGACGCCCGCCGCACCGGCGACCTGGTCTCCAGGGTCAGCTCGGACACCACCCTGCTCCGCGCCGTGCTCACCCAGGGCGCCGTGGAGGCCATCGGCGGCTCGCTCACGTTCATCGGCGCCATCATCGCGATGCTCATCATCGACCCGGTGCTGCTGGGCCTGACGGTGCTCGTGATCGCCGTGTCAGTGGTTACCGTGGTGCTGCTGTCCCGGCGCATCCGCACCGCCAGCCTGGCCGCCCAGACCAAGGTCGGCGACCTGGCCGCCAGCGTTGAACGGGCCATCAGCGCCGTACGCACGGTGCGCGCCGCCAACGCCACCGCCCGCGAGATCGCGGTGGTCGAAAAGGACGCCGAGGGTGCCTGGCAGATGGGCATCAAGGTCGCCAAGGTCTCGGCCCTGGTCGTGCCGATCGCCGGCATCGCGCTGCAGGTGTCGCTGCTCGTGGTGCTCGGCGTCGGGGGCTTCCGGGTGGCGGACGGCAGCATCACCATCGCCGACCTGGTGTCGTTCATCCTGTTCCTGTTCATGATGATCATGCCGCTGGGCCAGTTCTTCGGCGCGATCACCTCGGTCAACTCGGCGCTCGGTGCCCTCGGCCGCATCCAGGAGATCATCGACCTGCCCAGCGAAGACCAGTTCGACCGCGACATCGCGCCGCTGGCCATCGTGGTGGGCGCCGCGAACGCCAAGGTCAACCCGGAGGCGCCGGCGATCTCGTTCGAGGACGTGCGCTTCCACTACGCCCCCACCGTGCTCGCCACGACGGATGCCGCCACCGGCGAGCAGCTGGCTGCCGTGCGCCCCGGCCCGGTCGCCCAGGCGGTCCTCGCCGCCGAGGACGGCAGCACCCCCGACGCCTCCACCGAGTTCGCCGGTACCGATACGACGGCCCCTGCTGTCGGCCCGGCCACCCCGGCACCGGTGCTGCGCGGCGTCTCGTTCAGCGCCCCCCGCGGTCTGCGCACCGCCCTGGTGGGCCCGTCCGGTGCCGGCAAGAGCACCATCCTCGCGCTGATCGAGCGGTTCTACGACGCCGACTCCGGCGTGGTGCGGCTCGGCGGCCTCGACATCCGCAGCCTGGACCGCACCGACCTGCGCGGTCAGATCGGATACGTGGAGCAGGACGCCCCCGTGCTGGCCGGCTCGCTGCGCGACAACCTCACCCTCGCCACGCCGGACGCCACCGACGAGCAGTGCGTGGCCGTGCTGCACGCCGTGAACCTCGGCGAGGTGCTCGACCGCGACCCGGCCGGACTCGGTGCCGCGGTCGGCGAAGACGGCGTCAAACTCTCCGGCGGCGAACGCCAGCGCCTCGCCATCGCCCGGGCGCTGCTCGCCGCCCCGCCGATCCTGCTGCTGGACGAGTCCACCTCGAGCCTGGACGGCATGAACGAACAGCTGATGCGCGAGGCCATCGACGCCGTGGCGGTGGACCGCACCCTGATCGTGATCGCGCACCGGCTCTCCACCGTGGTCGACTCTGACCAGATCGTGGTCCTGGACCACGGCGAGGTCGTCGGCACCGGCACCCACTCCGAGCTGGTGCTCTCCACCCCGCTGTACCGCGACCTGGCCAAGCACCAGCTGCTGGTCTAACAGCACTCGCGAGGTCTTCCGCGAGGTCCGCTCTCCCCGCGAGAGCGGGCACGTGGCTGCCTCCGCACCCGCGACACGACCACGTGGCCGCTTTCGCGAGTTACTGGCGGCGGATGAAGCGCAGCGTGACGATCTCGAACGGGCGCAGGGTGAGGGTGAGGGCGTGCGACTCCACCGGGAGCGGCGCCCCGGCGGCGAGCTCGACGCGGGGCTCGGCCAGCGGGCGCTCGAGCAGGTCGGTCTCCACCACATCCGTCGCCTCGAAATGCCGGATGAGCCGCGCCGTCGACCGATTGCCGTGCGCCTCGTACAGCCGCACGATCACATCCCCGCTCCGGTCTTCGGCGAGCTTGACCGCCTCGATCACCACAGCCGGGTTGTCGACCCGGAGCAGGGGCTCGACGACAGCGTCGGCCACCCCGGTCACGGTGCGCAGCGGCAGGTTCAGCCGGTACCCCTCGGCCACGGCTTCGGGGATGCCGGAGCCCACCCGCAGGGAGACCCGCAGCTCATGCCGGCCCTGATCGGCGGCGGGGTCGGGGAACACCGCCGCGCGCAGCAGCGACAGCCGCACCGTGGTCGCGGACCGGCCGGCGCCGTCCGGAGACCGGCTGATGTCATGTCCGTAGGTGGAGTCGTTGCCCACGGCCACCCCGTAGCCGGGCTCGCCCACGTGCACCCACCGATGCGCCACCGTCTCGAACCGGGCGGCATCCCAGGAGGTGTTGGTGTGCGTGGCCCGGAAGACGTGGCCGAACTGGATCTCCGAGGCGGCCCGGTCGGCGTTCACGTCGAGCGGGAAGGCCAGCTTGAGCAGCTTCTGCCGTTCGTGCCAGTCCAGGTCGAAGTGCAGGTCCACCGCCGGCGACCCCGCCGACAGGGTGATGTCCTCGACCACGCGGGAGGTCCCGAAGGCACGGGTCACCCGCACGCGGGCCCGGTCGGGCGTGTCCAGGATCACCTCGACGGACTCCGCCGTGGTCAGGTCCACGGTGTTGCGTTTGTAGTGTTCGTCGATGTCCCAGGCGTCCCACTGGGTGGGGGTGTCCCGGTGCAGCTGCAGCAGGTTGCCCCGGGAACCCGCCGGCACCAGCTCGCGGTGCGCGATCACGTCCCACACCGAGCTGAAGAGCCCATCGGCGTCGATGGTGACGGCCACGAGTCCGTTGTCGAGCACGAGGCCGGCCGCCGTGCGGGTCAGGGTGACGTCAGCCGCCGGCGCCGCCGGATCGGGGTGGGCGGCATCCGCGCCGGCCAGGCCCGCCACGCCGTCAAGGGCGTACGGGCCCGCGTTCAGCAGCACGGTGCTGTCGCCGGTGGAGCACAGCTGCCGCACAGTGGTCTCGATCAGGTCGGTCAGGGTGTCGGCGACGGCGGCGTAGTTGCGTTCGGCTTCCTGGTGCACCCAGGCGATGGAGGAGCCGGGCAAGATGTCGTGGAACTGTTGCAGCAGCACGGTGTGCCAGGTCTGCTCGAGCAAGTCGTAGGGGTACGCGACCCCCGAGCGCACGGATGCCGTGGCCGCCCACAGTTCGGCCTCGCGCAGCAGGTGCTCGCTGCGGCGGTTGCCGCGTTTGGTGCGCGCCTGGGACGTGTAGGTGCCCCGGTGGAACTCGAGGTACAACTCGCCGAGCCAGACCGGCGGCTCGGGGTACTCGGCCTCGGCCGCCTCGAAAAAGCGTCGCGGGCTGGACAGCTCCACCGTCGGCGAGCCTTCCAGCGACTCGGTTCGGCGGGCGGCGGCGATCATCTCCGTGGTCGGTCCGCCGCCGCCGTCCCCCCATCCGAATGGCACGAGCGACGTGTTGGCCGACCCCTTCTCGGCATATTGGTGCTCCGCTCGCGCCAGCTCCTCCCCCGACAACTCCGCGTTATACGTGTCGACGGGAGGGAAGTGGGTGAAAATCCGGGTGCCATCGATGCCTTCCCAGCGGAAGGTGTGGTGCGGCATCAGGTTGGTCTCGTTCCAGGAGGTCTTCTGGGTCAGGAACCACCGGGACCCGGCCGCCGCCACGATCTGCGGCAACGCCGCCGAGTAGCCGAACGAGTCGGGCAGCCACACCTCCAGCGGCTCGACGCCGAATTCCTCCATGAAAAAACGCTTCCCGGCGACGAATTGGCGAGCCAGCGCCTCACCACCGGGCATGTTGGTGTCCGACTCCACCCACATCCCACCCACCGGCACAAACGTGCCGGCCGCGACCTGCGCCTTGACCCTGGCGAACAGCTCCGGGTAGTGCTCCTTGAGCCAGGCATACTGCTGGGCGGATGACGCGGCGAAGGTGAAGTCCGGGTTCGCCTCGATCAGGGCCAGCACATTGGAGAAGGTGCGTGCCACCTTGCGCACGGTCTCCCGCACCGGCCAGAGCCAGGCGCTGTCGATGTGGGCGTGGCCCACGGCGTGCAGATGGTGGGCGCTCGCGTTCGCCGGTCGGGCGAGCACTTCGGCGAGCGCGGCGCGTCCACGGGACGCCGTGCCCGCGACGTCGTCAGGGTCCACGACGTCGATGCTGCGTTCCAGCGCCCGTAGAATCTCCGCCCGCCGGGCGAGACCCGTGGGAAGCTCACGCATGAGACCGGTCAGGGTCCAGAAATCCTGCAGGAGCTCCCACACGGTCTGGTCCTTGAGCACCACGTCCACCTGCCGGAGCCGGTAGATCGGGTTGGCTCCGGCCGTGGCGGGGTCGCCTTTATCGGTGGCGACGAAGGTGAAGCCGGAGGTGACATCCGGGTTGGCGGCCGCCTCGATGTAGAGGTCGATGCGCCCACCGGGTCCCACCGTCAGAGGGACGGAGCGGTTGCGGGGCTCGACCGCCTTGAGGATGACACCGTCCGGGGACCAGACCAGGCCTTCGGCCTGGAACCCCGGCGTCGCCTTGCTGAAGCCGAGATCGACCAGGAGTTCGACCCGTAGGGAGTCGTCGACCGGCCACTGGGCCGGAACACTGCCGGTGACGTGCAACCAGGTCGTTCCCCACGGCCGCCCCCAGGTTTGGCCGGTACCGAACGGGCTGTAGTCCTGGCGGATGGCGTCCATGAAGGGTACGGGCTCACCCGGAGCATCCCAGGATTCGATGGTGAGGGGCACCGCGGCCCGGTTGAGGGCTGGACGGAGCCGTTCCCGGACGAACCGGCTGATCCGCAACTCCACGAGCGTGCTGTCATCATGCATGACTGGTACCGTTCCTAACCCTTGATCGCGCCTGACATGGTGAATGACCCGCCCATGCCGCGGGAAACGAGGACGTAGAGCAGAATCACCGGGACTGAATACAGCACGGAGAACGCGGCGAGCTGACCGTACGCGATGGCACCGTACTGGCCGAAGAAGCTGTAGATGCTCACGGCGGCCGGCTGCTTGCTCGGCGAGAGCAGCAACACGAACGGCACGAAGAAATTGCCCCAGGCCTGGATGAACACGAAGATGAACACCACGCTCAGTCCGGGGCGCATGAGGGGCACAACGATGCGCCGGAGGGCGTTCATCGCGGACGCCCCGTCGACCCAGGCGGCTTCCTCCAGGCTGACCGGAACCGAGTCCATGAAGTTCTTGGTCATCCAAATGGCCATCGGCAGCGAGGTCGCCGCCATGAAGAAGATCGTGGCAGGAATCGAGTCCAGCAGATTCAGGCGAACGAACAGGCTGTACACCGGAACCATGATTGCGGTGATGGGTAGGCAGGTGCCGAAGAGGACCCCGTACATGAACGGCTTGTTGAAGCGCATGGTGTACCTGGAGAGCGGGTAGGCAGCCAGCACCGACGCCAGCACAGTGACGACGGCGGCGCCGCCGGAGAGCAGCAGGCTGTTCCAGAGCGGCAGGAACGTCAGCTCGGGGTTGAACACCGCGGCAAAGTTGTCCAGGGACAGTTGCTCGGGAATCTGGGTCTGGTAGGTGGCCTTCACGTCGAGGGAGGCCAGGACCAGCCAGGCCAGCGGCAGCAGGAAGCACAGCGCGATGACGATGAGAACGGCATTGGCCAGGATCGCGGCGGTGGCCTTGCGCGGCGAGGCCACCGAGGTTGCGAGGGTGCTGACGGTCATCGGCTCAGACCTTTTCTGGGCGGAGCGCCCGAATGTAGACAAGCGAGAAAGCGGCACCGATGAGCAGCATGACCGTCGCGATGGCGGTGCCGTAGCCGATGTCACCGAACTTGAATGCCTCCTGGAAGGCCATGATCGGCAGGGTGGTGCTTTCGTTTCCGGGTCCGCCCGCGGTCATCACCCAGATCAGGGTGAACACCGACAGCGTCTGTAGGGTGATCAGCATCAGGTTGGTGGCGATGCTGTTCTTGATCATCGGGATGGTGATCCAGGTGAGGCGCTTGATGCCGTCGGCGCCGTCGATCATGGCGGCCTCCGTCACCTCTACCGGCACATCGTTCAACGCCGCCCGGTAGACCATCATCGAGAACGCGGTGCCCCGCCAGGCGTTGGCCAGGATGATCGAGAGCATGGGAAAGCTGTACAGCCAGTTCGGTCCGGTCATCCCCGCCGCGGCGAGCACCTGGTTCAGGGTGCCGTCCTCGCTGAAGTAGGCGTAGGCGACGAAGGCGGCGACGATCTCGGGCAGCACCCAGGCCGCGACGACGGCCGTGCCGACCACGGCGCTGACCACCTTGCTGGCCCGGTTCATCAGCAGGGCGATGCCCAGCCCGAGGAAGTTCTGGCCGACGATGGCGGAGGCGACCACGAACACAAAGGTCAGCCACAGCGACAGCGGAAAAACCGGGTCTGTGAACAGGGTGAGGTAGTTGTCCAGGCCCACCCACTGCGGGTCCTGCGCGCTCGAGCCGGTGAGGGCCGCGTCGGTGAAGGAGCCGTAGAACGACCAGATGACCGGCCCGAGCAAGAAAATCGCGAGGAGCACAACGGCCGGCGCCAGGGGCAGCACCCGGGTCAGGGTGCGGCCCCGGGGCCGCCGGCGCGGGCCGGAACCCGAGGGTCCCGACCCGGTCACGGTCTCACGAGGAGGGCGGGAAACGGTGTTGGCGGTCATGGACTACTTCGTGGTGACCTTGTCGGCGCCCACGATGCCCTCCACGGCGGTGTCGTACGCGGCGGCGGCCTCATCCACGCTCATCTGCCCGGTGATGACGGCCTCGGTGGCCGCCTGCACTTCAGCGGAGATCTTGGAGTAGTCGCTCGTCGCGGGGCGGTAGTGGGTCACATCCACCAGCTCGGTCACGTCGGCCACGAACGGGTTCGCGGCGAGGTAGGTCGGTTCGCTTGCGACATCCGTGCGCACGGCGATCTGGGAATTGTTGATCGCGTACCAGAGGGCGTTCTCCTGACTGACGGCCAGGGCGAGGAAATCGAACGCGAGATCGGCGTTCGCGGTCTTCGCCCCCACCGCGAGGGTCCAGCCACCCGACATGCTCACACCCCCGGGTTCCTCACCGTTCTGGGTGGGGAACGTCGCGACGGCCATGTCCTCGGTGTACGCCGGCCACTCGTACGAGCCACCGGTCTGCCAGAACGACGGGGTGTAGGAACCTTCGACGGTGCCGCCGAGCTTGCCCTGCGGGAACAACTCGCCGAAGACCTTCTTCCACACGTTCGGGTCCAGCGCCTCGGACGGATCAAGGGCGAGCTTCTCCGCGTAGAGCGTCTCTAGGAACTCGAGGGAGTCCTTGAACCCCTGGGATTCGACCACCCATTTCTGGTCGTCCTCGTTATAGAGGGTGTCTCCGGTGCCGTAGAGCAACTCGTAGAAGCTCTGCATCACGGTGCCCTCGCCGGTGCCCTTGCCGGCGTACATGTTGAACGGCACCACGTCGGGCTGGGTCTCCTGGATAGCGCGGGCGGCCGTCAGGATGTCGTCCCAGGTTTCCGGCTGCCACGGCAACTCGATGCCGGCGGCGGCGAAGACCGGCTTGCTGTACCAAATGCCCCGGGTGTCGGTGCCAAGCGGCACCGCATAGACGCTGCCGTCGTCACCCATCCCAGCGGCCTTCGCTCCCTCGTTGAATTGCGCCCACTCGTCCCAGTCGGCGAGCTGGTCGTCGATGTTGAGCAGGTAGCCCGCGTCGATGTCGGAGCGCAGCCGGAAGGTGTCCTCGTAGAACACGTCAGGTGCGGTCTCGGTGGACTTCTGCGAGAGCGCGAGCTTGGTGGAGTAGTCGTCGTCGTTGGCCTGGATCGGCTCGAGCTCGACGATGACCCCGGGGTTGGCGGCTTCGAACTCAGGCTTTATTTTCGTGAACAGCTCGTCCAGAGCCGTAAAGGAATCGGTCTTCTGGTACACGATCTTCAGTGATTGGCTGTCGCCGTCGGCGTTGCCACCGGCAGCCGTGCAGCCCGCCAGCGCAACCATCGAGGTTGCCGCCAACACGGACAGGGCGAGTTTTGCGTTGCGATGCATGGTGCTCCTTTGCTCCAGCTCGTGCCCCCCAAACGCTGACCGGCCCAGATACCGGCAGGTGGCATACGGAAATACTAAATCGAATGGATAAATTCGCACAAGAGCCTGACGGGACTTTTACCGAGCTGTGACTAACCGAGGATCAATCGGGCTGCGCGCGGAGCGAGCGCGTGGTCTAGCACCAGGCACGCGGCGCCGACCGCGCCGACGTCCTCGCCGACGCCCGTGCCGGCCACCTCGATTCGGTGGATGCTCCTGGCGACCGTCAGCTCGTCCAACAGGCCGGGTAGCCGGCGCAGGTACACCTCGCTCAGCCGCGTCCAGTACGGACCGCCGAACACCACCCGGTCGACGTCGAGCAGGTTCGTGAGCACGGACACCGCCTTGGCAACCCGGCCGGCGGACTGCTCCAGGACGCCCAACGCCGCATCCGACCCGCCCTCGGCAAGCTCGCACAGGGCCGAGAACCGCCCATCGATCTCATGGGCATCCGCGTTCGGCTTCGAGGCGGTCAGCACGCCGAGCCGCACGGCGGCCCGCACCAGGCTCTGCGGGGTGCAGGTGACCGCGACACAGCCCCGAAGCCCACAGCCGCACGGCGGACCGTCCGGATCGACAACGATGTGGCCGATTTCTCCGGAATTGTGCGAGCTACCGCGAACGACCTCGTCCCGCAGCACCAGACCCGCCCCGATGCCGGTGCCGAGGTAGAAGAACACGAAGCTGCCGACCCCGCTGGGCCCACCCGCCCACATCTCGGCCACGGCGGCGGCGGTTACGTCCTTGTCGACGATCACCTCGAAGCCGGTCGCCTGGGCGAGGGCATCGCGAAGCGGCACCAGGTGCCAGCCGAGCAGGTGCGGCGGATCGACGACAGTTCCCCGTTCGGGATCGATCGGCCCCGGCGTCGCGACGCCAAGCCCGGCGATCCTCGCCCGGTCCACTCCGGCCTCGCGGATCAGGCGCTCGATCTCCTCCGCGATGTGACGGACGACGTGTTCAGGGTCGCTGGCCGCGGGCGTGGCCTCGCGCGAGCGGTGCACGACAGCTCCGGTGAGGTCGAGGATGGCGAAGGTCATGACCGCGGGGTCGAGATGCACCCCTACGGCATACACGCCGCCGGGGTTCAGCTTCAGGATCGTGCGCGGCTTGCCGGGACCGCTGCTGGCCTTGCCGGCTTCTAGCACCATGTCCTGGTCCAGCAGCCGACGACAGATGTTTGAGACGGTCTGTGCGGACAGGCCGGTGGAGTGCCCGAGCTCCACCCGACTGAGGCCGTTGACCGAGCGGCGGATCGCGTCGAGCACGACGGCGGAGTTGAAGTCGCCCATCCGGGGCAGATTTGTGCCGCGCCGCGGCCGCAGATCGCCATCTGAAAACACGGATTCACCTCATCGCTTACCTCGGGATGACTGAATCCTATTCCGTCACGCGGGCCGCCGATGAGAGCACGGCCCCGGTGTTGCGCCAGCTGGGCGCCACGGCCGCAAATAAGGAAATAGTGACTTTAGAAGGACTCCCGCGGCCTATTCCGTCCTAAAAAAGCTCACTATCTCCTTATTTGCGGATGCCGCTACGTGGCGAGGTGGTAGCGCAGACTGGCGAGCTCGGACTGCAGCGCGGCCGGCACCCGACCGCCGAATCGGCCGAAGAACTCCTCGGTGAGGTCGCACTCGGCCAGCCAGGAGGCCGGGTCGATGCGGAACAGCTGCTCGAGGGCATCCGGTGTCACGTCGAGGCCGTCGACGTTGATGGCGCCAGGCTCCGGCATCCGCCCGATCGGGGTATCGACGGCGTCGACGCTGCCCTCGACCCGGCGGATGATCCACTCGAGCACCCGGGAGTTCTCGCCGAAGCCGGGCCAGAGGAAGCTGCCGTCCTCGCCCTTGCGGAACCAGTTGACCTGGAAGATCGCGGGCGCCTTGACGCCCAGTCCGCGGCCGACCCGCAGCCAGTGCGCCCAGTAGTCGGCCATGTTGTAGCCGCAGAACGGCAGCATTGCGAAGGGGTCTCGGCGCAGCTCCCCCACGGTGCCTTCGGCGGCGGCGGTCTTCTCCGAGGAGATGGTGGCGCCCATGAACACGCCGTGCTTCCAGCTGCGGGCCTCCGCGACCAGCGGCACGTTGGTGGCGCGGCGGCCGCCGAACAGGATCGCGTCGATGGGCACTCCCCCACTGGATTCCCAGCTGTCGGCGATCGACGGGCACTGCGCCGCCGGCACGGTGAATCGGGAGTTGGGGTGCGCGGCCGGCCGGCCGCTGGCGGGCGTCCAGGCGTTGCCCTCCCAGTCGGTGAGGTGCGCGGGCGGTGTGTCGGTCAGGCCCTCCCACCACACGTCGCCGTCGTCGCGGAGGGCGACGTTGGTGAAGATGGTGTTGCCCCACACCGTCTGCACGGCGGTGGGGTTGGTGGTCTCACCGGTGCCGGGGGCCACGCCGAAGAACCCGGCCTCGGGGTTGATCGCCCAGAGCCGGCCGTCGTCGCCGGGGCGCAGCCACGCGATGTCGTCGCCGATGGTCTCCACGGTCCAGCCCGGAACGGTGGGCTTGAGCATCGACAGGTTGGTCTTGCCGCAGGCCGAGGGGAACGCGGCGGCCACATGGTAGGTGCCGCCCTCGGGTGAGGTGACCTTGATCAGCAGCATGTGCTCGGCCAGCCAGC
The DNA here is from genome assembly GCF_004402745.1 of Cryobacterium sp. TMN-39-2. Lineage (NCBI taxonomy): Bacteria > Bacillati > Actinomycetota > Actinomycetes > Micrococcales > Microbacteriaceae > Cryobacterium > Cryobacterium sp. TMN-39-2. Next base: position 116,203 of record NZ_SOFX01000045.1, read on the forward strand.
CCTCGTCACGGGCCATCACCGACGCGATCCGCAGCGCGAACGACTTCTTCGACAGCAGGGCGTTGCCGCCGTAGCCGGAGCCGAACGACCAGACCTCGCGGTCCTCGGGGAACTGCACGATGTACTTGGTGTCGTTGCTGGGCCAGGTGACGTCGGCCCGGCGGACGCCGGCACCGTCGACGAGCGGGAAGCCTACGCTGTGCACGGTGTGCACCCACGGGGTGCCCGCCTCGATCAGGCGCAGCACGGCGGCGCCCATCCGCGTCATGATGCCCATGTGCAGCACCACGTAGGGCGAGTCGGTGATCTCCACGCCGAGTTGCGAGATGGGGCCGCCGAGCGGTCCCATCGAGAACGGCACGACGTACATCGTGCGGCCGCGCATGCTGCCCGCGAAGACGCCGTTCAGTTCGGCGCGCATCGCCTTCGGTTCCGCCCAGTTGTTGGTGGGGCCGGCGTCATCGGGGTCGGTGGAGCAGATGAAGGTGCGGTCCTCCACCCGGGCCACGTCGGTCGGGCTGGTGCGGGCGAGGAAGCTGTTCGGCCGCCACTCCGGGTTGAGCCGGATGAGCTTGCCCTCGTCGACGAGCTGTTTGGACAGACCGTCGGCCTCCTGCGCGGTGCCGGTGCACCAGACGATCGCGTCGGGCCGGGTGAGGCGGGCAATCTCGTCGACCCAGGCCCGCAGGGCGGGGTCGGTGGTGCCCGTGGGTACACCGGAGACGGTGGCGGCCGAGGTCTGGGTCGCGTGTGCGGTGTGGGCGCGGATGTCGCTGCGTACGGGGTGGGTGACGGTCATGGTCTGGCCTTCCTCAGGATGCGGACGGGGCGGGAAGAGTGGGGCAGGAGCGCTAATTTCGTCCTGTGCATTAAGAATGCGACCGAATCGGGGTCAGGAACCGGAAAACAGTCGTTAAGAATCACGGTTCTTTACGTATGCTTAAGGAATGCCAACGCCGGCCTCCGACCTCGTCACCCTGGGTCATCGCATCCGTCACTTTCGGAGCGAGCGCGCGCTCACCCTGGACCAGCTCGGTGAGCAGGTAGGTCTGGCGGCCAGTCAGCTCTCCCTGATCGAGAACGGCCGGCGCGAGCCCAAGCTCTCCGTCCTGCAGCAGTTAGCGCAGGCCCTCGGGGTGCCGCTGGCCGATCTGCTCAGCGGTGAGGCGCCCAACACCCGGGCGGCCCTGGAGATCGAGCTGGCCCGGGCGCAGAAGAATCCGCTCTACGGTGCGCTCGGCCTGCCCCAGGTGAAGGTGACCAAGGGCATGCCGCTGCCGGCGATCGAGTCTCTCGTGGGCCTGCACCGCGAACTCGCCCGTCGGGCCAGTGAGGCCATCGCCACCCCGGAGGAGGCCCGCCGGGCCAACACCGAACTGCGCGAACGGATGCGTGAACGCGGCAACTACATGCCCGACATCGAAAAACTCGCCGAGGAGCGGGTGCGCGCCTCCGGGCACGTCTCCGGCGCGCTCACCCACCGCGAGGTCAGCGTGATGGCCGAGCAGCTGGGCTTCACCCTGATTTACGTGAACGACCTGCCGCACTCCACCCGGTCGGTGACCGACCTGGCCAACCACCGCATCTACCTGCCGCCGGCGTCGATCCCGGGCGGGCACGGGCTGCGGTCGATGGCGCTGCAGGCGATGGGGCACCGGCTGCTCGGTCACGAGCGCCCGGCCAGCTACGCCGAATTTCTCTGGCAGCGGTTGGAGATCAACTACTTCGCCGCCTGCTGCCTGATGCCGTTGGAGGCCACTCGCACGTTCCTGCAGAATGCCAAGCGGGAGCGGGTGCTCTCGGTGGAAGACCTGCGCGACGCGTTCGGAGTCACCCACGAGGCCGCGGCGCTGCGGCTGACCAACCTGGCCACCACCCACCTGGACATGACCGTGCACTTCCTGCGGGTCACCGGCGACGGCGCGCTGCAGAAGGGCTACGAGAACGACGGCCTGCCGTTGCCCGCGGACGTGACCGGGTCGATCGAGGGCCAGCTGGTCTGCAAGCAGTGGAGCGCCCGCAGCGCGTTCACGCACACCAACCGCACCACCGAGTTCTACCAGTACACCGACACCCCGGCGGGCACCTTCTGGTGCGCCACCCAGACCGGCAGCACCTCGGATGGCGAGTTCTCGATCAGCGTCGGCGCCCCGTTCGCGCAGGCCAAGTGGTTCCGCGGCCGGGAGACCACGCAGCGGGCGGTGTCTCGCTGCCCCGACGAGTCCTGTTGCCGACGCCCGTCGGGCGCGGTCGCCGCCCGCTGGGACGGCCAGGCCTGGCCGAGCGCCCGGCTGCACGCGCACGTGCTCTCGCCGCTGCCCAGCGGCACCTTCCCCGGCGTCGACGACACCGAGGTGTACAGGTTCCTCGAGGAGCACGCCGACCAATAGCGCCCGGCACGCCCCGGTGCCCCGTCGTCGTCGGGTTTGGCGAGAGTGTGCCGGGAAGCACCATGTGACGGCTAACGTGAGTAGACGAAGTCTGGGGGCGGCGATGGCGGCGACTACATCTGCGGCGCAGGGTGAACAGACACGGTCAGGTGGGCGGTTCGCCTCGTGGCCGATCTGGATCATGGCGCTCCTGCTGGCGACGTTCTTCGTCGCCATCCTGCTCCGACGTGACACCGAGTTCAGCCCGCTCGTCGACGGGTGGCTGGGGCTGCTCGCAATGGTGGTTCCCATCTTCGTCTGCGTGCGGGCCCTCCACCGCACCCGGTTCGGCCAGCTGGAGCTGGTGCTCGCTGCGGCAGCGGTGACCTCCTGGGCGGTCGGGAACATCTATTTTGTGCTCTCGGCAGGCTTCGGCGTGACGCTGCCGTACCCGTCGCTCGCCGACATCGGGTTCCTGGCCTTCTGCCCCCTGATGATGGCTGCGCTGGTGGTGTTGGTGCGCCGGAAAGCGCGGGACATGGCCTGGTCCGTTGCGCTGGACGGCGCCCTGGGCAGCGTCGCCGCGGCAGCCGTGCTGGCCGTGCTGCTGAATCCCATCCTGGGCCCCGTCGCAGACAGACCGGCCTCGCTGGCCACTGCGGTCGCGGTGTCGTATCCCCTGGCCGATCTGCTGCTCGTGGCCGTCTTCGTCGGGGTCGGGGCCTCCCAGGGGCGGAACGCGGGTCCCCGATGGATCCTGCTCGTGTTGGGCCTGATGACGTTTGCCGCCACCGACGTCACCTACGCCCTGCTGGAACTCACCGACCTGTACGTCGTGGGCACCCCACTCGACATGGGCTGGGCCATCGGCCTCGCCTTTATCGCGTGCTGGATCGACGTATCCGCCCGCGCCGACAGGACGCGACCCGTCCCGGCGTTGTCGATTCCCGCGCAGGCCGTGCCGGCGTTGGCCACGGCCACCGGGCTGGGTGTCCTGATCCTGGCAAGCGAGGTGGAGGTCCCGCCGCTCGCGGTGGCGCTCGCCAGCCTGACCCTGGTGCTGGCCGCGGTTCCCCTGGTGTTCAGGCAGCGGATCCGGCTCGCGGACATGCACCGCCAAGCCATGACGGACGAGCTCACCGGCCTGCCCAACCGGCGCGCACTGTACGCCGAGGTGCCCGCTCGGCTGGCCGCCGATCGGCAACGCCGCAGTGCGCTCCTGCTGCTTGATCTCGACAAATTCAAGGAGGTCAACGACAGCCTCGGACACGACGTTGGCGACGGTCTGCTCAGGGTGGTGGCCGGGCGACTGTCGGCGCAGCTGCGCGAGGCCGATCTGCTGGCCCGACTGGGTGGGGACGAATTCGCCATCCACCTCGACGGATGCGATGTCGCCGCGGCCGAGAGCGTCGCCGTGAAGCTGCGCACGGCACTGGCCGAACCGTTCACCCTGGCCGGCATCACCCTGCAGGCCCACGCCAGCATCGGAATTGCCCTCCACCCCGAGCAGGGCGAGGACCTCACCCTGCTGCTGCGCAAGGCCGACATGGCCATGTACCGGGCGAAGTCCACGCGGGGCGGGCACCACGTCTACCGCGACGACGACGGCCAGGGCGACGAGCGGTTACGCACCCTGGCGGAGCTGCGCACGGCGCTGCTCGAAGACCAGCTGCTGCTCCACTACCAGCCCAAGGTCGATCTTGCTGTCGGCACCGTCCGGGGCGTTGAGGCCCTCGTGCGCTGGGATCACCCGGTGCGCGGGCTGCTCTACCCGGATGCCTTCCTCGCACTCGTCGAGGAGGCCGGGCTGATGCCGGCTATGACGCAGATCGTGTTCGAGAAGGCCCTGGATCAGACCGCTCGCTGGCAGGAGCAAGGGCGCACGCTGTCTGTGGCGGTCAATCTCTCGGCAAGCTCACTCGTCGACGTTGAACTGCCCGATCGCATCGCTGACATGGTCGCCGCGCGCGGGCTGGTTCCCTCAGTTCTGGTGCTCGAGATCACCGAAGACTTCCTGATGGGAGACCGGGAACGGGCACACGCCATCCTCACCCGGCTGCGTGACCTCGGGGTGCGGATCGCCGTGGACGATTTCGGCACCGGCTACAGCTCCCTGGCGTATCTCCGTGATCTGCCCATCGACGAGCTGAAGCTGGACAAGTCCTTCGTGATGCCGATGGCCGACGATCCGCGCGCGGCCGCGCTCGTGGCCTCGACCATCGATCTGGCGCACAGCCTCGGCCTGCGGATGGTGGCCGAAGGTGTCGAGAGCAGCGTCGCCTACGCAGACCTCGCCGGCCACGGGTGCGACGTCGCGCAGGGCTTCTTCATTTCCCCGCCCGTGCCGGTAGCCGAACTGGATGCCTGGCTTGCCAGCCGCGAGGTGGCCGTTGTGACCGGCCTCACGGCCACGCCGTTCACCCCTCGCGGGGGCCGGTAGGTTATTGGCCATGATTCAGATCGCGCGTGAGACCCCGACCCGGACGGACGTGCTGCTGTTGCTGGACGAGCACCTGGCCGACATGTTCGCCACCTCACCGGCCGAGAGCGTGCACGCCATGGACCACTCGGCACTGTCGGCGCCGGAGGTCTCGTTCTGGACGGCCCGGGAGGACGGCGTCCTGCTCGGCTGCGGGGCTCTGAAACAGCTGACCCCCACCGAGGGTGAGATCAAGTCGATGCGCACCGCGCCGGCCGCGCGCGGACGGGGCATCGCCGCGGCCCTCCTCGGCGAGATCGTGAACGCGGCCCGGCACCGCCGATACGAGCGGCTCTACCTCGAGACCGGCAGCCAGGACTTTTTCGCGCCGGCCAGGCGGCTCTACGACCGGCACGGCTTCACCGAGTGCGTCCCGTTCGCGGACTACGTTCTCGACCCGCACAGCACCTTCATGCGTCTCGATCTCGCCGGCGGCTGAACGCCGACCGGTGCCCGGGCACGGGAGTAGGTTGACGCCGTGACCACACTGCAACGGAAGAACCGGCTCCGCGAACGCCTCGGAACCGGTGCGAACGCCTTCGCCGACCATCCATTTCGATGGGCCTTCGTCGCCACTCTCGGCGTGCTGGCGGCGCTGGTGATCGCCGCCGCCGTCGCCGGAATCGGGACCGTGGTCTTCTCGGTGTTCGCTGCCGCGTTCATCACCCTCGGCCTGGATCCGTTGGTGCGGTGGTTCGAACGTCGCGGCATGAAGCGCGGCGGTGCGATCCTCACCGTGAACCTGCTTTTTGTGCTGGTCATCGTCGGCCTGCTCTCGCTGGTCCTGCCGCTCGTCATCGGCCAGGCCGTCGCCTTCGTGAACGGCCTGCCGGCGATGCTGGCCGATCTGCGCGCCGAAGACTGGTTCCAGCAGGCGTCGTCGGGCAGCGGCGGACTGCTGACGAATATCTACTCCGGCGTGGTCGACTTCCTCACGAACCCGGCCACCTGGACCGGGATCGGCGGTGGTCTCCTGCAAGTCGGCGTCGCCGTGATCAGCGCGATCTCGACGGCAACGTTCATCTTCATCCTGACCATCTACTTCACAGCCACGCTGGACTCCTCCAAAGCGGCGATTTACACCCTGGTCTCCGCGTCGCACCGCGAACGGGTGGTGGGGCTGGCCGAGCGAATCATGCAGAACATCGGCCGGTACCTCAGCGGCATGGTGGTGCTGGCGTTCCTCAACGCCACCTTCAGCCTCATCCTGTTGACCCTGGTCGGCAACCCGTTCGCGCTGGTCATCTCGGTCTCCGCGTTTTTCATCACCCTGATCCCCCTGATCGGCACGGTGTTGACGACGGCGTTCATGACGATCCTCACGCTGTTCGTCTCGCCGACCGCGGCGCTTGTCGTGCTGATCGCCATGCTCATCTATATGCAGATCGAGGCGTACATTCTCACCCCGAGGGTCATGAGCAAGGCGGTCAATGTTCCCGGCTCCATCGTGCTCATCGCCGCCCTCGCCGGCGGCACGCTCGCCGGCCTGCCCGGGGCGCTCGTCGCCATCCCCGTCGCGGCCGGCATTCTGCTGATCCTCAAGGAAGTCGTCATCCCCGCCAAGGCGCTCAGCTGACTCACCCCCTGTTGGAGCCGTCGAGCCAGGCGGCCATGCGCCGGAGGCTGGCTTGGGCGCCCGGGTTCTCCGGCTCGTTCAGGTGGCCGTGCCGGGTTCCCGGCTCTTGGCAGACCGTGACATCGACGCCGGCCAGCGCGAGTTCCGCCGCAAAGGCCTGCCCCGACGCGCGCAGGCTGTCGTGCTCGGAGTTCAAGACGAGCGTGGGCGGCAGGCCGGCCAGATCGTGACCGCCGGGGAACGCGTAGGGGTTGTCGAGCCCGGCGGGGTCGCCCACGTAGTTGAGGTTCATCGCCCGCACATCGTCGGGCTCGAACCGTGTGTCAGCGGGCAGCACCGCGATCTTCTGCGCGAGTTCGGTGCTGGGTTCCGGTAGGACGCTGTGCACGAGCGGGTAGGCCAGCAGCAGCGACGCCGGCTGTGCGCCGCCGGCGTCCCGCAGCCGCAGCGCCACCCCCGCGGCGAGGGCGCCTCCCGCACTCGCCCCGCCCAACGACAGCCGGTCGGCGTCGATGCCGTACGCGGTCGCCTGATCGGCGGCCCAGCAGAAGGCCGCGGCGACCTCCTCGGACGCCACCGGGAAGAGCACCCCGTCGCGGGCCGGTTCGCTGTCGGTCAGGGCCGCCGACACCGGTGCCAGCCGATATCCGACGCTGATCACGGTGATGCCGCGCGCCGCGACCTGTTGGGACACCCAGTGCGCCTCGGGCATCTCCAGGTCGCCCCACGCGAAGCCACCCCCGTGCGCCCAGACCAGTGCCGGGCTCGGTTCCGACCCGGCGGCGGCGCGATAGACACGAATCGGGATCGCACCGTACGGGCCGGTAATCGTCAGGGAATCCATGGCTCTGATCCTCCCAGTTGCTGCCGTACGGGCGGCAACCCGACACGCTCGCGACGCGTGGGGTCAGGACCGGGCGCGGCGGGCGAGCTTCGTTGCGGCGTAGAGCAGGCAGCCGACCGCGACGATGATGCCGCTGCGCAGCCAGACTTCACCGCTCTGCTGCGTGAGCAGAACGAGGCAGGAAAGCGCGCCCAGAATTGGCAGCACGCTCCAGGCCCGGAAGTGCTCGTGTTCGACCTTCTCCCGGCGGAGGACAAGAACGGCGATGTTCGTGCTGAGGAACACCAGCAGCAACAGCAACACCACGGTCTCTGCCAACGTCGCGATACTCCCGGTGGCGGTGAGCACCATCGCGAGGGCCGTGGTGATCACGATCGCCACCCACGGTGTGCCCCGGCCCGGCAGCACCTTGGCGAACACCGACGGCAGTAGGCCCTGCGCACCCATCCCGTAGGCCAGTCGGCTGGACATGATCATGGTGAGCAGCGCACCATTCGCAACCGCCACCAACGCGATCAGGCTGAACAGCCAGGCCGGGATGCCCACGCCCGTTGCCTGGATGACGGTGAGCAGCGGACCGGTGGATTCTTTCAGGTCGGCGGCCGGCACGGCCACCGATGCCGCCGTGCCCACCAGCAGGTACAGGATGCCGGCCGTCGCCAACGCGCCGAACAATGCCTTCGGGTACACCCGGGACGGGTTCTTGACCTCTTCGATCACGTTGGCGCTGGTCTCAAACCCCACAAAGGAGTAGTACGCCAGGAGCGCGGCACCGAAGACCGCAATCACCGGGTTCGCGGTGGATTCGAAGGTGACCGCCCGGCTGAGATCTCCCCCGCCGCCGGAGAACATCACGGCGACCGCGACAACGACGAGCACCAGGCCGGTGGTCTCGATGACTGTCATCACCAGGTTCGCCCGCACCGATTCCTTGATGCCCCTGGCGTTGAGCAACCCGGCGGCGGCGAGGAAGAGCACCGCGCCGAGCACCGGCGGAATGTCGATGAATGTGCCGAGGTAGTCTCCCGCGAACGCGAGAGCGAGTCCGGCGGCGCTGACCACGCCGGCCGCGAGCATGCAGAAGCCGACGAGGAACGCGATGAGCGGCTTCTTGTAGGCCCGTTCCGCGAACACCGCGGAGCCTCCCGCCTTGGGGTACTTCGTGACGAGCTCGGCATAAGACGCCGCGGTGAGCAGGGCGAGGCCCAGGGCGACGAGCATCGGCACCCAGGTGACGCCGCCGACCTCGCCGGAGATCTGGCCCACCAGCGCGTAGATGCCCGCCCCCAGCACATCGCCCAGGATGAACAGGTACAACATCTTGCCGGAGATGTTGCGCTTGAGTGCCGGCTGGGTTGCGCCTTCACGCGGGTCAGTGCTGGCTTTTTGCTGTGTCATTCCGATACTTTAACCCGCGCCGCCCAGCCCGTGGCTACCGAAAAGACGGAACGAAATCGACCCAGCTTTGCGGGCAACTGTTTCCGCACCGGAACAGTTGGCGGCGGCGCGGGTCCGTCAGCCGGCGGCATGCGCGGCGAGCTTGGCAGTGAGGTCGGAGAACAACAGCCGCAGGTCGAGCCGGGTGTACACCCGCATCGGCCGGGGACCCTGCCGCGGGATGAAGTCGTACGACCCGTCGGCGCGGATGCGCGGCACCGTGCGGGTGACGTACGCACTCGACGAGGGGTCCGCCGCGAACGAGGACTGCAGCGCAGTCAGCAGCACGAGCGGGCTGTCGCCCAGGATGTACGTTTCGCCGAGCGGCGGGCCGTCGGCGCCGACTATCGCGGCAACCCCCGCGAGGGCGTCGTAGAGGTGCGCTCCGATGGCGCCGTGCGGTCGCACATCCGTGAGCAGTTCGGCCCAGGAGAACAGCGCCTGCCGGTACGCATCCCGGGGCACCTGCCAGATCGGCATGAACGAGTCGAAGATCACCCGGGCGGCGGAGATGTCGATGGCCAGGTTGTATTCCGGGCCGTGCGTTCCGGGCGGCGCCACGGCCAGGCCGTCGTGCTCTGGCCCGCCGATCCAGACCAGGGTGAGCCGGGTCGCGATGCGCGGCTCGAACAGGTACGCGCTGGCGATCTCGGTGAGCCCGGCCCCGCAGGCCACGAACAGCGGCAGGCCGGTGTCGGTGCGCATGGCCTCGGCGATGATCGCATCCGTCGCCGCGGAGCGAACCGGCGAGAGCGGGTCGGTCATACCCAGGTTGGACCCGGCCAGCACGGGGATCGTGCCGGCGCGGCCGAGCAGCTCGAGCACGGTGTGGGCGGCCTCTGCGGCGTTGTCGGCGGTCTGCTCGGACGGGTCGAACGGGTCGCCGGGCCTGAGGTGCGACCCGATGATCGCGCGGATCTCCACGGAGGGCGACAGGACGTGGTGGGCCAGCTGCACCAGGCCGTCGGGATCGCCGGAGAAGTCGTTGTCGATGATGACTCGGGCGCGCGGTTGTACGACCCGGCGCAGCTCGGTCTCGAATGAGGTCAACGCCGGCACCTTCCCTGAGGGGGTTTTTCTGACGAGTGTAGTGGTCGCGGCGGTGCTGCTCGCGGCACGTGTTCGGGGTCGCGGCACGTGGTCGATCCCGCGGCACGTGTTGGGGGTCGCGGCAGGTGGGAGAACACCTGCCACCGGGAATACCACGTGCCACCGCACACACGACGTGCCGCCGGGACAACGGCGTGCCACGAGAACCGGTGCGGCTACTGCGGCGCCATCCGGATGCCGCCGTCCAGGCGGATGGTCTCGCCGTTGAGCATCGGGTTCTCCACGATGTGGCGCACCAGGGCGGCGTACTCGGCGGGGTCGCCGAGCCGGGCCGGATGCGGTACCTGTGCGCCGAGCGACGCCCGGGCTTCGGCGGGCAGGCCCTGCAGCAACGGGGTGTCGAACAGTCCGGGCGCGATGGTCACGACCCGGATGAGCGAGCGCGCGAACTCCCGAGCCAACGGCAAGGTCATCGCCGCGACCCCGCCCTTCGATGCGGCATAGGCCGCCTGACCGATCTGGCCGTCGAACGCGGCGACGGATGCCGTATTCACGATGACGCCCCGCTCCGGGGTGCCACCCGCCGCGGTTGCTCCCACAGCGTCCACCGGCTCGGTGGCCTGCATGGCCGCGGCAGCCAGGCGCACCACGTTGAAGGTGCCGAGGAGGTTCACCCGCAGCACCCGTTCGAAGTCGGCCAAGGCCATCGGGCCCTGCCGGCCGACGGTGCGCGCCGCGGGCGCGATGCCTGCACAGTTGACCACGATCCGCAGTGGGGCCACGGCGCCGGCGGCCTCGACCGCGGCCTGCACATCGGTCTCCACGGTGACATCCCCCGGCAGGAATATCGGTGACCGCGGTGCAGAACCTGGCGCCGCAGTCAGCTCGGCCGCCCGCTCTGAGCCCGCCGAACTCGCGAGGTCGAACAGCACAACGTGCGCGCCGGCCTCGTGCAGGGCCCGCGCGGTGGCCAGTCCGAGGCCGGAGGCGGCGCCGGTGACGAGTGCGGAGCATCCGTTTATGCGCATCAGAGTCGTTCGATGATGGTGGCGTTGGCCATGCCGCCGCCCTCGCACATGGTCTGCAGGCCGTAGCGACCGCCGCCGGACTCGAGGGTGCCGAGCAGGGTGCCCAGCAGCCGGGTGCCCGAGGACCCCAAAGCGTGACCGAGGGCGATCGCGCCGCCGCTGGCGTTGAGCTTCTCGAGGTCGGCGCGCAGTTCGCGCTGCCAGACCAGCGGCACGCAGGCGAAGGCCTCGTTGACCTCGTAGGCGTCGAGGTCGTCGATGCCGAGGCCGGTGCGGGCCAGGATGCGCCGGGTGGCGGGGATCACGCCGGTGAGCATCAGCAGCGGGTCACTGCCGGTGACCGCGAAGCTGTGGAACCGGGCCCGGGGGGTGAGGCCCAGCGCGGCGGCGCGGCTGGCGCTCATGATCAGGGCGGCGGAGGCGCCGTCGGTGAGGGGCGAGGAGTTGCCGGCGGTGATCTGCCAGTCCACCTCGGGGAACCGGGCGGCGAGCTCGTCGGTGCGGAATGCCAGCGGCAGCTCGGCGAGGGTCTCGACGGTACTGCGCCGCCGGATGGTCTCGTCGCCGACGACCTGGCGGCCGTCGGGCAGGGTGACCGGCAGCAGCGTCGCATCGAAGTCACCACGCGCGGCGGCCTCGGCAGCGAGCCGGTGTGAGCGGGCGGCGTACGCATCGAGTTCGGTGCGGGTGAGACCCCATTTGGCGCTGATCAGCTCGGCGGAGACGCCCTGGCCCACCAGGCCCTGCGGGTAGCGGGCGTGCATCAGGCGGCCGTGCGGGTCCTGGCTGATGATCGCGGATGCGGGCGAGCCCCAGCCTTCGGAACGGCCGGCCGCGTCGGAGCCGCCGGCCGGGGTGGGTCCGCCCGCGGAACCCAGCGGGATGCGGCTCATCGATTCGACCCCGCAGGCAATGACGATGTCATAGCTGCCGGCGAGCACACCCTGCGCGGCGAAGGTGGCGGCCTGCTGGCTGGAGCCGCACTGCCGGTCGATGGTGGTGCCGGGCACCGATTCGGGAAACCCGGCGCTGAGCAGCGCGGTGCGGGTGATGTTGGTGCTCTGCTCACCCACCTGGGTGAGGCATCCGCCGATCACGTCATCGACCAGGGCCGGGTCGAGGTTATTGCGGTTGACCAGGTCCTTCAGCACCCCGGCGAGCAGGTCGGCCGGGTGCACCCCGGAGAGCGCACCGCCGGGCTTACCCCGGCCGGACGGGGTGCGGACAACATCGACGATGACAGCATCATTGCTCATGGCTCCAGCCTATGGGTCCTGGTGAGATCCCGGCCGATGCACGGTGAGCACGTGCGCAGACGCGCCCTGCGGACGATGGCTCCGGGTCGCATCCAGCAGCAGCGCCGACCCGGGCGCGGCCTCGGCCCCGTTCACCCGCACGGTGCCGCGCAACGCGAGCAGCAGCTGTGCCCCGGCAGGCAGTTCGGCCTGGGGCGTTAGCGTGCGGATGCTGAACTCCGGCGGTTCGGCGGCGCCGGCGAAGGTCAGGACGACGAGGGAACTCGCCCCTGGCGGCCTGAGTTTGGGCCGTTCGAAACACACCGTGGCGGAGCGCACCGGCATGACGTGCGCGCGGCGCAGGACCCGGTTCGATTCGCTATTGCGCACCGCAACCTGCGGGCCGGCGAGGCCGACCACATAGTGGTGGGTGCCAACGGGTCCGACCAGCAGGCCGGTGGAGTCTTTAATCTCGACCACGCGGAGCTGCCAGCGCAGCGTCAGGTCGTGGTCAACATCGGCCCAGATCTCGCGGGCGCTGCCCCTCCCCTGGTCCAGGGGCTGGCGGGGCAGGTCGGCGAACCGGATGACGCGGGGCGGAGACTGGTCCGCCTCCACGCCGTCATCCTCTTCTGCCGGGATGCTCATCGGTCGTCGCGGTCGGGCCGGGGCGGCCCGCCGGGTGCCGACACAAAGATGTGCTGGATGGTTCGCATTTCAACCATCCAGCACATCTCGGTGTTACGAAGGACCGGCTACTCAGGCCTTGCTGTCGACGAGGACGTAGCCCTCTTCACCGTGCATCACGGAGTCGATGCCGGCGATCTCGTCTTCGTTCTTCACGCGGAAGCCGATCGTCTTCTCGATCGCGAAGGCGATGCCGAAGGCGAGGACGAACGAGTAGGCGAGAACGGAGAAGGCCGCGATGGCCTGGACGAGCAGCTGGGTGCCGTCGCCGCCCAGGAACAGGCCGGTGCCGTTGGCGAAGAAGCCGAGGTAGAGCGTGCCGATCAGGCCGCCGACGAGGTGGATGCCCACGACGTCGAGCGAGTCATCGAAGCCCAGCTTGAACTTGAGGTCCACAGCGATGGCGCAAACCGCACCGGCGAGGACACCGAGCACAATGGCCCAGATCGGCTGCAGCGAGGCACAGGCCGGGGTGATTGCGACGAGTCCGGCGACGGCGCCGGATGCGGCACCGACCGACGTGGGCTTGCCGTCGCGGATCTTTTCGACCACGAGCCAGGCGAGCAGGGCGGCAGAGGGTGCAGCGATGGTGTTGACGAACGCGAGGGCCGCGGTTCCGTCGGCGGCCAGCTCGGAACCGGCGTTGAAACCGAACCACCCGAACCAGAGCAGACCGGCGCCGAGGAGCACGAAGGGCGGGTTGTGCGGAACGTGCACGCCCTTCTGGAAGCCGACCCGCTTGCCGAGCACCAGGGCGAGGGCGAGGGCTGCGGCACCGGCGTTGATGTGCACCGCGGTACCACCGGCGAAGTCGATCGCGCCGAGGCCGAAGACCGACTGCAGGCCGTGGGTGATCCAGCCGCCGTAGGAGAAGCTGCCGTCCTCGGCCAGGCCGAAGTTGAAGACCCAGCTGGCGACCGGGAAGTAGACGACCGTCGCCCAGATCGCGGCGAAGATCATCCAGGAGCCGAACTTGGCGCGGTCGGCGATGGCGCCGGAGATCAGCGCGACCGTGATGATGGCGAAGGTGGCCTGGAACGCGACGAAGGCCAGCGGCGGGTACATCGCGCCCTCGGGGGTTTCCAGCGCGGCGGTCAGGCCGATGTTGGACCAGTCGATCGCCCACGGCGCGACGGTGCCTTCGGATGCCGGGAACGCGATCGCGTAGCCGTAGATGACCCAGAGCACGCCGATCAGCCCGAGGGCGCCGAAGCTCATCATCATCATGCTGATGACGCTCTTGGCCTTGACCAGCCCCCCGTAGAAGAACGCGAGTCCTGGGGTCATGAGCAGGACGAACGCTGCGGAAATCAGCAAGAAAGCTGTATTGCCTTGATCCATTGGAAAAACCTCTCTGCACGGACGCAGCGGCTCGCGTCGGGTAAGACATACCCTGACAGGGCTGTGTTACACCCTCGGCAAAGCTCTGTTTCGAACACGTTGCAGAGAGCGCCCCTGTGTAAACAACAGATGACGTGAGGCTCAGAGGTCGGCGAGAGTCAGCTGGAAAGTGCCCACATCGCGACGGCGCTGGCCGCCGCCACGTTAAGGGAGTCGATGCCGTGTTTCATCGGGATCTGCACCACGGCGTCCGCCGCGGCGAGCGCCTCGTCGGTGAGCCCCTCCCCCTCCGCGCCGAGCAGCAACGCCAGCCGGGCGTGCTGGTCGCCGTGGAAGTCGCGCAGGCTCACCGCATCCGGGGTGAGCGCCAGGGCGGCGACGTGGAAGCCGTGCTCGGTGAGCAGCCGCCGGGTGCTGGGCCAGTCACCCACCCGGGTCCACGGCACCTGCAGCACGGTGCCCATCGACACCCGGATGGCCCGACGGTAGAACGGATCGGAGCAGCGCGGGGTGACCAGGATCGCGTCGGCGCCGATCGCGCCGGCGGAGCGGAAGATGGCGCCGACGTTGGTGGGGTCGGTGACGTTCTCCAGAATCAGGATGCGCCGGGCATCCGACAGCAGCGCCGCCGGGTCCGGCAGCGCGGGCCGGTGCATCGCGGCGATCAGGCCACGGTGCAGCACGTAACCGGTGAGCTCCGTGAGCAGCTCCCCCGCGCCCACGAACACCGGCACGTCGTCGCCGACGAGAGCCCGGGCCTCGTCGAGGGTGTTCGCCAGGGTGAGCACCGACCGCGGCCGGTGCCCCGCCCGCAGCGCCCGCTCGAGCACCAGCGCGGACTCGGCGATGTACAGGCCGTGCTCGGTGCCGCGCGCCTTCTTGAGCGCCACATCCGTGGACTGGGTGTAGTCGGCCAACCGTGGGTCGCTCAGCTCATGAATCTCGATTATCGGCACCCCAAAAGCCTACCGACGCCCACCCCGCCCAAAACCGTGCGCGAAAGCGGTCACCTGGTTGCGTCAGCCCGCTGAGGTGACCGTGTGACCGCTTTCGCGAGATCTTGTCTAGTCGTAGTCGGCGAAGGGGTCGGGGGTAAGGGTGTATTTGGTGGAGAGGTACTCGTGGATGCCCTCTGAACCGCCCTCCCGGCCGAGGCCGGACTGCTTGACCCCGCCGAACGGGGCGGCCGCGTTGGAGACCACGCCCATGTTCAGCCCCATCATGCCTGTCTGCAACCGTTCGATCATGCGCTGCCCGCGGGCGAGATCCTGGGTGTACACGTAGCTGACCAGCCCGAATTCGGTGTCGTTGGCGATGCGCACGGCATCGTCTTCGTCGTCGAAGGGCACGATCGAGAGCACCGGCCCGAAGATCTCTTCGCGCAGGATGGCGCTGCCCGGCTTCACCCCGCTGATCACGGTGGGCTCGTAGAAGGTGCCGGCCCGGTCCAGGGCGCGACCGCCGGTGAGTAGGGTCGCGCCGCGGCCGAGGGCGTCCTGCACGAGGGTGTCGGCCTTGTCCACGGCATCCGCGTTGATCAGCGGGCCGATCTTGACGCCGGTCTCGGTGCCGCGGCCCACGGTGAAGTCGGTGACGGCCTCGGTGACCCGGCGGGCGAACTCCTCGGCGACGGATGCCTGCACGATGAACCGGTTGGCGGCGGTGCAGGCCTGGCCCACGTTGCGGAACTTCGCGGCCAGGGCGCCCTCGACGGCGCGGTCCATGTCGGCGTCCTCGAAGACCAGGAACGGGGCGTTTCCGCCGAGCTCCATCGAGGTGCGCAGCACGTTCTGCGCGGATTGCTGGATGAGCTTCTGGCCGACGCCGGTGGAGCCGGTGAAGCTGAGCTTCCGCAACCTGGGGTCGGCGATGATGGGCGCGGACACGGCCGCCGACGTAGAGGTGGTGAGCACGTTCACCACGCCGGCGGGCAGGCCCACCTCCTCGAACAGCTTGACCAGGTACAGCGTGGTGAGCGGGGTGAGCTCGGCGGGCTTGATCACGACGGTGCAGCCGGCCGCGAGCGCTGGCGCGATCTTGCGGGTCGCCATGGCCAGCGGGAAGTTCCACGGGGTGATCAGGAAACTCGGTCCGACCGGGTGCTGCGACACGATCATGCGCCCGGTGCCCTCGGGGTTGGTGCCGTAGCGGCCGGTGATGCGCACGGCTTCCTCGCTGAACCAGCGCAGGAACTCGCCGCCGTAGCCGACCTCTCCGTAGGCCTCGGCGAGGGGCTTGCCCATCTCCAAGGTCATCAGCAGCGCGAACTCGTGCTTGCGTTCCTGCAGCAGTTCGAAGCTGCGGCGCAGCACCTCGCCGCGCACCCGCGGCGGGGTGGCGGCCCAGGCCTCCTGGGCTTCGACGGCGGCGTCGAGGGCGGCCAGACCGTCGGCGACGCCGGCGTCGGCGATGGTCTTGATCACCTTGCCCGTGGACGGATCGTGCACGGAAAGGGTGTTCCCGTCGGCGGCGGGCACCCACTGCCCGTTGATGAACAGCTCGTTGGGGACGTGCTGGAGTAGTTCTGCTTCGGTTACGTGCGCCACAAATGCCTCCTGTGAAGTCGTCGACCTCAATCTACTCGGGTGCCCCGGCCGGACCCCGAATCGGCGGCGATTGTCAGGCGTGCCGACCGCTGTCGTCGGCGTACCGGGTCAGGAGCCGCGCGAACTCGAGACGATCGGCGTCGGTCCAGGCCGAGGTGATCTGTTCGAAGGTCTCGCGTTGCAGGCGGCTGAAACGATCGCGGAGCTCGACACCTGCCGGCGCCAGTCTCAGCACGGTCCGGCGCCCGTCGGCAGCGGATGCGGCGCGCTGGAGGTAGCCGGAATCAATGCAGTCGGTGACCATGCGGCTCGCGACCGACGGATCCACGTTCAGCTGGTCAGCGACGGCACCGACAGTCATCTCCCCGTCTGCTTCGTCGACCACGTTGATGATGAGGTTGCGGGTGAGGTCGCGCTTGGTCATACCGTGGTCGGTCAGCGCTTGATTCGTGCGGCGGCGCAGGCGCGAGAACGCGGCACCGACGTCATCGAGGAGAGCGTCTGGGGTTTTGTTCGGATCCACACCCCGAGTCTAGCCTTACATGCGTGTTTGCATATCCATGCTGATATGCACATACTTGTGAGTGCGCATCCATTTCAGCTGCCGCAGAACATCAAAGGAGACCTCGTGTCCGTCACCGCCATCATCCATGCACGTGTTTTCGACGGTGAGAACACCACCGAGAATCAGACCGTCATCATCGACGGCTCCACAATCGTCGGCGTCGGCGGGCCCGTCCCGGCCGGGGCACGGATCGTCGATGCGACGGGCGCGACCCTGCTCCCCGGCCTGATCGACGCTCACGTGCACACCTCGCCGGACTCGCTCAGGCTCGCCCTGGCCTTCGGCGTGACCACCGAGCTGGAGATGCAGGGCACGTCGACCAGGTTCAATCGCGCGCACATCTCCGCCGACGACACGCTGGCGGATGTGCGCTCGGCCGGCTTCGGGATCACTCCCCCCGGTGGCCACCCCAGCGAGCTCTTCCCCAAGGGCGACCGCCCCACCGACGACGACGACCCGGAGCCGGCCGACGGAGCCCCGGCCTTCGTGATGCCGTTCTCCACGACGCCGGCCGAGGCCGTCGCGTTCATCCCCCAACTGCTGGCCGGCGGGTCGGACTACATCAAGTTCATGGTCGACGACGGCAGCGTCGAGGGCCACCCCGGATTGCCCATGCTGGATCAGGCCACCCTCGACGCCGGTGTCGCGGAAGCACATCGCCTGGGCGCGCTCACCGTTGCGCATGCGCTCACCGTCGACGCCACCCGGATGGCCATCGACGCCGGCATTGACGGGCTGGCGCACCTGTTCATGGACCGCCCGCATACCCCGGAGATCATCGATGCCATCGCCGAATCGGGTGCTTTCGTGGTCGCCTGTGTGGTCCTGAACGCATCCATGATGGGCATCAGCGGGGCAGAATTCGCTGCGGACCCCCGGGTGCACTCGAAACTGAGCCCCGAATGGCTCACCACCATCCAGGCCAGCTTCGACCGCTACCCGCAGGGCCGGCTCGGTGACGTGCTCGCGTCGGTGAAGGCCCTGCACGAGGCCGGTGTCGACCTGATCGTGGGAACCGACGCATCCGTTGCCGTGCCGTTCCTGGGCGGACTCGCCCACGGAGCCAGCGTGCACCACGAACTCCAGCTCCTCGTGCAGGCCGGGCTGACCCCCGCCCAAGCCCTCACCGCGGCGACATCGACCCCCGCCCGACGCTTCGGGCTCAGCGACCGCGGCCGGATTGCCGAGGGTCTGCGGGCCGACCTGTTGCTCGTCGACGGGGACCCGACGACGAACATCGCCGACACGCTCTCCATCCGTTCGGTGTGGCGGAACGGAACAGCCGCCGTCTGATCACGGCGGCGGGCGCGTCACCCCAGGGGCCCGGCGGCGACGCGACGGTCGGCGGGCAGGATGCCTAGGCACAGCAGGAGGGCGATCAGCTGCAACGTACCCGACACGAAATAGAGCGTGTGCAGGAATGAATACACCGGCAGCAGTGCGACCTCCACGTAGATCCAGATGATCATGCCGAAGCCGGCGACCCCGGCCGCGCCGGTGTACCAGGGCTGCCGCCCGTGCTGCCCCAGCACGGCGAGCGCCTGCGTGCCGCCGATGACCACCAGCAGGACGAACCCGGGGATCACGTAGGAGTCGAACGGGGTGCCGACGAGCCAGCTCATCGGCATCCCCATCCCGTTGCCCACGATCAGGCCGAGCCCGCCGCCCAGCGCCGACAACAGGTTGAACCAGCCCACGACCAGCAGCGCCAGCCACCACAGGCGACGTGGTCGGGACAGGTCGGCGCCGGGCACGGCGGGTCGAACGGATGCGGGATGGGACGCCATATCGCCATCCTGATCCCCCGGCGTGCGGGTCACAATCCCCCGCCCGGGTGGCGCGACATCAGTCGCGGCGCGGGCTACAGGCCGGTCAGGGTGCCGCGCACTATCGAGTCGCCCGAGTGGGCCGGGTTGCCGTCGGCGGGTTCGGCCGAGACGTCCACCACCGGGAACTCGGCCAGGTCGAGGTCCGCCGGGAGGCTGAACCGGCCGGTCGCGCCGTCGAGCAGCCCCACACTGACCAGCCCGGTGGCGTCGGCGGTGAGCAGCCACACCTCGCGCAGCCCCTCGTTGCCGGCGTCGTCGGCCAGGTCCACCACGACCTCGCGGCGCCCGTCAGCGGACTCCTCCACCGAGGCACTACCGCTGGCCGTCCAGCCGGGCAGCGCGTCCAGTTGTGCCTGGGCGAGTACGGTCTCCGCGGCCGGTTCGCGGGTCGACTGCCACCAGACCCCGCCCACGATGCCGCCGACGATGCCGACCGCGCAGGCCGCCGCGGCCACGGGCAGCCAGACGCGACGGCGCCGGTGCTGGTCCAGCTGAACAACGGGCGCCGGCTCTCCTGCCGGTCCGGCGCCGGGGCGCTCTGTTCCGCTCGCGGCGCCCGCGGCAGGTCCGACACCAGGGGTCGTGTGCTTTGTCAGGTCGCCGCCGGCCAGGTCGTCGCCGGCCAGACCGGCCGCCGCGAGGTCGACCTCCGCCAGCCGCGGCGGCGCAGCCACCGCGTCGGAGAAGCCGAGGGCCGAGTGGATGCGGCCCCAGACGGCATCCGCGGGTTCGACCAGCTCGACGCTTCCGGCGCTTCGGCCGATCAACACGGTGCGGCGCAGCGCATCCAGCTCGCCGACGCAGCCCGGGCAGGCGGCCAGGTGCTCGCGTTCGGCGGGAGTGAGGTCGAGCTCGGCGAGCGCGACGAGGGCGAGCGTGTCGCGGTCAAGATGCGTCATCGTTCGCCTCCAATCGAGTGCGCAAGCGGGTAAGGCTGCGGCGGATATGACTTTTTACGGTGCCGAGCGGCAATCCGAGGCTATCGGCGATCTGCACGTGGGTGAGGTCCTCGTAGAACGCGAGTCGCATCACGCGTTGCGGCACCGGTTCGAGGCGGTTGAGCTCCTCGCCGATCAGCAGCCGCTCGGCCACGTCGGCGGACTCATCCACCGTGTACAGGTCGGCCTCGTCAACAAGGGACTGTTCGAGGCGCCGCCGCCGGGCACGGGCGTCGTGCGCGTCGGCGATGGTATGCCGGGCGATGCCCACGATCCAGGCGGGCAACGCCGCCCGGCCCTCGTCGAACCCGTGCCGGCCGCGCCACGCGGCGATGAACACCTTCTGCGTCACGTCTTCGGCCTCACCGGTGTCGCCGAGCGAGCGCACCGCCAGGGTGTACACCAGCGACGACCAGCGCGCGTAGGCCTCGGCGAGGGCGTGTTCGTCGCCCGCGCGAAACCCCGCGATCAGGTGGGCCTGGTCACGATCATCGTCGGTGCTGTTCGCAAAGGGGGTGCTCACGTCAACGTGCTGCCTCCGGGATCGGTACCGTGTGGTGCGGGTGTCCATCTCAGCACTCACGACCCGATCGAACCGGCCCGCGAGTGCGACCAGCATAACCACCCCCGGCCTCTGTACGCACACCCCGTTCGGGCGGCAGGGTCCGACTCACGTTCATGGCGCCGGCACCGCCGTCACGATCACGTTGGACAGGTACCGTCGGGCGTCGTAGTCGAACTCGCCGCCGCAGGTCACCAGGGTGAGCCGCGGCTGACCGGACCTGTCGAACACGCTCGCCCACGGTACCGCCGGCTTTTCCACGCTGTCGACGGATGCCACCGTGTACCGGTGCGCGCCGCCGTCGGCGGTCTCCAGCACGATCTCGGTGCCCGCCGGGGCGTCGGCCAGCAGGGCGAACGGGCCGATGTCGTAGACGAGGGAATCCACGTGCGCGGCGACGACGGTGGCGCCGGCCGGGCTGGCGGGGCCGGCGCCGTACCGGTACCAGGCGGCGACGGCGGGGTTCGCCGGCAGGGCCATGGCCGCGTCATCGGCCAGGCCAACGGCCTCGATCGGCATGTCGATGCCCAACGCGGGCACCCGCACCCGTACCGGGGCGCTGACCGGGCCGGCCAGCCCGGCCAGGTCCGCGGACCGGCGCGGCACATCCGGTACCGCCGGCGGCGGAATCGGAATCGGAGCCGGCGACGGCACCCGGGCCGGAGCCGAGACTGACGGTTCCTGCCCGGTGCGGCCGGCCCAGGGCAGTCCTCCCGGGAGCCCGGCGGAGGCGGGACCGCCCAGACCGGTGAACCCACCGGTCGCCGGGCGTCCCGCCCCATCGCCCGTTACGGCAAATCCACCGGCGGCAGGATCAGTGCCGCCGGTCCCGGAGGCCGGGGCAGCGCATCCGCTGAGCAGGCCCACCATCAGCCCACCGGCCAGGACCGGACCGACCACGGCGCGGGTCACAGTGGGCCACCCGAACAGGCTCGCCACCATGACCCGCACCTTCCTTGTCAACGGCCCGTTACTGCCGCGCCTCGGCGCGCCGGGTGCCGTAGACCGCCGCCGCGCTGATCATCAGCACCAGGGCGATGGCCGCTCCGCCGAACCACAGGCCGGAGCTGTTCCCGGGCTGGTTAGTTGCCACCAGGCCCGCGCTGCCGGCGGGGACGCCGTCGGGGTTGGAGTGCAGCCCGTCGATGGTCTGCACCGCGAGGGCCAGGTTGCTGTCGGTCAGGCTGCCCCAGGCGTACACGATGGTGTTGGTGCCCTCGGCCACGTTCACGTCGGCCGGGCCGATCACCGGGTCGGTGGTTCCGGTCGCGGCCACGGAGGCCGACACCGTGCCGGCCGGCAGGGTCAGCATGGACTCATCGGGGTTGCTCAGGTTGGTGATCACCGCGGTGCCGCCGGCGAGCACGTCCACGGCGGGGGCCGCGGCGACGTGACGCACCGTGAGTCGGCCTTCGCCGGCGCCGACGGTGCTGATGTCGTTGGTGAACAGGGTCGCGGTGGGCGCCCCGGCCGCGTCGAGGTGCGCGGCGGCGGTGTAGTTCTTGCCCGCCTCCAACGGCAGGTCGACCGGACCGATGGCCGGCGAACTCGCGTCCGCGGCATCCGATGCCGTGATCGCCACGGTGTAGGTGCCCGCGGGCAGCTCGAGCGGGCCGGCGATGTCGCCGGGTTCGAAGTTATCCAGGGTGAGGGCGTCGTTCACGTACACGTCGACGGTGAGGCCGGGTACCCCGTGCAGCACGGAGAGCTGGGCGACGTCGGTTGCGGCGTTCGCCGGGGCGATCCCCGCCAGGGCGACAAGGGCGCCGGCTGCGATGCCGACGGTGATGGTCTTGCGCATGGTTTCCTCCAGTCAGTGGAACGAGAGCGGGAACCTGTCGGTTTCCCGTTACCCGTTACTTCCGGAGGACCCCCTCATTCGGATGCACCCTGCCGAGAAAATTTCTCAAGCAGTGGGCCTCGCATCCAGTTGCAGCAAAGTGCCCCTTCGACGCTCGGGAAGGGGCACGGTCCGGCACGGCGCCGGCGGATGCGGATGCGGTCGCGCGTGTCAGGCCTGCTCGACGACCTCCGAGGTGGCCAGCACCGCACCGGCGTGCGCGAGTTCGGCCAGGGCCTGTTCGCTGGACTCCGGCGCCACTCCGGCGATGAGGTCGGTGAACACCCGCACCTGCTGGCCGTGCTCGAGGGCATCGAGTCCCGAGGCGCGCACGCAGAAGTCGGTGGCCAGGCCGACCAGGTCCACATGTGTCACGCCGGCGGCGATGAGCAGCTCGCCGAACTTCTCGCCCGACCCGTCGACGCCCTCGAAGATCGAATAGCCCGGCTGACCCTGCCCCTTGAGGATGTGCACGGTCGACTCCGGCAGCGTCAGCGCCGCGTGGTACTCCGCGCCGGTGGTGTCGGCGACACAGTGCGCCGGCCAGGTGTCCACGAAGTCGGGTTCGGCATCCACCGCGAAGTGGCCGTTGTTGCCGCCCTCGGCGTCGTGCCAGTCGCGGGAGGCGAAGATGTGCCCGTAGGTGTTCGGATGCGCCGCCAGCAGGGCGCTGATCGCCCCGGCCACGGCGGCCCCGCCGTCAACCGCGAGGGCGCCGCCCTCGGTGAAGTCGTTCTGAACGTCGATGATGATCAGTGCGCGGGTCACGGATGCACTCCTGTCGGTTGAAGGTCAGTTAGGTATTCGAGAGGTTGTTTCCGCAGCGGAAAAACCCTGTCGTGATGGTATCGATCGCCTGCTTCGCATTATCACCCACATCACCCAGCGCGTATACGGCGAAGGTGAGGGTGCTGCCGTCGCCGGCGTTGATGATGCCGGCGAGGGTGTAGCCGGTGTCGATCCAGCCGGTCTTGGCGAACACGGCGCCATCGGCATCCGCGTTGTCGCCGCTGAACCGGTCGCTGTAGGAGAGCGAGCCTGAGCTGCCGCCGACGACGGGCAGACCGTCGAAGATCACGCCGAGGCTGCCCTCGCGGGCGTTGATCTTCTGCAACAGCTTGGTGAGGTAGCCGGGTGGCACAGCGTTGTTGTCACTGAGCCCGGAGCCGTCACTGATGCGGATGCCGGTGGTGTCGATGCCGTACTCGGCCAGTCCCGCGAGCACGGCGGGCTGGATGGCGCCGAAGGTGTTGCCGGTGCCGCTCTCCACGGCCACCAGGCGGGCGAGCATCTCGGCGAGCGCGTTGTCGGAGACGATCAGGGACTGCTGGATCAGGCTGGACACCGGTTGGGACTGCACGGCGGCGAGCTGGCTGGCCCCGGCCGGGGCGGTGCCGACGCTGAGTGCGGGGTCGCCGCCGAGCTCGTCGGCGAACGCGGCGCCGGCCCGCGCCACCGGTTCGTCGCTGCGGGCGGAGGTGCTGTTGTACGGGTTGTCCCGGTCGCCGTCCACCTGCAGGGCCGTGATCTCGGGCATATACCCCTGGGTCTGTTCCTTGCGGTCCCAGCTGGGCTCCCAGGCCGGGTCGCCGAAGTAGCTGGAGTCCAGCAGCACGGAGGTGATCGCGGTGCCGCCCATCGCCGCCCGGGTCTGTTCGGCGAGATCGTCGAGGTGCGCGGCGCCGGCGTAGAAGGACTCGTCGCCGCTGGGGGTGCTCGAGAGGGTGAGGTCGCCGCCGCCGACGAGCACCACCTGGCCGGGTTCGCTGCCGGCGACCACGGTGGTGGTGGCGCGGTAGTCCGGGCCGAGCACGCTCAGCGCGGCAGCGGAGGTGAGCACCTTGAGCACGCTGGCCGCACGGGATGCGGTGCTGCCGCCCCGGTCGAAGAGGATCTCGCCGGTCTCGGCGTTGACCACCTGGGCCTGGAACTCGCCCAGCCGCTCGTCCTCGGCAAGGCCGGCCACCGAGCAGGTGCGCAGCGGGGCGGTGACGGTGGCGAGGGTCGGGGCGGGCCTGGTCGGGGCGGGGGTGGGGCTGGGCGTGGGCGTGGGCGCGGGCGCGGCGGATGCGTCGGGTGCGGCCACGGCGACCGGCTTGGCGTTGCCGCTGGCCGTGCCCGCCCACACGGCGCCCCCGCCGAGCAGCACGAGGGCCACGGCCGCGGCGACGATCAGGCGCAGGGGTGTGCGCGTGGTCTGCTCAGGCACGGACGGTTCGGGAGTATCCACCAACGAAGGTTACCGAGCCGGGGTGGGAGCCCGGCAAGAGCGCCGGGTTCAGGCTGGCGAATCCGCGCTGGCTGGTTGAGGCTTCGCGGCGCGGGTTCGTGGTCGCGGCACGGGTTCGTGGTCGCGGCACGGGTTCGTGGTCGCGGCACGGGTTCGTGGTCGCGGCACGGGTTCGTGGTCGCGGCGCGGGTTGCTGATCACGGCGCGGGTTGCTGCGCGCGGTTGGGTGCGCGCCCGTGGAAAAGACAAGTGCGCCAGGACAGCAGCGCGAACCATCCGACCGCACGTTACCTCCGTAGGTCTACGCCCCGCCTCGCGGCAAGCGTTAGTGCTCGCGGCACGGGTTACTCCTCGCGGCACGCGCAACTCCTCGCGGCACGCGTTACTCCTCGCGGCACGCGTTACTCCTCGCGGCACGCGTTAGTCCCGGCGGCACGCGTTATTCCCGGCGGCGCGCGCTATTCCCGGCGGCACGGGTTCTAAGGTGTGCCGCCGAGAACAAGACGTGCCACGAGGAAGAAGGTGTGCCGCGACAGCACAGGGCAGATCGGTTACGCGCCCCAGACTTAGTCGCCGAGGTAGACCAGGCCGATCTGGGCGCGGATCGCGTCGAGGGTCTCCATGATCTGTACGGATTCACTCGTGGTCAACAGGTCGCTGGCGATCAGGCCCGCCGCCACAAGCCGTTCGGCTTCGGCGGCCTGGAAGTGCATGCCCCGGCCGGTGATGGCGGGCGTCTCGTACGCCTCGACGACCTCGTTGGCGCTGTTGTACACGCGGAACGAAGTGGCCGAGTACCAGACCTCGTCGATGTCGATGCGACCCTCGGTGCCGAGGATGCTGGCGGTGTTGGGCCCCTTGGTGTCGCTCGCGGAGAGCAGCGACGCGATCTGGCCGCCCGGGTAGTGGAAGATCGTGGCGATCTGGGCATCCACCCCGGTGGCCTTGAAGGTGGCCGAGGCGAGGATGGTCTCGGGCGGGCCGAACAGCGCCGACGCGAACGACACCGGGTAGATGCCGAGGTCGAGCAGCGCGCCGCCGCCCAGTGCCAACGAGTTGATGCGGTGGGCGGGGTCGTCGGGCAGGTCCTGGGTGTGGTCGGCGATCAGGGAGCGCACGTCGCCGAGGCTGCCGGCGGCGAGAATCTCGCGGATGCGCACCATGTGCGGCAGGAAGCGGGTCCACATGGCCTCGAGCACGAGCAGGTTCTTGCTCTCGGCCAGGGCCACCACGGCGCGCGCCTCGGCAGCGTTGAGGGTGATCGGCTTCTCGATCAGGACGTGCTTGCCGGCCTCCAGCGCCAGGGTGGCGTTGGCCGCGTGGAACGGGTGCGGGGTCGACACGTAGATGATGTCGACCTCGGGGTCGGCCACGAGTGCCTCGTAGCTGGGGTGCGCGGTGGAGATGCCGAATTCGGCGGCGAAGGCATCCGCTGATGCCTGGCTGCGGGAGCCGACGGCCTGCACGGTGAAGCCGTTCTTCACGAGGTCCCCGGCGAATTGGTGGGCGATTCCGCCCGTGGCCAGGATTCCCCAGCGGAGTGCATCAGTCATGCTGCGAGCCTAGCGAACCCACTCGGCCGCACACCAGAACGGCATGTTATTGTGCCGGTCATGAGTGAAATGACCTTCGACGAAAAACGCCACGACCAGCTCACCACCGCCCCCAAGGCCAGCGAAGCGGATGCGGCGCCGCGGGTGACCGTGGACGAACAGGCCGATGGTGTGAAGCGCATCGACGTGGCCGACACCGCCGCGGTGCGGCCCGGCAAGACCGAGGAGTAACCCGTCACCTGACGTTTGCCGAGCGGTCATCGCGGCCGCATACGCTGACGCCTGTGAGCGAGAATCTGCTTCTGGCCCGGCGCACGAACCCGCAGCAGCGGGACGTGCCTCGCATGCTTACCCCGCCACGGCGGGCCGAGCCCCGCTTCGACACCCCGCTACCGATCCAGCTGCCGCAGCCGGCCGTCCGGCCCGAGTTCGCGGTGCGCAATTCCCCGACCGACCTGGTCTTCCGAGCGCTCTGGCAGCTGGTGGGCGTCTACGTCTTCGTGGTGCTGCTGGTCAAGGACCGCCGACTGCCGCGCTGACCGGCACCGTCAGTCGGCGCGGGTCAGAACCGTGTCCAGCACGCGGTCCGCGATCGCCCGGTGGCCGGCGTCATTGACGTGCACCCCGTCGGACACCACCATGTCGCTCTGGATGACCACGGGGTCGAGCAGACTCACGTACTCGGCGTCGACCCGGTCCGCGGCGGCGCGCACCCAGCCATCCAGATCGGTGATCATGGCCGTGGCCGGCTCGGCGGTCGACGGCCCCACCGCGATCAGCCGGGCGTTCGGCAGGCCCTCCCGGAGAAGGCTGAACGTCCTGTCGACGGCGGCCTGCACCAACTCCGGGTCCGTGGCGAGCGCCCACCGGTCGTTCTGGCCACCGGCGATCACGACGACGTCGGGGGCGGCGGCGACGATGTCGGCCACCCGGTCCGGGTAGGCGGGGCAGTCGTCCTGGCCGCAGCTGGCGACCCCGGCCATGGTGACGTACCCGGTGCCGCCCTGGCCCTCGTTGACCTCGGTCCAACCGGCGGCGTATGCCACGACGGTCGTCCACTTCATGGTCGGATTCGAGGCGCCCCAGCCCTGGGTGTACGAATCGCCGAGGAACACGGCGACGGCGGGGTCGGTCGGTGACGTCGGCGAGTCCGTGGGTGCAGCTGACGCGGTGGGCGGGGCGGATGCGGTGGGCGCCGGCGTCGCCGGGGGCAAGGTGGGCACCAGTGACGCGGTGGACGCGGCGCCCGCGCCGACCACGGCTGCCACCACCGCGGCGATGCCACCGATCACGAGCACCAGAAGTGCGGCCATCAGCACCAGGCGCCGACGGCGCCCTGCGGCGGGCGGGCTCGTCGGGGTGCGCTGTTCTGCCATGCACCCAGCTTAGGAGCCCGCCGCAAGCCCACGAACCGTGAGAAAAGCACCAGCCGAGGCGGTTTTTCGGGGCTTTTCTGACAGTTCGCGAGCGGGGCGGGCCCTAGGTGCGGGGCTTGATCTCGTCGGTGATGTCGGCCACCGTGGCCCCGTAGGCCGCGATGAGCGCGTCGGCGTCGACGAACGCGGAGTAGCCGTGCTCCCCTGCGCCCATCGCCACCCTGGCGCCGCGCATCCGCTCGTCGGCGAACACCGGCCAGGCGGTGCTGCTGCCCAACGGGGTGATGGTGCCGCGCGAATACCCGGTCGCAGCCAGGGCGAGGTCTTCATGCGGCAGCGACAGCTTGTTCACGCCAACCAGGGCGCGCAGTTTGGCCCAGCTGATCTGCCGGTCGCCGGGCACCAGCACGAAGATGTAGTCCCCGTCGTGGCGCTTCACCACGAGCGACTTGACGATGCCGGCCGGCTCCAGCCCCAGCAGCCGGGCAGCGCTCTCAAGGCTGTCGGCGGCGGGGCGCTCGACGATGTCGATGTCGAGTCCGCGCGCCCGCGCATCCGTTTCGACCCGTGCGCGCCCTGTGTCAGCCATGACCAAAGTCAACCACGCGGGTGGGGGTGCCGAGGCCGCCCGGCCCACGGATGCTCGCGGCTCGGGTTGTTCCTCGCGGCCCGGGTCGTTCCTCGCGGCGCGGGTTAGAAGCCGCGCCACGAGGAATAGGGCGCGCCACCAGAACCAAGGTGCGCCGCGAACGCGCAGACCGGGTCAGCACGAGCGGGTGCCGGCCGGTAAACGTGGTCAGCCGAAGATCGCCCAACCGTGCGGCGGCACCGTGTGGCCGGCCGGGCTGGAGTCCGCCGCGCCGGCCAGCCGCTCGGCCGCATCCGTGACGACGGTCAGGGCCTCGTCACCGAGGTTGAGCGCCACCACCAAGCGTTGGATGCCGTCGGTCACCTCGATCACGTACCCCGTATTGGTCAGGGCGAGCGGCCGGCTCGTGGCCGTGTGCAACCAGGGGTGCCGGCGCCGCAGTCCGATCAGCTCCTGGTGCAGCACGAAGGTGGCCACGGCGACGGGATCCTGATCGGCGGACGGCAGGTCGGCGGGGCTCGCCGGGTAGGCGGGACGGATGGCGTCGTCGCCGCCGGCGCGCTGCTCCTTCACGGCGCGCAGCCCACGCTCGTCGCCGTAGTAGATCGCCGGGGTGCCGCCGAGGGTGAGCAGCAGCACCAGGGCGTGCGGGTGGTGGCGTTGGTCCTGGATCTGACTGGCCAGCCGAGTCACGTCGTGGTTGCCGATGAAGGTGTACGGCACAAATGCGCCGAGGAACGCGGTGTGCCGGGTGAGCGCCCAGTCCAGTTCGAAGAAGTTGCGCTCGTTCAGCGCGTGCCAGATCGCCTGCCAGAGTTCGTACTGGGTGACGGTGTCCACCCCGGATGCGGCGACGAAGCCGGCGTAATCGCCGTGCAGCACTTCGCCCATCACGTACAGCTCGGGGTGCCGCTCGCGCACCCGCGGCAGCACGCCGGCCCAGAACGCGGCGGGCATCGCGTATGCGGCATCGAGGCGCCAGGCGTCGATCCCCCGGTCGAGCCAGTGCGCCATCACGTCGGTGACGAGCTCGGTCACGGCCGGGTTGTCGTGGTTGAGCGTCACCAGGGCGTCGTGCCCCTCGAAGGCCACGAGCTCACCGGCCGATGTGCGGCGGAACAGGGCGTTCTCGGGCGCGGCCGGGTCGGCCAGGGCGGTGACCAGCGGGGCGAAATCCCGGCCGACGTGGTTGAACACACCGTCGAGCATCACCCGGATGCCGCGCCGCTGGCACTCGGCGATGAGGTGGTCGAGGTCTGCGGTGTCGCCGAGCCGCGGGTCGACCTCGAAGTAGTCGGTGGTGTCGTAGCCGTGGCTGCGGGAGGCGAAGACAGGGCCGAGGGCCAGGCCGTTCGCGCCGAGATCGAGCAGGTAGTCCAGCCAGGACTCGATCTGCCGCAACCGGTGCGTGGGCGAGCGGTCTTTCCCGGTGGTGTCGGCACCGACAAAGCCCAGCGGATACACGTGCCACCAGATCACGTGTTCGGTCCAGTTCGGCACGCCTCGACCCTATCGCTGTTGAACCGTGCTGGTCGGTGCCGGTCGCCATCGTCTGGATGCGCGTGGTGCAGGTCGCGACAACGACCCCCTAGGCGAACACTCCGGCACGATTGCAGCATCCGGCTCGCGCTCTGCCCGGTCTTGGGCCCCGAACTGGACCGTGCAATCTGACCCAGATTGCAGCATGGGCGTTGAGAGCCTGCGGGATTGGCGCCGGCCCAGCACTCGCCCTCGTCACCGCACCTCCTGCCGCCTCTCGCGCCCGCTAAAGCGGGCGCGCCGCGCCACAGGAGGCGCCGTGAGCGGTCGCGGGTGCGCCGACGTTCCGCAGACCGGGTCGCGGGGTCTCGACAAGCGCGACCAACGGATGGGAGGGAGCTGCGGAGAAAGAGAGGGCCGCCTATCAGAATCGAACTGATGACCTATTCATTACGAGTGAATCGCTCTACCAACTGAGCTAAGGCGGCGTGAGACCGAATACTTCCCGAAGAAAGACGCGCGGCGACACAGCATCCAAGCTTAGTCGATCGGGGAGGTCACGGTGTACAGCTCACGGAAGGACTTGGCGACCCAGGCCGACAACGGGGTGCAGTCATCCGCTTCGGACCAGCACCGCCAGGCATGCCGGGTGGCAGCCATGGCGATCAGGGTCACCAGCAGCGCCCGCTGGGCGAGGGCCCGCGGGTCCTCGGCGAGGTGCGGGGCGTCGGCGGTGAGCCGGCGCTCGACGATGTGCTGCAGGCCGGCTTCGAAGTTGCGCAGCGTGGCCATCCGCATCGTGAAGAGGTAGCTGTTCTCTTTCATCACCGCGCGGCGCAGCTCGTGGATCTCCCGGTCGCCGTCGGTGTTCTGCAGGCTCCGGCTGATCAGCCCGGCCAGGTCGGTCATCACGTCGGAGGGTCCGCCGGCGACGAACCGCTCGATGTCCTCGTCGCAGGCCAACTCCAGCTCGTCGCCGACCAGGGCGGAATCCTTGGAGGCGAAGTAGTTGAAAAACGTGCGCGGCGAGATGGCGGCGACCCGGCTGATCTCCTCGACGGTCACCTTGTCGATGCTCCGCTGGGCGCAGAGGGTAAGCACGGCACGCTGGATCTCCCGGCGGGTGGCCAGGCGTTTCCGTTCCCGCAGGCCCGGTTCGTCAGCTGCGCCCATCTGTCAACACATCGGGTCGGCCGCGGGCACGATGCCGTCGATCAGGTAACTGTCGACGGTGTCGTTGACGCAGGCGTTGGACTTGTTGTACGCGGTGTGACCCTCACCCTCGTAGGTGACGAGCTGCCCGCTGTCGAGCTGCTCGGCCAGGTTCTGCGCCCACACGTAGGGGGTGGCCGGGTCGTTCGTGGTGCCCACGACGAGGATCGGGGCCGCGCCGGTGGCGTGGATGGCCTGGCGCTCCCCGGCGAAGGCGTGCGGCCAGCTGGAGCAGGAGATGTCGCCGTAGGCCATGTACTTGCCGATGGTGGGGGCGATCTGCTCGATCTGGGCGGCCTCGGCGCGCATGGAGGTGAGGTCGTCGTTGTAGGCGTAGTCCAGGCAGTTGATGGCCGTGAAGGCCTCGGTGGAGTTGTCGCGGTAGCTGCCGTCGGGGTTGCGGCCGTTGTAGCCGTCGGCGAACTGCATGGCCCCGTCGGCGCTGCCCTGCAGCACGCCCTCGAACATGTCGCTGAGGTTGGTCCACGCCGTCGCCTGGTAGAGCGGGTAGATGATCGCGGTGAGCAACGCGTTCGCGCCGAGCTGGCGGCCATCGGTGGCGGTGATCGGGCTGGCATCCACCGACGCCAGCAGCGCCGAGATGGTGGCCATGGCGTCGTCGACGGTGCCGTCGAACGGGCAGGCCGAGCCCGCCAGGCAGTCGGTGAGGTAGGCGCGCAGGGCGTTCTCGAAGCCCAGCGCCTGGGTGCTGGTCACCTCGAAGTTGCTGGTGGACGGGTCGAGGGCGCCGTCGAGCACGAGCCGGCCGACCTTGTCGGGGTACAGCTCGGCGTAGGTGGCACCGAGGAAGGTGCCGTAGGAAAAGCCCAGGTAGTTGAGCTGGGCGTCGCCGAGCACCGAGCGCATCAGGTCGAGGTCGCGGGCGGCGCTGCGGGTGTCGACCTGGCCGAGCAGGGCCCCGGTCTCATCGCTGCAGGATGCGGCGAAGTCGGTGGCGCTGGCCTCCAGTTCCTGCACCCACGCGTCGCTGCCGCGCTCGGCGTCGGCGATCCCGTAGAGGTATTCGTCCATCTGCGCCGGTTCGTAACAGGCCACGGCCGAGGACTTGCCGACCCCGCGCGGGTCGAACCCGACGATGTCGTAGCGTTCCTGCAGGGCCGCATCGGTCGCGTAGTCGACGGATGCCTTGACGAATTCATAGCCGGAACCGCCGGGCCCGCCGGGGTTGAGCAGCAGCGACCCGAGCCGGTCGCCGGTGGCGGGTTGGCGCACCAGGGCGAGGTCGACCGAGCCGGCGGCCGGGTCCTCCCAGTCCAGCGGAGCCGACACCGTGCTGCACTGCATGCCGTTGTCGCAGTCGGACCACTGCAGCACCTGGCTGTAGAACGGATCCAGCGGCGCATCGACCTTTTCGCCGGTGGGCGTGGAGGTCGACGGTGCGGGCTGGGGCATGAACCACGTCACGCAGCCGGTCAGGCCGAGCGTCACTGCCACCGCGGCCGCCATGGTCGTGAATACGCGAGTGCGCTGGGTCACTGGGTTCCTCTTCTCTGGTGAATCCTGTGCATGTGCGGCGACTGCCGTCACCGTCGGATCATCGACACCAGCATGGCCTCGAGGGCCAGCGCCGGTGCCACGTTGGCTTCAATTCTCTGCCGGGCCAGGGCAATCGCATCCATCGTCGCGACGGTGGTCGCCGGCGGGCACGCCCCGGCGGCGCGGCGCAGTTCGGGCAGCAGCTCGAGATTGATGATGGTGCTGTCCCGGCCCAGCTGCATCATCATCACGTCGCGGTACAGCGAGGTGAGGTCCACCAGGATGCGGTCGATGCCGTCGCGCAGGCTGCGGGTGGCGCGGCGCTTCTGGTCGTCTTCGAGGTTCTTGATCTGGCTGCGGAGCGCGGGCGGCACCGACTGGCCGGGTTCCACGCCGAGCGAGCGCAGCACACCCTCGCGTTCGGCCGCATCCCGCTCGATGGTGATCGCCTTGGCGTCATCGCCGGCGATGGCGAGCAGTCGGGCAGCGGCGTTGACCGCGGTGGACACCCCCGTGAGGCCGAGGGCGGCGCGGAGGGTCTCCTCACGGCGGGCGCGGGCCTCGGCGTTGGTGGCGAGCCGCAGGGCCATGCCGATGTGGCTCTGCGCCTCACGGGCGGCCCGTTCGGCGACGGCCGGCTCCACGCCGGTGCGACGGATGAGCAGCTCGGCCACCGCGTCGATGCTCGGCACCCGCAGACGCACGGTGCGCACCCGGGAGCGGATGGTGGGCAGCAGGTCGGCCTCGCTGGGGGCGCAGAGGATCCACACCGTGCGTTCCGGCGGCTCCTCCAGCGCCTTGAGCAGCACGTTGGAGGTGCGCTCGACCATGCGGTCGGCGTCTTCGACGACCACCACGCGGTAGCGACCCACCGACGGGGAGTACTGCGAGCGGGCCACGGCTTCCTTGACGGAATCCATCTTGATGATGACGCCCTCGGTGCTGAGCACGGTGAGGTCGGGGTGGGTGCGCGCGTCGACAAGCCTCTGGGTGGACTCGTCGCCCTGCGGCGTGCCGGGGCTCAGCAGCGCGGTCGCGAAGGCGAAGGCGAGGTTGGAGCGGCCGGAGCCGGGCGGGCCGGTGATCAGCCACGCGTGGGTCATTGAGGAGGAGGTGCTGCGGGCGGCGGCGCTCGTCGCGGTGGCGGCATCCGTAGCGGTAGCGCTCGACTGGGCGGCATGGGTGTCGGCGTCGGGGCGCTCGACTGTGGCGACCGCTCCCGGGCGCTCTGCGGCGGCACGGAAGATGGCGATCGCATCTGCTTGACCCGTCAGGTCGTCCCACACTGCCATTCGTCAAGGCTACCCGGAGCCGGTGACAGCCGGGTGCGGGTGCCTCCCCCGCCGAGTTGCCAGTTGACGCCCACTGGATGCCCGTGAAGCAGCACCAACGGTGCATCGCACACAGATGCTCCGCATCGAGTTGCCAGTTGAGGCCCCGTGGATGCCTTCCAACGGGCGTCAACGGGCATCTCGCGGCACCGCACATCCGCCCACTTGCCGCAAAACGCCCCCTGGCCGCCGCCACAAGGGACTTTTCACGCAAGTCACGGATGCTGAATCTCCCGACTTGCCGCAAGATGCCCCTTCCTGGCGGGCGAAAGGGGGTTTTGCGGCAAGTCGGGGCGGGTATGTGTGCGGGACGCCCTAGAGCAGGGCGGCGACGCGGGCGCGGATGAGCGCGGCAAGCTCGTCGACCGGCAGCGACGCATCCAGCACCAGGAAACGGTCGGGCTCGGCCGCGGCGAGGTCGAGGAACGCGGCGCGCACCCGGGCGTGGAACTCGCCCTTCTCGGCCTCGAGCCGGTCGAAGACCTTGTCGGCGGCGTCGAGGCGGCCGCGGGCGGCGGTCTCGTCGAGGTCGAGCAGCAGGGTGAGGTGCGGCAGCAGGCCCTCGACCGCCCAGAGCGAGAGGTCGCGCACCTCGGTGCCGCCGAGCACCCGGCCGGCGCCCTGGTAGGCGACGGAGGAGTCGAGGTAGCGGTCCTGGATGACGATTTCACCGCGGGCCAGCGCCGGGCGCACCAGGGTGCCGATGTGCTGGGCCCGGTCGGCGGCGTACAGCAGGGCTTCCGCACGGGGCGAGACCTCACCGCGGTGGTGCAGCACGATCTCGCGGATGGCGACGCCCACCTCGGTGCCGCCGGGCTCGCGGGTGCGCACCACGGTGCGACCCTGGGCCTGCAGCCACTCGCCGAGCAACTGCGCCTGGGTGCTCTTGCCCGACCCGTCGCCACCCTCGAGGGTGATGAACAGGCCGGGCTTCACAACATCCGTCACGGCATCCGTCACGACTGCGCGGCCGCCTGCGCTGCCTTCGCGGCCGCGTTGGCCGCCCGGGTGGCTGCGGCCTTCGCGGCGGTGGCGGCCTTCTGCTCCGGGGTGCGCTCGGCGCGCACGCCGGGGGTGGCCGCAGACGTGCCGGTCTTCTTGGCCGGGGCCCGCTTGACTGCGGTCTTGGTCACCGCACCGGCCTTCACTGCGCCGGCTTTTTTGGCCGGGGCCTTCTTCGCGGCGGGCTTCTTCGCCGCCGGCTTCTTGGCAGGAGCCTTCTTCGCCGGCGACTTCTTCACCGCCGGGCCCTTGGCCCGCTTGTCGGCGAGCAGCTGCACGGCGCGCTCGTAGTCGACCTCGTCAACACTCTCGGCCTTGGGGATGGTTGCGTTGGTGATGCCATCCGTCACGTAGGCGCCGAACCGGCCGTCCTTGATCTTGATGGCCTTGCCGCTCTCCGGGTCGGGCTCTTCGAAGTCCTTGAGCGCGCTGGAGGCACGGCGGGCGCCGTACTTGGGCTGCGCGTACAACTCGATGGCGCCGGCCAGGTCGATCTCGAAGATCTGGTCTTCGCTGGTGAGCGACCGGGTATCGACGCCCTTCTTGAGGTACGGGCCGAACTTGCCGTTCTGGGCGAGGATCTCGGTCTGCGTCTCGGGGTCCAGGCCCACCACGCGCGGCAGGTTCAGCAGCGCCAGCGCGGTGTCGAGGTCGACGGTGGCCAGGTCCATGGATTTGAACAGCGACGCCGTGCGCGGCTTCACCGCGGCGGCGGCCTTCTTGGCCGGGGTCTTGCGCTTGGGCTTGGCGGCGGCAGCGGGTGCAGCTGCCGGGGCTCCGGCGTCGGCCAGCGAGGTGACCTCGCCGGTGAGCGGGTCGATGGACTCGCCGGGACCGTCGGTGTCCGCCGGCGGCTCGAGCTCGGTCACGTACGGGCCGAAGCGGCCGTCCTTGGCGACGATCTCCTTGCCGTTGTCCGGGTTCACGCCGATGACGCGGTCCGTGACGACCGGGGCATCCACGAGTTCACGGGCCTTGGCAGGGGTGAGCTCGTCGGGTGCCAGATCCGGCGGGATGTTCACCCGGCGGGGGGTGGCATCCGGGTCGGCGGTGGGGTCGGCGACTTCGAGGTAGGGGCCGTACTTGCCGATGCGCAGGGTGATGTCATCGACGATGTGGATCGAGTTGATCGAGCGGGCGTCGATCTCGCCGAGGTTGTCGACGACCTGGCGCAGGCCGCGGTGCTTCTCCGAACCGAAGTAGAAGCTGGTCAGCCAGTCCACCCGGTCGGCGGTGCCGCCTGCGATGCGGTCGAGGTCGTCTTCCATTTCGGCGGTGAAGTCGTATTCCACCAGGTCGGTGAAGAACTCCTCGAGCAGCCGCACCACGGAGAAGGCGATCCAGTTGGGGATCAGGGCCTGCCCGCGCGGGGTGACGTAGCCACGGTCGGTGATGGTGGAGATGATCGACGCGTACGTGGAGGGGCGGCCGATGCCGAGCTCTTCGAGCTTCTTCACCAGGCTGGCCTCGGTGTACCGGGCGGCCGGGGTGGTTTCGTGGCCCTTGGCCTCCACCTCGACGAGGGTCAGCGTCTGGCCCTCTTCCAGCGGCGGCAGCTTCGACTCGGTGGGGTCGGTGGAGGCGTTCCGCTCCTCGTCCCTGGACTCCTCGTACGCGAGCATGAAACCGCGGAAGGTGATGACGGTGCCGCTGGCGGCGAATTCGGCGAGTGCCTCGGAGGCGGCGGGGTGCGCGGCCTGGCCGGTGGGGCCCGCGGCGATGGTCACCGACGCGGTCGAACCGGTCGCATCCGCCATCTGGCTGGCGACGGTGCGCTTCCAGATCAGGTCGTAGAGCTTGAAGTCGTTGCCGCGCAGCGAGCTGGACAGCGAGGACGGGGTGCGGAAGGTGTCGCCGGACGGGCGGATGGCCTCGTGGGCCTCCTGCGCGTTCTTGCTCTTGCCCTTGTACAGGCGCGGGTTCGCGGGCACGGTCTCGGCGCCGTACAGCGACGCGGCCTGCTTGCGGGCGGCGGTGATCGCCTGCTGCGACAGCGACGGCGAGTCGGTACGCATATAGGTGATGTACCCGTTTTCGTACAGCGACTGGGCCACGCTCATGGTCTGCCGGGCGGTGAAGCGCAGCTTGCGCGCGGCCTCCTGCTGCAGGGTCGAGGTGGTGAACGGCGCGGCGGGGCTGCGGCGGTAGGGCTTGGAGGCGACCTTGGTGACGGTGATCGGCACGCCGGGCACCTTGAGGGCGTCGGCCAGGGCGAGGGCGGATGCCTCGTCGAGGGTGGCCGCGACGACCTTGGGCTTGAGCTTGCCAGTGTCGTCGAAGTCGCTGCCGGTGGCGATGCGTTCGCCGCCGAGGCGCACGAGCTTGGCCTGGAAGCCGTTCTCGGCGGAGGCGCCGGGAACGAGCTGGGCGATGAGGTCCCAGTAGCCGGCGGACACGAACGCGAGGCGTTCACGTTCGCGGTCGACGACGAGGCGGGTGGCGGCGGACTGCACGCGGCCGGCGGACAGGCCGGGGCCCACCTTGCGCCAGAGCACGGGAGAGATCTCGTAGCCGTAGATGCGGTCCAGGATGCGCCGGGTCTCCTGCGCGTCGACGAGGGCGGTGTCGAGGTCGCGGGTGTTCTGGGTGGCCGCGATGATGGCGTCCTTGGTGATCTCGTGGAACACCATCCGCTTGACCGGAACCTTGGGCTGCAGGACCTGCAGGAGGTGCCACGCGATGGCCTCGCCTTCGCGGTCCTCATCAGTTGCGAGGAGGAGTTCGTCGGCGTTCTTCAGCGCCCGCTTGAGGTCGCTGACGGTTTTCTTCTTCGCGTCGGAGACCACGTAATACGGTTCGAAGCCGTTATCGACGTCGACGGAGAACTTGCCGAGCGGGCCCTTCTTGAGTTCCGGCGGCAGATTCTTGGGCTCGATCAGGTCTCGGATGTGCCCGACCGACGACAAAACCTCGTATCCGTCGCCCAGATAGGCGGCGATCGACTTCATCTTGGTCGGCGACTCGACAATGACCAGCTTCTTAGTGCCTGGCACCAGACTCCTCTTTATAGGTAACGGTCTGTGAAACGACCAAGCCACACCATACACACAGGAATCGAGTGCGCGCCGACGGTGACGGCGCGGGAGTGCCCCGAATTGACTCCACGGTAGCTCGCTCACGGCGCAGGGCAAGGCTGAAACGAGTGTGCACATGTGTTCGCGGAATTCGCGGCGGCATCGCCCGACACGCGACCGGTGAGCCTCGGTTTGCGGATTAGGGGTTGCCTCCGCGGAGCACAGCCGCACAATAGAGACATGGTTACTGCAGCGCAGGGCACGTACACCGCGAAACTGACGGACGGCCCCCTCGAAGGAAAAACCGTCACCACCGAGTTCCTCGAATCAGGGGATCCCAGGCCGCGGATCGAGATACCCGCCGACGCAGCCGGCAAGCGGTACCTCTATGCCCGCGCCGCCGGTCTCGAGTTCGATTCCACCGAGCATCCCGACAAGCCCTCCGCCGTGGACTACCGCTACCTCGAGGCGCTCTTCGACACTCCCCCGGCGACCACTTAGACCGGCGATCGGGGATGCTGCACTTCTGGCGGCGAGCTCGAACACCGGCCTGACCATCGCTAGGGTGCCGGGCCGGCCCGCGCCCGGGAAGCGATCGGGAATGCGCCCACCGTGCGGGACACCGCCACGGTGGCGATCAGGCCGTCCACCGAGCAGGTGACCAGGCGGGCGCCGTTCAGCTCCGCCGCCCGCGCCGCCGTGGCACAGGGCACGCCCGGCATGAGGCCGGAGGCGACGTCGGCCGCGGCGAGCGCCGCCGCATCCGCCGCGCCCTGCACGGACTGGCTGACCGGCAGCAGGGCCAGCAGCGGCACGAGCACGGCGGTCATCGTGACGAGGGCGCCGAGCAGCGCGACCGCGAGCACCGAACCGGATCCCCGCTCGCGAGCAGAGGTAGGCCGGCGGATGGGTGCGCGCGTCACGGGTCGGCGCTCGCGGTGTCGCTGGCGAGGGCGCAGGACCGGGCGGCGAGAGTGAGGCCCGCGGCGGCGAACGGCGCGAAGGCGCTCGGCGCGCTGAGCCGGGCGCAGATGAACTCCCCCTGGCGTTCCTCGGTGAGCGCGGTGCCGGGCGCCACCGCGGCCAGCAGTCCGGATGCCGGACCTGCGCCGTCGCCGCGGGCCAGCAGCCGGGCCACGTCGGCGGCGGCATCCGTCATGCGTACCTGTTGCCCGACGACCTGCACGGCGCCCAGGCAGCAGGCCAGCACTACCAGCACGGCGGGCAGCACGGCCGCGAACTCGGCCGTGACGCTGCCCCGGTCCCGGTGGAGTCGGTGTGCCAGCCGTGCCGCGGCTCGGTCACCCCACCGTGAGCGCACTGCGCACCAGTTCGGTGAGGATGCCGCGCACCTCGTCACCGCGCAGGATAACGATGAGCAAGCCGGCAAACCCGACGGCCGCCATGGTAGCCACGATGTACTCGGCGGTGGCCGCCCCGCGATCGTCACGCAACCGCAGGAGGGCGCGAATGCTGTGGGACCGCACCGCGCGGGTGCGCACGAGTGCGTTGGGTATTCCGGTACCCGCGCTGGGATCGTGCCGTAACGGAGCGGCGGCACGGTCGGCGGCCGCCGCGCTTCCGGTGCTCTCCTCGGCTTGCGGGTGGTGCTCTGTCGGCGGGGCGGGCGGGCTGCTGAGGGTGGTCATGATGGATCTCCTTTCGCGTACAAGACGCGGTGCAAGCGGCGCGAGTGCAGCCAGCCTGTCGCGGCGACACCCGGCGCATCAACGACGGCAGCCCATCGGTGCACAAAAGTTCGAAACGGCAGCCTGTGGAGGAGCGCCCGAGTTCACCAGGGCGGGAGCACCCGAGCACCGTCACTCGACGCTGCCGAGGGTGGCGACGAGCACGCTGAGCAGCAGCGGGGCGACACCGACAAGCATGAACGCCGGGAGCACACACACTCCTAGCGGGATCATCAGGGTCACGGCAAGGGTTTCGGCGCGTTGGTGGCCCGCAGTGCGGGCATCCCGCCGGGCCTGCGCGGCCTCGCTACGCAACAGCTCACCGGCCGGCACCCCGGCTCGGGCCGAGAGGTCGAGCACTCGCTCGATGACCACGTCGGCGGAGTCGGTCACACCGATCGCGCGCAGGCCGAACCGTTCGGTGCTGCGCCGCGCGCTGGCGCGGGCCCGGTCGAGCGACCCGCCACCGGCCATACCGATGGCGGTGAGGTCGAGCTCTAGTCCCGGC
The DNA here is from genome assembly GCF_004402745.1 of Cryobacterium sp. TMN-39-2. Classification (NCBI taxonomy): domain Bacteria; kingdom Bacillati; phylum Actinomycetota; class Actinomycetes; order Micrococcales; family Microbacteriaceae; genus Cryobacterium; species Cryobacterium sp. TMN-39-2. Next base: position 156,008 of record NZ_SOFX01000045.1, read on the forward strand.
GCGGGCCCTTGGCGGCCGGCGGCGGCAACCAGGTGCCGGTTCCAGCGGGCGGCGCCGACCATCAGGAGGCACCCCGCGGCGAGACAGGCCAACCCTGGGCCGGTGAGGAACAGGGTGCGCAGCGTGTCGAAGCCCATCAGGCTGCCGAACAACAGCGCCACCAGGGGCAGCACCATCCCCAGTCGGGCCGTGGCGCGCGGGCCGGTGAGGGCCACGGTCAGGTCGCGGTGCAGCTGGCCGAGCTCCCGGAACGCGGCGGCCAGGTCGCGCAGGCACCCGGCCAGGGGTGCACCGGCCCGGGTGGCGACGTCCCACGCGGCGGCGAGGGCCCGCCACGCGTCGCCCAGCTGGTCAGGGAGCCCGGCG
>NZ_SOFX01000021.1:0-11326 GCF_004402745.1 Cryobacterium sp. TMN-39-2
CGGTGGGCGCGGCCCCGTCCGGGTTCAACACCGCCTGCCACGTCGCCGCCATCTCCCGAATCCGGTCCGCCGGGAAGGTGAACCCCGCCGACGCACCCAAACGCCGGACCGGCCCCGTGCAGACTTGTCCGGCGCCGGCGCCGGCGTCATCGGCATCGGTGGCGGTGGCGATGTCGCCGGGGCCGGGGGTGCGGCCGAATACCGACCCGGTTGCCGATTCCACCAGCTCGGCTTCACCGCCGTCCACCAGCGACTGGTCGGCATCGAAGCGGCCGTGCACTTTGTAGTCGGCCAGGCCCTTGACGATGTTCTCGGCCGCGTCGATGCCGATCTCCCCGGCGGTCAGTGCCGCGGCCACGAACGGGAACTCGGGCTCGAGGACCGTGCCGCCCAGCATCCGCGGTGCGACCTTCTCACCCAGGCTCACCCGCCGTTTCATCTCCGGCACCGACGTGCCGGTCAGCCCGATCAGCAGATCATTCTGGTGCGACGCCCCCAACCNCGTGCCCAGCCCAGTGCGGGACCGGTAACCCACCACAGTCGCCGTGCTAACCCGGGCCGCATCCACCGGCCGACCGGTGCGCTCGACCATCTGCGTCAACGCGACCACCTCCGGGTCACTCAACGCGTTCACGTCAATGGAGTCCATCACCGCCATCACCGTCCGCGCCGCATCATCCAGAGCCTGGAGCTTCTGACCGAACGCACCGGTATGCGCGCCCTGCACCCCCAGCAGCTCGGCCGGATCCCGCCACTCGGGCCGCGGCTTAAACGGACCCCGACCGGCCCGGCCGGCCCGGCTCGAGCCCGTCGCGGGGCCGGCCGCAGGGCCGACTGCAGGGCCGGCTGCAGTGTCGGCCTTCGTGTCGGTCGTGTCGGCGAGGATGGCGGCATCCGGTGCCGTGAGGGGATCTGGACCGGACAGGCCGGTGTTCCAGTCGTGCAGGTTCGACCCGGTGGGAGTAGTTCCCGTCGGTGCGGTGGAGCCACTATCCAGCTCGTCGTCCATACCCCCATTCTCTCACGAATCGTACCTATATGGGAGGATACGTCAGCAAATTCCGGAACGGATATCGAAAACATTTCCGTACTGCAGAGGATGGCTCGGGGGTCTCGACAGGCTCGACCGACGGGACGGGCACGTTGCCGAGAACGGGTTGCTGGGTCTCGACGGGGTCGCCCGACGGGATGGGCGCCCTGTCGAGGACGGGTTGCGAGGGTCTCGACAAGCTCGACCGACGGGATAGGCGCGTTGTCGGGGACGGGGTGCGGGGCTGGTCCGACGAGGCCAGCACGGCGTCGACGGCGGTTCAGGGCACCCCCCGAACAGCAATCCCGCGCGCGCGGCGGCGGCTGCGGAGTTCCACGGGACATGGTCGGACGAGATGGCTACGCTGAGTTCATGAACCTTCCTCCCGTCGCCGCCCGGAAGCCCACGCGGCGTATCCACCACAACGATGTGTTCGTCGACAATTACGAGTGGATGCGCGACAAGGACGCCCCGGAGGTCATCGCGCACCTCACTGCCGAGAACGCATACACGAATGCCCGCACCAGCCATCTTGAGCTGCTGCAGGAGCAGATCTTCGAGGAGATCAAGGACCGCACCCAGGAGACCGACCTCAGCGTTCCGGTGCGCCGTGGGCAGTGGTGGCACTACACCCGCTCGGTGGAGGGACAGGAATACGGCATCCACTGCCGCGCGCCCATCTCGGGTCCGGATGACTGGACTCCCCCGGTCATCGAACCGGCGACCGGCACCGACTCGGCCGGCACCGACTCGACCGGCGCACACGCGGGCGACACCGCCCCCGGCCTGCCCGGCGAGCAGGTGCTACTTGACGACAACGCCGAGGCCGCGGGCCACGACTTCTACTCCCTCGGCAGCTTCGACGTGAGCGACGACGGCAGCACCCTGCTCTACGCCGTCGATATCGAGGGCGACGAGCGCTACACGGTGCGGATACGCACCATCGCCACGGGCGAGAACCTGGCCGACGAAATCCCGAACACCAGCGCCGGCGCGCTCTTCGACCCGAGCGGCCGATACGTCTTCTATACGACCGTCGATGACGCCTGGCGCCCCGATACGGTCTGGCGCCACGAGGTCGGCACCTCGGTCGAGGCTGACGTGACGGTGTTCACCGAGCCCGACGAGCGTTTCTGGGTGGGCGTCGGCCGTTCGCGCAGCAACCGATACCTCATGATCGAGGCCGGCTCCAGCGTCACCAGCGAGACCTTCCTTCTTGACGCCGCCGACCCCACCGGCGAGTTCACGGTGGTCTGGCCGCGGCGCGACAACGTGGAGTACGACGTGGAGCACGCCGTCATCGACGGCGAAGACCGCCTGCTGATCGTGCACAACCACAACGCCGTGAACTTCGAGCTCGTCAGCGTGCCGGCCGCCGATCCGAAGGACCCGGGCCGGGTGGTGCTGCCGCACAGCGAGCGCATCCGCCTGGAAAGCGTCGACGCGTTCCGCGACTTCGTGGTGGTCGAATACCGCAAAGACGGCCTCACCCGGGTGGCCTACGCCACCAAACGCGGCGGCGGCCTCACCGAGATCACCTTTGACGAGGAACTCTTCTCGGTGGGCACCGGCGGCAACCCCGAATGGAACCAGCCGACTATCCGTCTGGGCTACACAAGCTTTGTGACCCCTTCGACGGTCTACGACTACGTGGTCGCCACCGGCGAGCTGCGCCTGCTCAAGCAGCAGCCGGTGCTCGGCCACTACGACCCGACCCTGTTCGAACAGCGCCGCGAATGGGCCGTTGCCGCCGACGGCACCCGGGTACCCATCTCCATCGTCTACCGTTCCGACCTCGTCGAGCCCGGCGTCCCGGCCCCCACCCTGCTCTACGGCTACGGCTCCTACGAGATCAGCATCGACCCGTCCTTCAGCATCTCCAGGCTCAGCCTGCTTGACCGCGGCATGATCTTCGCGGTCGCCCACGTGCGCGGCGGTGGCGAGCTCGGCCGGCTCTGGTACGAAAACGGCAAGACCCACCAGAAGCGCAACTCGTTCACCGACTTCGTCGCCTGCGCCGAGCACCTCATCGACTGCGGCTACACCTCGCCGGACAAGCTCGTCGCCGAGGGCCGCAGCGCCGGCGGACTACTGATGGGCGCCGTGGCGAACATGGCGCCGTCACTGTTCTCCGGCATCCTCGCCGGGGTGCCGTTCGTTGATCCGCTCACCTCGATCCTCGACCCGAGCCTGCCGCTCACCGTGATCGAGTGGGACGAGTGGGGCGACCCGCTGCACGACGCCGAGGTGTACGCCTACATGAAGACCTACTCACCGCTGGAGAACGTGCACCAGACGCACTACCCGCGGATCCTCGCCGTCACCAGCCTCAACGACACCCGGGTGCTCTACGTGGAGCCGGCCAAGTGGGTGGCGAGACTCCGCGAGGTGGGGGCGGATGCGCTGCTGAAGACCGAGATGTCGGCCGGCCACGGCGGCGTCTCGGGTCGCTACGCCGGCTGGCGCGAGCGGGCCTTCGACTACGCCTGGCTGATTGACGCGGCCGGGGCGCATCCGTCTGGTGAGGGCGAATTCGCCTCCCTCAGCGGCGCAGACGGCGGTACTGCATAGCCTGCCGATGGCCGAATGGGGGGAACCTGGTCGGCGACGGTGTGTGACCCAGTAAAGTGAGCAGGTCGCGGCAGTGTGTCCGCAAGGTACTTGGTCTCGGAGGGGGGACTCGACAGTGACGTCTGTGTCGGCCATCCCGCGTCCTCGACCGCGGCTGTCGCGTGCCGATTACGTCGTGTTCGGTGGCATCGGCGTGGTGCTGGTCGCCAACCTCATCGGCTTGGTTTTCCATGGCGTCGGGTTCAACCCGCTCGTTGACGGCTGGTTGGCCGTGCTCAGCAACTGGGCAGCCGTGGTTCTGGTCTGGCTGGCCGTCAACCGGGTACGCCTCACCCGGCCCGACATCCTCCTCGCCGCGGCAGCGGTGACCGCACTGGCCGTGGGTGACACCGCGTACAGGCTGCTGCCCGACGATGCCGGCGCCGAACTCATACCCTCGCTCGCGGACACCTGCTATCTGATGTTCTACGTCTTCATGGTGGGCGTGCTCGCCGTGATCGCCCACCGTGGGTTGCGTGCGCAGGGCTGGCCGGTGCTCCTTGACAGCGCCGTCGGCGCGTTGGGCGCCGCCTCGGTGCTCGCCGTGCTGCTCTCCCCCGCCCTGGAAACCGGCGGCCCGTTTTCGGTGACCGTCTTCCTCAGCATGGCGTTCCCGGTGCTGGACCTGCTGCTCATCGCGGCCCTCGCCGGCGTCGCTGCGATCCCGGGCCGGGTGTTAGGTCGCTCCGGGCTACTGCTGACCGCCGGTCTGCTGCTCTTCGCGGGGGCCGACACCGTCTACGCCGGGCAGGCGCAGGTCGAGTCGGTGCTCATCGGATCGGCCCTTACCGGCGTATGGGCGATCGGCTTCGCTCTCATCACAGCGTGGGTGCTCGCCTCGGTGCGCCGCCGCACCCTGCCGGAGCACTCGTCGATCACCGCCGTCGCCGACGGCACCGTCTACACCGCCACCTCGGTGGCGGCCCCGATGTCGGCCACGGCCGCCGCCCTGACCGTGCTGCTGCTGGCCAGCCAGACCCACGTCTCGGTGCTGGCCGTCGGCCTCGCCGGCGGCACTCTGGCACTGGCCGCGATCCCGCTGGCCTTCAGGCAGCGCCAGCTGCACTCGCTCTCGCGTACCGACGACCTGACCGGCCTGCCCAACCGCCGCGCCCTGGCGGTGGATGTCGCCGCCCGGCTGCGCGACATCGACGCCCGGCCGAGCGCCCTGCTGGTGCTGGACCTGGACAGGTTCAAGGAGGTGAACGACAGCCTCGGCCACGAAGCGGGCGACCAGCTGCTCGGCCGGATCGGCGCCCGGCTGTCCGACGCCCTCCAGGCCGGTGATCTGCTCGCCAGGCTCGGCGGCGACGAATTCGCTGTTCACCTGCACCACGCCGACCGCAAACGCGCCACGGCCATGGCTCGCCGGTTACGCCTGGTGACCGCACGGCCCATCGTCATCGGCGGCCTCAGCCTCGAGGTCGGGCTGAGCATCGGCATCGCTCTGGCACCTGAGCACGGTTCAGACCTGAGCGGGCTGATGCGCAAGGCCGACATGGCCATGTACACGGCGAAGTCCAGCCGGGTAGGCCAGCACGTCTACTCCCCCGGCGATGACAGCAACGACGAGGCCCGCCTGCGCACCCTGCACGAACTGCGCATCGCGCTGGCCGAGAACCAGCTCGTGCTGCACTACCAACCCAAGGTGCACCTGGCCACCGACACCGTGCCTGGCGTCGAGGCGCTGGTGCGCTGGAACCACCCCACGCGGGGACTGTTGTACCCCGCCGCGTTCCTGGATGTGGCCGAAAACGGTGGCCTGATGCGCACCCTCACCCGGGTGGTCCTCGAACTCGCCCTCGACCAGGCCGTGATCTGGCAGGCCCAGGGGCGCACGGTGACAGTGGCCGTGAACCTGTCGTCGCGGTCGCTGGCCGACTACCAGCTCGCCGGGGTGGTCACCTCGATGCTCACCGACCGGGGGCTGCCCGGCTCCGCCCTCATGCTCGAGGTCACCGAGGAATTCCTGCTGGTGGACCGCGACCGCGCCCGCAACATCCTGCTGCGCCTGCGGAACGCCGGCGTACTGATCGCCGTCGACGACTTCGGCACCGGCTACAGCTCGCTCGCCTACCTGCGGGACTTGCCGATCGACGAACTCAAGCTCGACCAGTCCTTCGTCATCCCGATGCTCGACGACGACAGGGCGTCGGCGTTGGTCGCATCCTCGATCCACCTCGGCCACAGCCTGGGCATGCGCATCGTGGCCGAGGGCGTGGAGACCGCGGAGGTGCTCCACCAACTGGAACGCTTCGGCTGTGACGTGGCCCAGGGCTATCAGCTGTCCCGCCCGATTCCCGCGGCGGAGCTGGAACGCTGGCTCGACGCTCGCACGGCGCTGCCTGCCGGGATGCGGGCCATCCGGTAGCCGGCCGCTGCGGGTGTGCCCGGCGCGCGAGTGGGAATAGAGTGACCCCGAGCGAAGGAGCACACCATGCAGATCGACAGGGTCGAACTGGAACCGCGCACCCTGCTGGGGGTACACGAGAACGTGAAGATGGCTGACCTCACCGAGTACTTCGGGCGGGCCTTCGAGGTGTCCGCCGCGGCCATGGCCGCCCAGGGGCTGACGCCCGCCGGGCCGCCGCTGGCGCTGTATCACGGCATACCCACCGACACCGTCGACGTCACGGCGGGCTTCCCCATCGCCGGGCCCGCCCACGGCACGGCCGATGTCGTCGTGACCGAGCTGCCGGCCGGATCAGCCATCGCGAGCGTCTACACGGGGCCGTACGACGGGATGACCCGCACCTACGACGAGATCGCCGCCTGGCTGCGGGAGCAGAACCTCACCCCCGGCATGGACATGTGGGAGGAATACCTCAGCGATCCCGAGACGAATCCCGACCCCGCGACCTGGCAGACCCGGATCGTTTTTCCGCTGACCTGAGCGGATGCCCCGGCCCGGCTGTCGGCGGGTGCGTGAGACCATTGAGCCATGCCGCCCACCCCGCCGTCGCCAGGCGCCGCCGACTGGAAGTCGGCCGTTGAGGCCCTGACCGGCCCGGCCGCGGCGGAGCCGACCCTGCCGCCCGTCACCGAGCCCGGCGCCGGCGCCCGCACGGCCATGGGCCTGCTCTTCGAGTTGCGCGAGCAGACCCCGCGCAGCAACGACCGCTGGCGCGGGGCCACCGCCGTGCGTGCCTCGGCCGGCCGGGCCAGGACCGGCGCCATCCGGCTCGGCGTGCGTCCGGTCCTCCGCAGCGACTCCGGCAAGTGGGTGAAGTCCACGATCACCTGGAGCAACGTGGGCTACCAGCTCAATCGGCAGAACCTCAACGTGGCGCAGCACCGCTGGTTCTGCCAGTTCGTGCCGCTGCACAGGGTCGACCGGCCGGTCTACAACGGCCAGGACACCGAGTGGCTCTACCTCGACGAGTTCGAGAGCCCCCTGCTCTGGCACCTGCTCGCCGAGGCCCAGCGGCTCGGCATCGGCCTGACCGGCAGCCACAAGGACGCCGCCGTGACGGTGGCCGCCACGGCGAGTGTGCTGCTCGATGCGGTGCAGACTACTGAGGCCCTCACCCTCTCCCCCGTGCTCAGCATCGACGGGCACCGGCATCCGGTCGGCGACGCCGGCGCGCTCGGCGACCACGGCGTCTACGCGTACAGGCTCGGCGCCGACCCCGCCATCGTGCTGGCCCCGAGCCTCGAGCCGCTCAGCGCCGAACAGCGCCGACTCCTCGGCGGCACCGGCGACCGGGCCCCAGTCCGGCCCGGCCTGGTGGTGCCGGCCGGCGAGGTCGACGAGTTCTTGCGCGAGTATTACCCCACCCTGCGCCGCAGCCTGCCGATCGTCAGCACGGATGCCTCCATCGAGTTCCCGCCGCCGCCCCCGCCGGTGCTCGTGCACACCGTGAGCTTCGAGCCGAAGCAGGCGGTGCGGCTGGATTGGCAGTGGCAGGGCGACCGCGACGAGCAGGCCGAGACCGAGGTACTGGACCGGGTGACGACCGCCGTGCCCGACCTGTCGGCGCCGGCCGATCCTGACGCACCAACCGTGACCCTCAAGGGCCTCCCCGCCGCTGAGTACACCGACCGAACCCTGCCCAGGCTCGAGACGATCGCGGGGGTGCGAGTGCAGCTGGTGGGCGACAAGCCGGACTACCGCGAGCTCACCGGAGCCCCGCAGCTGATCGTGACGACGGTGGAGACCGAGAAGCGCGACTGGTTCGACCTCGGCGTGATCGTGCGGATCGACGGCCGCAGCATCCCGTTCAACCCGATCTTCACGGCGCTCGCGAAGGGGCGCAAAAAACTGCTCCTGGTGGACAACAGTTACCTCTCGCTCACCCAGCCGGTGTTCGACAGGCTGCGGGAGCTCATCGAGGAGGCCAGGGCGCTGTCGGAATGGGAAACCGGGCTGCGCATCAATCGGCACCAGGCCAGCCTGTGGTCGGACTTCGAGGACCTCGCCGACGAGACCGAGCAGGCCGTGTCATGGCGGGCCGCTGTGGGCGGGCTGCTTGCCCTCGACCGCGGTGCGGCGGATGCCGCGGCCCTGCCCAGGGCCACGCCGCTGCCGGCCGGGCTGACCGCCACCTTGCGCCCGTACCAGCTGGCCGGATTCGAGTGGCTGGTCTTCCTCTGGGAGCACGGCCTGGGCGGCATCCTTGCCGACGACATGGGGCTGGGCAAGACCCTGCAGGTGCTGGCGCTGCTCAGCCACGCCGTGCAGACCCCGGCCGACGAGCCTGCGGAGACTGCGGAGCCCCGCCGACCGTTCCTGGTCGTGGCGCCCACCTCCGTGGTCTCCAACTGGCTCGCCGAAGCGGCCCGGTTCACGCCGGGCCTCCGCGTGCGCTCGGTGACCAGCACCCAGGCCACCAGCGGCCGCAGCCTGGCCGACCAGGCCGAGGGCGTCGACGTTCTCGTCACCTCCTACGCGCTGCTCCGCCTCGACTTCGACGCCTACCAGGCGCACGGTTGGTCGGGGCTGATCCTCGACGAGGCCCAGTTCGTGAAGAACCGCACCTCGCAGCTGCACCGCGCGGCCCGCGATCTGAACGTGCCCTTCAAGCTGGCCGTCACCGGCACACCCCTGGAGAACAACCTGCTCGAACTCTGGGCGCAGTTCGCCATCGTGGCGCCGGGCCTGTTCCCCTCGGCCCGCCGATTCACCGAGGAGTACCTGCGCCCGGCCGAACGCAAAGTGCGATCCCAGCGCGAGCTGATCGACCGGCTGCGGCGGCGCATCCGCCCGCTGATGCTGCGGCGCACCAAGGATGTCGTGGCCAGGGACCTGCCGGCCAAGCAGGAACAGGTGCTGCGCATCGACCTCGACCCCGAACACCGCGAGATCTACGACACCTTCCTGCAGCGCGAGCGGCAGAAGCTGCTGGGACTGATGGACGACCTCGAGGCCAACCGGTTCATCGTGTTCCGCTCGATCACCCTGCTCCGGATGCTGAGCCTGGATGCCTCGCTGGTCGACGACCAGTACGCCGGAGTGCCCTCGAGCAAGCTCGACGCGCTGTTCGAGCAGCTCGACGAGGTGATCGCCGAGGGGCACCGGGCCCTGATCTTCAGCCAGTTCACCTCTTACCTCGCCCTGGCGGCCGCCCGTCTGGACGCCCGCGGGGTGCGGTACAGCTACCTCGACGGATCGACCGCCGACCGGCCCGGCGTCATCGACCAGTTCAAGGCCGGGGACGCACCGGTGTTCCTGATCAGCCTCAAGGCCGGCGGCTTCGGTCTGAACCTCACCGAGGCCGACTACGTGTTCCTGCTCGACCCCTGGTGGAACCCGGCCAGCGAGAACCAGGCCATCGACCGCACCCACCGCATCGGCCAGACCCGCAACGTGATGGTCTATCGGCTGGTGGCCGCCGACACCATCGAGGAGAAGGTGATGGCGCTCAAGGAGTCCAAGGCCAAGCTGGTCGAGGCGGTCCTCGACGACGACGCGGTCTTCGCACAGTCCCTCACCCCCGAAGACATCCGGGGCTTACTCGAATAGGGTCCTCGGGGTTACTTGACGAGGGCGAAGCCGCCGGTCCAGCCGATGGAGGAGCCGGCCGCGAGGGTCAGCTGCAGGAAGCCGAGGGCTTCGAGCTCACGGGCGCGCTTGAGGGCGCCGGCGTCGAGGGCGAGTACACCACCGGCGATCAGCAGGGCGATCAGGGCGTCCTTGGCGGATGCGTCGTCGCCGGCGACGAGCACCGTGGTGGGGGCGACGCCGTTGACACCATTGGTGGCCAAGGTGGCGGCGAAGGTGGTGTTGAAGGCCTTGAGCACCCGGGCGCCGGGAACGGTCTCGGCGATCACCTGCGCGGCCGAGCCATCCGCCGGCACGACGAGCGAGTCGAAGGTGGCGAAGTCCAGCGGGTTGCTGATGTCGACCAGGATCTTGCCGTCCAGCTGGCCGGCGTACTGTGCCAGCACCCCGGCGACCGCCGGGTACGGCAGGGCCAGAACGACGATTTCACCGGTGAGGGCATCACCGGCGACTCCCGACGTGACGGATTCGCCGGCCAGAGCCGCCGCCGCCGCGGTCTTCTCGGCGTCCTGTGCCAGTAGCTGAACCGAAGCGCCGCTCTTCGCCGCGATCGTCGCGATGGCGGTTCCCATGTTGCCGGCTCCGATGATGCTGATGCTCGTCATGACATACTCCCTCTCGCCTTGCGGCGAATAATTAATTGTTGGTACAAGTAACGTATCGGCTTTTAGTTGTCGCGTCAACCAAAGCGGGACCTGCTTGATAAGCTATCCCCATGGACACGAACGAAACGCCCGCCGTGCAGGGACTCAACCAGGCCCAGCTGCACGCCTGGCTGCGCTTCGTTGCGGTGGTGGAGCTGGTGCCCGGGCTGCTCGACTCCCAGTTGCAGCGCGACTCCGACCTGAGCCACTTCGAGTACTACGTGCTCGCGATGCTCTCCGAAGCGCCCGACCACACCCTGCGGATGACCGGGCTGTCCTCGATGACCAATTCCAGCCTGCCCCGGCTCTCGCACGTGGTGCGCCGGCTCGAAGACCGTGGCCTGGTCAAGCGCACACCGTGTCCGAGCGACCGGCGCGCGACGAACGCCAGTCTCACCGAGGAGGGCTGGGCCGTCGTGCAGGCCGCGGCGCCCGGGCACGTGCGCACGGTGCGGGAGAACGTGATCGACCCGCTCACCGACGAGCAGGTGGCGCAGCTGGACGCGATCTCGAACCAGCTGCTGATGAAGCTCGACCCCACCAACCGTCTCAACCCCGGGGCCCCGAAGGGAGTCTGAGCCATGCGGATCACCCGACTCGAACCCGGCGAGGTCTTCGTCTTCGGGTCCAACGCGACCGGGCTGCACGCGGCCGGTGCCGCCGCCCTTGCGCACGAGAGGTTCGGCGCGGTTTGGGGCCAGGGCCACGGGTTGCACGGTCAGTCGTATGCGATCGACAGCATGAGCGGGTTGGCGGTACTGCAGCACGAGGTGACCGGGTTCGTTCGGTTCGCGGCCGAGCATCCGGAGCTCAGGTTTCTGGTGACCGAGATCGGCTGCGGCATCGCCGGCTACACGCCCACCGAGGTCGCCCCGTTTTTCGCGGGGGTCGGCGCCAATGTCGTGCTGCCGGAGCGGTTCGCGGCTGAGCTCGAGCGCTAGATGTACTGCCCAGGGACGTTGGTTGATGTGTGACGTCTTGAAATGACGAAGACCTCCGGTGGAGGGTGGAGCTGTCTAGTTCCCCAACCCGTCCGGAGGT
>NZ_SOFX01000006.1:0-71176 GCF_004402745.1 Cryobacterium sp. TMN-39-2
GCGGCACCGTCGGCGAGCTGCCCGGTGCCGTCGGCGAGGGTGCCGGCTCCCGTGGCCAGCTGGCCGGTGCCGTCTGCGAGCCGGCCCGCCCCGTCGGCGAGGCTGCTGCCGCCGTCGACGGCGGTCGAGGCGCCATCCGTCAGCCGGGTGGCGCCGTCGGCGGCGTCGACCAGGCTCGAGCGGATGTCGGACAGGCCGATGAGCAGGGTGTCGGCGGCCTGCTCGTTGACCCGTTCGACGATGGCATCCCGAATGGTCTGGGCGGCCTGGCTGCCGATCGTGGAGGCGAGATAGCTGTTGGTGTCGTTGGTGGTGAGGGTGATCGTGGCCTGGTGCGGGGTATCGGATGAGGACGAGGCGATCGAGCTGGAGAAGTCGGCGGGAATCGTGACGCTGAAGTCGTAGGTGGCGTCGGCCACACCGGCCTTCGCGGTCGCCGCGGTCACGGTGTGCCAGTCGAAGGTGCCGTCCTCGATGAGCTGCTCGGCGACGTCGGTGCCGTAATTGGTGGCGGCGCCGTCCAGCTCCGAGCCGGTGTCGGACACGACCAGGGCCACGGGCACCCGGTCCAGGCCCGCGTACGGGTCCTGGTTGGCCCAGAGGTAGAGGCCGCCGTAGAGCACGGGCACCAGCATCAGCGCGACGAGTGCCACGCGGGACATGGTCGTGGCGGTCAGGCGCGCCAGCTCGGCACGGATCATGGCGAAGATCTTCACAGTTCGTCGGCTCCAGCGGTGGTGAGGGATGAGCGTACGAGTCCGGCGGGCAGTTCCCCGGCCGGCTCGAGGTTGGTCAGTTCCAGGTCGGCGATCGCGTGAGCGGAGGCGTCACCGGCGATCACGAGGACCGCATACCCCCGCGCGGCCAGGCCGCCCGCGACGTCCCACCAGCCCAACGGGTCGCCGCCGTGGCGGTCGGGCGAGGTGAGAACGAGGCCCAGAACGCCGTCGCGAAGCACAGCCAGCTCGGTGAGCAGGCGGATGCGGTCGTCGGGCGCGAGGTCGCCCATGTCGGAGCGTGCCTGGTCGGCGAGGCCGAGCTCGGTGAGCACCCGCGTGACCGTGCGGCGGCGGCCGAGGCGGCCGGCGAACATGAGCTCTTCGGCCACCACCTCGTCAACCTTGAGGTCCGCGGCCGGCTCCGAGACCCCGAGGGCGTCGACGAGGGCGATCTGGCGGCGCAGTCCCGCATAGTCGGTGTTGCCGTCCAGGGTGACCGTTCCGGCATCCGGCCGCATCCGCCCCGAGGCGATCAGGCCCAGAACAGTGGGGCGGCGTTCGGTCTCGGCGCGAGCAAACGTGACGGCGCCGCTGGCGAATTCCAGGGTCGTTTCCGGCAGGGCCGAGTTCTTCGGTCCTTTGGTGACAGCAGTGAGGTTAACGCGCATGCGAGCGCCTCCAGGGGGGAGAGGGGCCCGACCAGCGCCGGACCGAATTCTGGGGGAAAAGGGCACCGCGGCGCTGCGACAGGGTCACACTCTAATTCACCCACTCTGACTTGGGCTGACTGGTCAGTGTGAGTTCGAAAGCTCTCAGAGAACACCCAAGCCAGGGGTGCGCTTGCATCCGTTGAAAGAGCGGATCTATACTGACTAGTCGGTACAAAGATGCCGACGAGAGAGGAACGACGTGCAGGCGACACTGATAGCGGATGAACTGAGCGTGAGTCACAAGCGGGGCGTGGTCTTCGGGCCGCTGAGCTTCAGCGCCGACGACGGCCTCACCGTGATCTGCGGTCCGGCCGGCAGCGGCCGCACGAGCCTGCTCCTCACCCTGGCCGGGCGGATGAAGCCCAGCTCCGGCAGCCTGTTCGTGCTCGGGGAGGACCTGCCCCGTCACGCCAGGCGAATCCAGCGCCGCACGGGCGTGTCAGGGTTCCACGGCATCGACACCCTCGAGGAGTCGGTCAGCGTGGCCGCGGCCATCCGCGAACGCCACGCCTGGCTCGCCCCGTGGTGGTCCTTCATCCGCGCGGTCGACGATGCCGAGGTCGCCCGTGTCTGCGGCCCCGTCTTCGGTGACATCCCCGTGCCCGCCGCCAGCACCATGATCTGGGACCTCGACGAGGTGGAGATGGTGCTGCTGCGCGCGTCGCTGGCCATGATGAGCCGGCCCGACGTGCTGTTCTTCGACCAGGTCGAGCAGGTGCACTCCGCCGAGGCCCGCCGCCAGCTCTGGTACCGGCTCGGCGCGATCGTGCAGGCCGGCACCCCCGTGATCGCCTCGGCGATCGCACCGGACTTTGAAATGTGGGCGGAATTGGGCATCGACCCGACCGTCCTGTACATGAACCAGGAGATTCGCTAGATGTTCGCCTTCCTCTCTACGGGAACGGAGCTGCGCCGCTTCGGCAAGGGCACTCTGCCCAAGATCGCACTCGTCGTGCTGATGTTCATCCCCCTGATTTACGGCGCCCTGTACCTGTGGGCCTTCTGGGCGCCCGACAAGGAGCTCAGCCACCTGCCGGTCGCCCTGGTCAACACCGACACCGGCGCCACCCGCGACGGTGAGGAGTTCAGTGCCGGCGCCGACCTCGTCGACAAGCTCATCGACGGCAACGACCTGGGCTGGGTCGAAACCAGTGCCGCGGATGCCGCCACCGGCGTCATCGACGGCGACTACTACTTCTCCGTCACCATCCCCGCCGACTTCTCCACCGACGCGATCTCCGCCGGCACCGACACCCCCACCGCGGCCGAGGTGCAGGTCGACTACAACGACAGCAACAGCTTCCTCGCCTCCACCCTGGGCAAGCAGGCCATGGTGCAGCTGCGCGACGCCGTGTCGGTGAACATCGGCGACCAAACCGTCAGCGCGATGCTCGTGGCCGTGAACGAGGCCGGCGACGGCATCCGCAGCGCGGCAGACGGCGCCGGCACCCTCGCCGACGGCCTCACGACGGCCGAAACCGGCACCGGCACCCTCGTCGACGGGTTGGGCGACCTCTCCGCCGGCGCCGTGGAGCTCGACGACGGCGCCGCGCAGGTGGCCGACGGCTCCTCCACGTTGGCCACCGGGCTCGGCACGCTGTCCACCGGAGCGGCGACCCTGTCCGACTCCTCGGTGAAACTCGCCGACGGTGCCACCGCGGTCGCCGACGGATCCCAGAAGGTGTCCGACGGCTTCGCCAAGGCCGCCACCGGGGCAGCCACCCTCTCCGACTCCTCCGACCAGCTCGCCGCCGGGGCCACCTCCATCGCCACCGGTGCCGGGCAGCTCGCCACCGGGACGACCACGCTCTCCGATGGTCTGAAGAATCTCGAGGCGGCCATCGCTGCGGCCCCGGCCGGAACACCGGCCTCCGCCTTCCTGCCCTCGGTGACCAAGCTCGCCGGCGGCGCCGACACCCTCAACACCCAGACGCAGGGTGCCGCGACCCAGATCTCGGCCTACGCGACCTCCAGCGGGCAGTTCGCCGCCGGTCTGGGCCAGCTCTCCGACGCCCTCACCGGTGGTGCCCCCGGCGCCGCCCAGGTCGCATCCGGAGCCTCGGACGTCGCCGCCGGCGCCGGCGCCCTCTCTGCCGGGGCCGGCAAGCTCGCCACCGGCGCGGCGACCGCGGCCACCGGATCGGCGACCCTCGCCGACGGCGCTGACAGCCTGGCCGCCGGAACCGGCACCCTCGTCGACGGCAGCACCAAGCTGGTCGACGGCGGGACCGAATTGCAGTCCGGCACCGTGCAACTCGCCGATGGCGGCCACACCCTCGCCGATGCCCTTGCGACCGGCGCGGCAGCCGCGCCGGACGACAGTGACGCGCAGATCGCCACGAAGGCCTCGGTGATCGCGAACCCGGTCGACCTCAAGCAGACCTGGGAGAACGCCTCCGACAGCTTCGGAGAGGGGTTCGCGCCCTTCTTCCTCGCCCTGGCCACCTTCGTCGGTGCGCTGATCACCTGGCTGATCCTGCGGGCGCTGCCCACCCGGGCGCTGGCCAGCGCCGCCTCCGGGCTGCGCGCCACGATGACCGGGTTCCTGCCGGCCATGGCGATCGGCCTCAGCCAGGTCGTGATCATGGTCCTGGTGCTGGTCTACGGCATCGGGCTCACCCCGGCGCACTGGCTGGGCATGTCGGTCTTCATCTACCTCACCACTCTGGCGTTCCTGGCGCTGCAACAGATGTTCATCATCCTGTTGGGCACCGCGGCCGGCCGCGTGGTCAGCCTGGTGCTGCTCATGCTGCAACTGAGCTCGTCGGGCGGAACCTACCCGGTGGAGACCACGCCGGAGTTCTTCCAGATCCTGCACCCGTGGATGCCCGCCTCGTACGTGGTCACCGGGCTCCGGCAGCTCATCACCGGAGGAATCGACTCTAGACTGTGGCTCTCCGTGCTTGTGCTCGTGGGCATCCTGGTCGGCTCGATCGCCGTCAGCGCCTGGAGCGCGTCCCGGCAGCGGATGTGGACGATCACCCGGCTGCACCCCGAGATGACCATCTAGCCCTGAGCCCGCACCGAGTGCACTGAGAGGACCGGCCCATGCCCCGCGCGATCGGAACCAAACGAGCGATCCTGGATGCCGCGCTGGAGCTGGCCGCCACCCGCGGGATCACCGGCACCACGATGGATGACGTCGCGGAGCGCGCCGGGGTGGCCAAGGGCAGCCTGTATTACAACTTCAGCTCGAAGGACAACCTCTTCGAGGCGCTGTTGCAGGAGGGGGTCGGCGCGCTCGCCGATTCTCTCCGCGAGGCGCGCACCGGCCTGCACGGCCGGGCCGCGCTGGAAGCGTTGATCACGGTGCTGCTCGACCGGATCGAGGCCAACGCGGGCCTGGCCAAGCTGATGGCGGCCGAGATCTTCCGCACCGACCGGGCCTGGCAGAAGACCCTGTTCGCCCTGCGGCACGACGCCCTCGCGGTCTTCGCCGAGGCGATCGCCGAGACCAAGCCGGCCACCGCGGCGGCCGGCACCAGCGGGCTGATGGCGTCCAGCGTGTTCGGTGCCGTGCTCATGGCCGGCCTGGAATGGCTGGTCTTCGAGCCCGACCGGCACCGCGACGAGGTCTCCGCGGCCATCCTCGAGTCCCTCTCCGGCGGCCTGCTCGCCTGAGCCCCCTGTCGCGAACTGTGACCTGAGCCCCAGAATCGGGCGAATGTGGTGCTTAAGTCGCAGCTCGCGGGGCTGAATCGCGGGTCGCGGTAGTATCGAGTGTGACCGGCGCAAATCTGATCGACCAGCCCGAGACCCTCCTACCCGCGGAACCGGAGGTGACCGAAGCGCTCAGCCGAACCGCAACGCAGGATATTGCGACCGTGGTGGCGGCGCATCCGAAGTCATCGCTGGCCTGGTCGGCGCTTGCCGACTACACGCACAGCCAGGGTCGCCTGCTCGAGGCCTACGCCTATGCCCGGGTGGGCTACCACCGGGGCCTCGACGCCCTCCGTAAGGCCGGCTGGCGTGGCCAGGGCCCGATCCCGTGGGCGCACGAACCCAACCGGGGCGTGCTCCGCGCGCTGTTCGCCCTCCGCCGTGCCGCGGCCGAGATCGGCGAGACCGACGAGTTCGAGCGTCTCACCGCGTTCCTTACGGGCGCGGACCCCACCGTCATCACCCGGTTGCGCTCGCAGCACACCGAGACCCAGATGTTCCCGGCGATTCAGCCCGCCGTTTCGCCCGGCGACGACCCGGCCCCGCCGACCGCCGCCTTTGTTATTCGAGGAGACAACTAACCCATGCCAGCAATTGTTCTGATCGGCGCCCAGTGGGGCGACGAAGGTAAGGGTAAGGCCACCGACCTCCTCGGCAGCCGTGTCGACTACGTCGTCAAGTTCAACGGCGGCAACAACGCCGGCCACACCGTGGTCGTGGGTAACGAGAAGTATGCGCTACACCTGCTGCCCTCGGGCATCCTCACCCCCGGCGTGACCCCGGTGATCGCCAATGGCGTCGTCGTCGACATCGAGGTTCTCTTCGAGGAACTCGACGCGCTCAGCTCCCGCGGCGTGGACGTGTCGAAGCTGCGCGTGAGCGCCAACGCGCACGTCATCACGCAGTACCACCGCACCATGGACAAGGTCACCGAGCGGTTCCTGGGCAAGCGCCAGATCGGCACCACCGGCCGCGGCATCGGCCCGACCTACGCCGACAAGATCAACCGGGTCGGCATCCGCATCCAGGACCTGTTCGACGAGAACATCCTGCGCCAGAAGGTCGAGGGCGCCCTCGGCCAGAAGAACCACATGCTGGTCAAGGTCTACAACCGCCGCGCCATCACGGTCGACGAGATCGTCGACGACCTGCTCAGCTACGCCGAACGCCTGCGCCCCATGGTCGCCGACACCGCGCTGCTGCTGCACCAGGCGCTCACCGAGGGCAAGACCGTTCTGTTCGAGGGCGGCCAGGCCACGATGCTGGATGTCGACCACGGCACCTACCCGTTCGTCACCTCGTCGAATGCCACCTCCGGCGGCGCGGTGACCGGTTCCGGCATCGGCCCGAACCGGATCGACCGCATCATCGCGGTCGTCAAGGCGTACACGACCCGGGTCGGCGCCGGTCCGTTCCCCACCGAGCTGTTCGACGAGTCCGGCGAGTTCCTTCGCGCCAAGGGCTTCGAGTTCGGCACCACCACCGGCCGCCCGCGCCGGTGCGGCTGGTACGACGCCCCGATCGCCCGCTACACAGCCCGCATCAACGGTGTCACCGACTTCGTTCTCACCAAGCTCGACGTGCTCACGGGCCTGGAGACCATCCCGGTCTGCGTCGCCTACGAGGTCGACGGGGTGCGCTTCGACGAGGTGCCCGTGTCGCAGTCCGACTTCCACCACGCGAAGCCGGTCTACGAGGAGTACCCCGGTTGGACCGAGGACATCACCATGGTGCGTCACTTCGAGGACCTGCCCAAGAACGCCCAGGACTACGTGCTCGCCCTCGAAGCAATGAGCGGCGCCCGCATCTCCGCGATCGGCGTGGGCCCCGACCGCGAGGCCATCCTCACCCGTCACGACCTCATCGACTAACCCGCACCGCACGCGAACCGTGAGCACGGCCCCGACCCCGAGTTTTTGGGGCTCAGCTCACGGTTCGGCGAAGGGAGAACCCACGTGACCGCGTTTCCACCCCAGGCGAGGCTGCTGACGGGGCGCTTCGTGTGCCTGGAACCGCTCAGCCGGGCACACCTGCCCGAGCTGCATCGCGCCATCGCGCATCCGGCCGTCTTCGCCGGTGGTTACGGCGGCGGTCCGCACGGCCTACCCGCCGACCTCGATGATTTCGTGGCCTTCGCCCTCAATTACTACCAGTGGGATGCCCACCCCTACGCCGTTCGCGTCGTCTCCGGCCCACACGCCGGCAACCTGGTGGGCACCTCGACGCTGGGCGACATCGACCTGCCCAACGAGGCACTGCACCTGGGCTGGACCGCATACGCCCCGCAGGTCTGGGGCACCGCGGTGAACCCGGAGACCAAGCTGCTGATGCTCGGTGCCGCCTTCGACAGCGGCTTCGGCCGGGTCAAGATCCAGGCCGACGTGCTCAACTCGCGCTCCCGGGCCGCGATCCTGGGCATCGGCGCCCAGTTCGAGGGCATCAACCGGCGGGTGCAGCGCCGGGCGGACGGGTCCTGGCGGGATACCGCCGTGTACTCGGTTCTCGCCGACGAGTGGCCTGTCGTGCAGGCCGGGCTGCACAAACGACTCGACGTTTTCGGCGGCAAAGTCGTGGAGTACCGCGACCCGCGGGCACCCCGCCGTCGGGTCACACCCAGCTGATTTACGGTCATCCGCCCGCGATTTTCGGACATCACCGTCGGCGCGGGTCACGGTGCCCGCCGGGCACCGCGCCCGTGGGCTAGGGTCAGCGGGTGACTGATATTTCCAGCCCCAACAACCCCAGGGTGGCCCTGCAATTCCTCGGGATGGGGGTGGTCTGGGGCGCCAGCTTCCTGTTCATGAAGGTGGCACTCGACGGCGTGAGCTTCGGCCAGGTCGCCTGGTCACGCCTGGTCTTCGGGGGGCTCACGCTGGGCCTCATCGTGCTGGCCACCCGCCCGCGTCTGAACAACGGTCCGGTGCTGCCCCGGGAGGGCGTCGTCTGGCTGCATTTCCTGGTGATCGCGCTCACCGGATGCGTCGTGCCGCACCTGCTGTTCGCCTGGGCCGAGCAGTACGTGTCGTCGAGCCTGGCCAGCATCTACAACGCCGTCACGCCCATCATGACCGCGGTGATGGTCACCGCCGTGTTCAGGGTGGAGAAACTCGCCCGCGACCAGGTGATCGGCGTGCTGATCGGCATCATGGGTGTGGTCGTGATCATCGCGCCATGGCAGTATTCGGAGCTGAACGGTGACCTGTGGGGCCAACTCGCCTGCCTGGGCGCGGCGCTCTGCTACGGCTTCACCTTCGGGTACACCCGCAAGCACCTCAGCGGCCGGCCCATCGCGGGCACCACCTTCGCCTTCCTGAACATCGGCCTGGCCGGCGTCGTGATGCTCGTGCTCACGCCCGTGCTCGCCTGGCAGCCGGTGTCCCTGACCATGCCGATCGTGCTCAGCCTGCTCACCCTCGGGGTGCTCGGCACCGGATTCGCGTACATCTGGCACATCAACGTCCTGCGGGCCTGGGGGCCGACGACCACCTCCACGGTGACCTACGTCACCCCGGTGGTCGGTGTGCTGCTCGGGGTGCTGGTGTTGGCCGAAACGTTCTCCTGGCACGAACCGGCCGGGGCCGTGCTTGTGCTGCTCGGCATCCTGCTGACCCAGAAACGGCTGCGGCTGCCGCTGGCGGTGCCTCGAACCGCCTCGTGAGCGGCGCCGCCCGGCGCGGGCATCCGGGCCGGTGCAATATCGTAAGGACATGGCTGTAAACGAGGAATTGCCCGCTGAAGCGGGGCAGGACGCGATCAACGAGTTGCAGAGCATCCGCCAGAGCATCGACAACATCGATGCCGCGCTCATTCACCTGCTCGCCGAGCGGTTCAAGTTCACCCAGAGCGTGGGAAGGCTGAAGGCCGAGCACGGTCTGCCCCCGGCCGACCCGGCCCGGGAGTTCTTGCAGATCCAGCGCCTGCGCGGCCTGGCCGAGGACGCCAGACTGGACCCGGCGTTCGCCGAGAAGTTCCTCAATTTCATCATCGCCGAGGTCATCCACCACCACGAGAAGATCGCCGGCGACTCGTCCGGGGGCGCCAGGGCCGCGGGCGCAGCCGCGTCTCGCCCCGCCGACCCGGCCCACCCCTCCACCTCAGCGTGAGCTGGAACCCGCGCGCGCTGCCCGACCAGTCCGGGCGCACCTTCGTGGTCACGGGCGCCAACGCGGGCCTCGGTTACTTCACGAGCGAGCAGCTGGCCGGCGCCGGCGCCCACGTGGTGCTCGCCTGCCGCAACCCGGCCAAGGCCGCGGCCGCCATCGCCGCGATCCGCGGACGGGTGCCGGGAGCCTCCGTCTCCGCTCTCGCCCTCGACGTGGCCGATCTCGGCTCGGTGCGCGGCGCCGCCGACCGGATACTCGAATTCCCGCGGCTGGACGGCCTCATCCTCAACGCCGGCATCGTGCACCCGCCGCAGGACCGCTCCGTGAGCCTGGACGGTGCCGAACTGGTGCTCGCCACCAATTACACCGGGCACTTCCTGCTCACCAGCCTCGCGCTGCCCGCCCTGCAGCGCACCCCCGGCAGCCGGGTGGTGTCGCTCGGCTCGATGATCTCCCGGCTGATGGACTCGTCGCTGGATGACCTGCAGCTGGAGGTCACCTACAACGGCTGGAAGGCCTACGCGCAGTCCAAGATCGCCATGCAGGTGTTCGGCTTCGAGCTCGACCGTCGCCTGCGCGCTGCCGGCCAGGGCGGCCCCGACGGCGTGCAGAGCCTGGTGTCGCACCCCGGATACTCGATCTCTGGACTCACCCCCGGCATCCGCGGGGTCAACGAGGTCAGCCGGGCCAAACGCTTCGCCGACACCCTGCAGGGCTTCATCGGCGCCCAGAGCAAAGACGCCGGCGCCTGGCCCACGGTGCGCGCGGCGATCGACCCGGATGCCCGCGGTGGCCAGTACTACGGCCCGCGGTTCCTCACCCGGGGTGCGCCGGCCCTGCAGCACCCCACCCGCACCTCACTCGACCGTGGCATCGCCGAGCGCCTGTTCACCCGAACCGAGGCCCTCGTCGACCAGCCCTTCGCCCTGCCCGCACAACTCGGGCCGCTCTAGCCCTGCTATCTCGCGAGAGCGGCCGCGTGGCTACCTCAGCGGGCTGAGGCAGCCACCTTCCCGCTTTCGCGACCCTTGAGTTTCCGAGAAACGACCACGGGGCCGCTTTCGTGCCTCAGGGGCGCCAGCCTGCGGCTTCCAGAGCCGTGGTGATCTTCCGCAGGGCGGGTGAGGGCGACATCCTCAGGTGCGATTTGTTGACGCGGATGACGCGCCAGCCGGCCTCCATGATCGCGTCAAGACGGTCAACGTCCCAGTGATATTGCTCCTCGTCCGCACGGTGCTGCTCGCCGTCATACTCCACCAGGACCCGGTACCCGCGAAAGACCAGATCTCCGGTCGCGATCTTGCGGCCGCGCCTGTCGAAAATCTCACCGTTGACCTCCGGTTCGGGTAGCCCGGCCCGCACGATCATCAGCCTGGTCGCTGTCTCCTTGGCTGAGTCCGTGCGGGGACGCACCGACTCGAACGCTTCACGCAGCCTTTTCGCACCCCGTTGCCCGGTGTAGCGCAACACGCCAGCGCGCAGCTCAGCCATGGTTGCCAGCGGCCGCTTGCGTCTCACCAGCGCATCTCCCACCTCAATCAGGGTGTCCAACGCCAACAGAGTGGACAGCTGACACCAGGTGTCGACCGGAGCCGTCACCGGCACTCCGCTTACGACGACGACCCGAACACGGTCGCGCTGCACGTGGTGCCCCACCACCCCGCGGCCGCCGTGCCGCAACCCGGCGATGTGTGTCGACACGTGCACGCGTGGGTCGCGGGCAAGGCGCGGTGGCAGCGGCAAGCCGTGGATCAGTGCCGCACTGGAGTGGCTGAAAAACTGCTCACTGCTGAGATGGGGCAGGTATGCGCGGACATGGGCGAGCGGGTCAGTCGGGTCCAGGGGCGGGGAGCGGATCCCGTAGTACGGCGTGGCCAGGTCGTCGCCACGCATCCGCGCCCGCGTGACGCCTTCGGCCAACCCTTCTTGATGGCTGAATGCACGACCTCGTAGAGCCGTAGGTATCTCGGTGCGCCGCTTCATCTCCAGAGGATGGACCTAGGCTCCCTCGCCGCGCCGAACTTATCCCCAGCCCGCGCCCGGCATCCCGCGAGAGCGGTCGTGTGGCTGCTTCATCCCTGTGAGGCAGCCCTTTCGCCGCTCTCGCGGGAGGTGGGGGTAGGGGTGCTTTCGCGAGAGCGGTCGTGTGGCTGCTTCATCCCTGTGAGGCAGCCGTTTCGCCGCTTTCGCGGGATGCCGGACGCGGGCCGCCGCGTGCTCGGGGCATGCGGGCCTGGAATGCTGCGTTCTGCCGGGCGGGGCATTGCCCAGGCACCGCTCCGGGGGCAGGATGCCACCGTGCGGGGGTTCGTCGAACCGGTGGTCCGCCACGGGCGGTGCAACGGGACGGACGGGCATGGGCGATCGGCTTGCGATCATCGGCGGCGGAATCGTAGGGGTCGCTATCGCGCGGGCACTCGTATTACGCGGATTCGGCGACGTCACCGTGTTCGAGAAGGAAGACCGGCTTGCCGCGCACCAGACCGGGCGCAACTCGGGGGTGGTGCACGCCGGTCTCTACTATCAGCCGGGCACGCTCAAGGCGCGGTTGTGCGCCGCGGGCCGGATCAGCATCCGCGACTACTGTGCCGAGAAGAACCTGCCCTACCGGGAGGTGGGCAAGCTCGTCGTCGCGGTCGACGAGTCCGAGCTGGCCGCCCTGGCCGACATCGAGCGCCGGTCACTGGCCAACGGGGTGCCCGACCTGGCCCGCCTCGACGGGCTCGACCGCCTCCGTGAGATCGAACCATCCGTCGCGGGCATCGCCGCGGTGCACTCGCCGCACACCGCGGCAGTGGACTACGGCGCGATCACCGAGGCGATGGCCGAGGATGTCCGCAGCCACGGCGGCACCATCCTGACCGGCCACGAGGTCGTGGCGTTGCACATCGAAGGCCAGACCGTGCGGGTGCGCACGCGCGACTCCGAGTATCTCGTTGACCGAGTGATCGCCTGCGCCGGGCTGCAGTCCGACGTGGTGGCGCACCTGGTCGGCGCGGACCCGTCGCCGAAGATCCTGCCGTTCCGCGGTGAGTACTGGGCGCTGGCTGCCGCCCGCACCGACCTGGTGCGCGGCATGATCTACCCGGTGCCCGACCCTCGATTCCCGTTCCTCGGCGTGCACTTCACTCGCGGTGTCTACGATGACGTGCACGTGGGGCCCAACGCGGTGCCGGCGCTCGCCCGTGAGGGCTACGCCTGGCTGACCATCTCACCGAAAGACACCTGGGACTCGCTGCGCTGGCCGGGGGCCGGCACTCTCGCGAAACAGCACTGGCGGATGGGACTGGACGAGATCAGCGGCTCCCTGCTGAAACCGTTGTACTACCGCAAGGCCCGCCGGTTCATCCCCGAACTCAGGATGAACGACCTCACGAGCAAGACCGCCGCCGGGGTGCGCGCCCAGGCCTGGGGCCGGGACGGCGCCCTTCTGGACGATTTCGCGGTCGACCAGGTCGGCCCGGTCACCCTGCTGCGGAACGCCCCGTCACCGGCCGCGACGTCGTCGATGGCGATCGCCGATCACCTGATCGAACACTACGTTTTCGCCCGCACGACCGACTAGCCGACGGGGCGGGGCACCCTCGCCGGCGCTCGCTGCCCCTCTGCTGGCGCTACCCGCCACGGACGGGGCGGCAAAGACCTGCCTACTCGCTGAGGTTGTCGCTGAGGATCTCGAGCACGGCCGAGCGAGTCACCCGGGCGCGGTCGCCCAGGCGGGCCGCCACCACCTCCACCAGCGCTTCGATCAGGATCACATGCGGCACCCGCGACGTGTGCTCGAGTTCGTGCCGGAAGGTACCCCGGGCCGGCGCCACAACCAGGGCGACGTCGGCCAGGCTGACCAGCGGCGAGGTGGCGAACGATGTGATGATCAGCACCGTCGCTCCGGTCTGCCGGGCCGCACGCGCGGCCTTGAGGCTCGCCTCGCTCGCACCGCTGCCGCTGATGATCAGCACCGCATCGGCCCCGGTCAACTGCCGGGCAGCGATCTGCTGCCCGATCGGGTCGGCCACGAACTCGGTGGGCCGGCCGATCGCGGTGAGCCGCATGCCCACGTCCAGCGCCAGCGGTGAGGACAGCCCGCTGGCCAGCGCCAGCAACCGTCCCGCCCCCACGATGGTGCTCACGGCCCGCTCCACAGCATCCTCACCGAGCACACTCGCGATGCGCGGCAGCGTCGCGGCCAGCGCGTCGATATCCGCGCGGATGGCGCCCAGCGCGGATTCGCCGTAGTCCCGCTCGCTCACCAGCGTCTGCGCGAGCTCCCGGGTGAGGGCCACCCGCAGCTGGGCGAAACCGCGGTAGCCCAGCTTCTGGCAGGTGCGGATGACGCTCGACCGAGCCACCCCGGCCCGGTCGGAGAGGTCCTGCGCGGTCATCTCCACCACGCCCTCGGCGTCGGAGAGGATCAACCCGACCACGCTGAGCTCGCTGGGCTGCAGGGAATTTTGCACGGTGGCGATGCGGGTCGTCACAGTGGCGTCGTCGTTACCGGTCCAGCTCACGAACGGATGCTCCTTCGGTTATGCGCCGGCGCAGGGCGCCGGACACGGCATCGATGCTCATCGTCACGACAACCACCACGAGGAGCAGCATCCCCACCGTCGACCACTCGCGATACTGAGTGTACGAGGTGAGCATGTCGCCGATGCCGCCGACACCGATCAGGCCGAGTATTGCGGATGCGCGCACGTTGATCTCGAATCGGTACAACCAGAACGAGATGAAGTCGGGCATCGCCTGGGGCCAGACGCCCCAACGGATCACCTCCGGGGTCGACCCGCCCGCCGCGCGCACGGCCTCGAGGGGCCCGGGGTCGACACCCTCGATGGCCTCGTACCCCCACTTGCCCAGCGTGCCGACGCTGTTCACGGCCAGCGCGAGCGCCCCGGTAAGCGGTGTCAGGCCGGTCACCGACAGGATGGCGATGGCGATGATGATCTCCGGCACCGCCCGGATGACCGAGAACAAGAGGCGCAACGCGCCACGGGCCGGTGCGGGGGCGAAACCGCGCGCGGCGAGAAAGCTCAGCGGCAGCGAAATCACCAGGCCGATGACCGTGCCCACCCAGGCCATCTGCACGGAGCGCCAGGTCTGCAGCAGCGCCTCGCCGATTTTGTCCCAGTTCGGATTGGCGAACATCAGCCAGAGATAGCGCACGATCTCGCCGGGCAGGCTGCCCAGCCTGGCCCAGTTGATGTCGACCGACCAGAACGCGACGATCACGATGACCGTCACCACGACGGCGGCGGTCAGCCGGCCCCGCGAGCTGGGCTTGGCCGGCAACACGAGGGCGCGGGTGGCGGGCGGGGAGGAGATGAGAGCGGTCATACCAGCCTCCGTCGGATAGCGGCGCTGACCGAGTCGATGACGACGACCACCACGAGGATCTCGAGGATGATCAGCGACAGTTGGTCATAGCGGTAGAAGGTGCGCACGGCGTCGATGAGCAGGCCGAGCCCGCCCGCGCCCACGAGGCCGAGCACTGTCGAGGCGCGCACGTTGAGTTCGAGCACATACAGGGTTTGGTTCACGAACGCGGGCCAGGCATCCGTCAGCGCGATGGCGCGGTTGATCTGCAGCTGGCTGCCGCCGGCGGCGCGGCCGGCTTCGAGCGGTCCGGCGTCGTTCACCTCGATCGACTCCGACACCATTTTCACGATGATGCCCACGTTGAACAGCACCAGCGCGATAATGCCGGGCAGCGCGCCCACTCCCACCATCGCCACCAGCACGGATGCGTAGAGCAGGTCAGGAATCGACCGCACCGCGTTGAGCACGGTCTTGACCACACCGCGGGTGTACCGGTTCGGATTAGTCAGCCGCGCCGCCCAGAGGCTGAGCGGCAGCGAGACGACGGCCCCCACGAAGGTGGCGATCACGGCCATCTGCAGGGTCTCCACCAGGGGTGGAATGGTGCGCGGGAAGAACGTCCAGTCCGGTCGCAGCAGGGCGAGCACCTTGTCGGCGCCGTTCTGCCAGTTGCGCACTATCGCGTCGAAGCTGAACGCGATGCCCCACTGCGGACTCAGCGTGACTGCCGTGATGAGCAGCACCACGGCCAGGCCCAGCCAGGGTTTCCACCGTCCGCGCGGCTTCGGCGGTAGAACCAACGGTGCCAGGGCGCTCATCAGCCGAGCACATCCTCGTGTTGGATGGACCGGCCGTAGATGGTCTCGAACACGGCGTCGGAGGCGGTGGCGGCCGGGCCGTCGTAGACGACCTCGCCCGCGCGCAGCCCGATCAGCCGGGTGCCGTAGGTGCGGGCCAGGTCCAGCAGGTGCAGATTGGTGAGCACCGTGATGCCCAGGTCCTGGTTGATCCGGCGCAGGTCCCGCATCACGCCGTGCGCGGTGGGCGGGTCCAGGCTGGCGACGGGTTCGTCGGCGAGCACCAGCTTGGGCTGTTGGGCCAGGGCGCGGGCGATGGCCACCCGCTGCTGCTGACCGCCCGAGAGCGTGGACGCGCGGTCATATGCCTTCGCGAGAATACCGACGCTGTTCAGCGCCTCGTAGGCGATCTGCTTGTCGTCTGCCCGGTAGAGGCCGAGCAGGGTGCGCCAGGTGGGTGTGTGGGCGAGCCGGCCCACGAGCACGTTGTTCAGCACGCTCGCGCGCCGGGCCAGGTTGAAGCCCTGGAAAATCATGCCTATCTCGCCGCGCAGCTGCCGTAGTTCCCGGCCGCGGGCGGTCTCCAGGTGGCGTCCGCCTACCTCGAGGGTGCCGGAGCTGATCGGCACGAGCCCGTTGATGGTGCGGATCAGGCTGCTCTTACCGGAGCCTGACAGTCCCACCACGGAGACCATCTCGCCGGCTTCGATGTTGAGGGACACGTCCTTCAGCGCGACGACCCCGTTGGGGTAGCGCACGTTGACGTCCCGCATCCGGATCGACCACGGCGCGGCGGCCGGGGTGTGCACCCCGGCCGCCGCGCTTTCGTGAAGGTCAGTCATCGGCTACTGCAGTCCCAGCTTTGTGGCCGCGTCGGCGACGACGGTGAGCGTCGACGGGTCGGCGGGCGCGAGCTTGGTGATGGAGTAGATCGAGGTGAGAACGGCGGAACCCTCTTCGGTGCTGGAGTAGTCGGCCAGGGCGGTGGTGATCTTCTCCTGCAGCTCGGGGGAGAGGCTCTCGGTGAGGGCCACGCCGTCGTTGGGGATCTCGTCGGTCAGTGCGAACACGACGACCTTCTCGCCCACGTCGGGCTTGTCCTTGGCCACGATGGTGCGGGCATCCCAGAAGCTGAAGCCCACTTCGGCGTCACCGTTGTAGACGGCGAGCACGGATGCGTCGTTGGTGGTCACCGGGATCTGCTCGATGTCGGCGTCGGTGTCCAGGCCCGCGTTCTTCAGCGCGAGGACCGGGTAGATGTAGCCGGCGGGCGAGCCCGGGCCGAGCAGGGCCACCTTGGCGCCGGTGACCTTCTTGATGGAGTCCAGGCCGGCCGGGCCGGCGAGGGCGTCTGCGCCGTTGCAGAACAGCATGCCGTCGCGCTCCACCGGGGTGTCGTCGCAGTACTTGTCGGGGTTGTTGGTCATGAACTGCGCCGGGTAGGTGATGTTGCCGTTACGTTCGGTCTGCAACACCACGGATGCGCCGTACATGTCGCTGGCCTGCCAGAGCTGCAGGGACGGCAGGAAGCCGATCTGAGCCTGGTCGGCGCCCATCGCCTCGACGGCGGCCTGGTAGTCCTTGGAGACGACGCCGGTGACGGGGATGCCGAGGGCCTCGGTGAGCATGTCGGTGAGGGGCTTGGCGGTGTCGACGAGCCCGGCCTGGTCCTGCGAGGGCACCAGGGCCAGGGTGAGCGAGGCGGGGTCGGCGGCCGGGGCGGGCGTGCTGTCCGCGGCCGAGTCGCTGGTGGCGCAGCCGGTGAGGGCGACGGCGGCGAAGGATGCCGCGGCGATGAAGGAGAGTGCTTTCTTGGGGATCACTGGTCAGCCTTTTCTGTGGTGAGAACGGTGGAGGGAAGGGTGCTGGAAGCGGAGTCGAGCCAGCCGCGCAGAGCCGGGTACAGCTCGTGCAGGTGTTCGGCCCGGTAGGTCGGGGTGGCGGGGGAGGGCCGGTGGGCGCCGACGAGGGCGGTGGTCGCTCCGCGACGATAGGCAGGCGCGAGGTCGTTCTCCCAGACGTCGCCGATGCTGGCGAGGTTGGTCGAGTTCGCTCCGACGGGCAGCCTGGTGAGCAGGCTGTCCAGCAGCGGGTCGAATCCGGCGGGCTTGCCCACGTCGGTGTGCACGACGTCGAACGCCCCGGTCAGACCGAGCGCGGCGAGGGCTTCGTCGATGCGGATGGCGGGGGCGTTGGTCGCGAGCACCAGGTAGGCAGCCGGGCGCGCCTCGGCGAGGAAGTCCGCCAGGCCGGCCGGCGCGGTGACCGGAGCGGCGTTGGTGGCGAGCTGGTGCCTGCTGGCCAGGTACGCAGCGCTGCGGGCGCTCGCGCCAACGTCGTAATGCGCGGCCAGGAGGCGCACCAGGTCATACCCGTCGATCGGCTGCCCATCCGGGCAGGTTGTCGCCGAGGGGGTGCCGGAGATGCTGTCTTCGAAGCGACCCAGGAAGTCGACGGCGTGTGCGGTGGGCAGCCCGCCGGCGATGAATCGTGCGTAGGAACGAATCGGTCCGTGCCCGAGGGAGACAGTCCCATCGAAGTCGAAGACCAACACCCGTTCGCGAGAAGGCACGTTTTACTCAATCCTGTTCCAGCGCCCCGGTGGACGCATGGTTCATGTTAGGAGTGCTGTATGGACCAAATGACCGCGCCAGGTGAACACCATGTAAACCTTCGGTCCCGGCCGGTTGGCGAGCTGTGCCTACGATGGGCAGATGATGTTCGAGCAGATCGCCCGCGATGCCGAGACCGGCCGCTTCGACGACTGGGCGCTGTCCACGGTGATCGACGAAAACGTCCAGTCCCCCGTGATCTCTAAGGCCGAGTTCCTCAGGCTGCATGCTGCGGCAGGGCTTGCAGCGACCTGGCCGATCGGCAACGCCGGCCTATTACACGTCTACGGGTACCTCCTATCGACCGTGGTGACACCGTTCGGTCTCAAGGGCGACCGTTGGCGCAACGGAGAGCTGGCCGGCCATTTCAGTCTGGCGCCCACGGCATTCCTGCTCGACGCGGCGGATGCGGGAGGCCAGACGGTACTCGAGCGGGTGACGGATGCGGCGCTGCCGCACCTGGCGAACCCTGCGGGCGCCCGCGGCGACGTTCTGGTCATCGACGACGAGGTTCCCGGTGAGGCGACGTTCTTCCGCACGACCGTGGTGAGCGCACCCGGCCAGCCCGGCGCGGCCCTGATTTACGGCGTGAGTGAGGGCGACCGGATGCGCGTGGTCACGGCTTTCCCGCTGGCCCACCCGACCCCGGCGTCGCTGGACGCCCTCGCGGCGGAGCCGCCGCGGATGCGCTACAACGCCGCCCTGACCGCGCTTCCCCCGCGCACCCCGCTGCGCCGCCGTCCCTGAGGCGCGCACGGCCCCGCGCTCGCGGTTGCGGCTGCGCGCGAGAGCGGCCGATCGGTTGCCCAGCGGTGCCGAAGCAACCCTTCCCCCGCTTTCGCGGATGTCGCTCCCCACGAGAGCGGCCGTTCGGTTGCTTCAACTCTCCGAGGCGGCCACACGCCCGCTTTCGTGGATCTTGCCGCTCGCGAGAGGCGCAGCGGTTAGGCGAACGCGTTCGGCAGGGTGCTGCGGTGACGGGACTGCAGCTCGGTCAGCGGCACTGTGAAGTAGTCCTGAATCTCCAGGACCGGGGCGGTGGCATCCGTCACGCCGATGCGCAGCACCGGGTAGTCGCGGCCCTCGCAGAGACCCATGAACTTCACGTCGTCCTCACGCGGGACCGAGACCAGTACGCGGCCGGTCGACTCCGAGAACAGGGCCACGGCTGCGTCGACGCCGTCGCGCTCGAGGATGTCGCCGAGCCAGACCCGCGCGCCGACACCGAAGCGGAGCACGGCCTCGGCGAGGGCCTGCGCGAGGCCACCCGTCGAAAGGTCGTGCGCGCTGTCGATGAGGGCCTCGATCGACGCGGCGTGCAGCAGGCCGGCGAGGTCGGCTTCACGGCCGAGGTCCACCACCGGCGGCATGCCGCCGAGGTGGTCGTGCACCACTGCACTCCACGCGGAGCCGTCGAGCTCCTCGCGGGTGATGCCGAGCAGGTAGATGTTGTGTCCGTCGTCCTGCCAACCGCTGGGCACCCGGCGGGCCACGTCGTCGATCACGCCGAGCACGGCCACCACCGGCGTCGGGTGGATCGGCTGGTCGCCGGTCTGGTTGTAGAACGAGACGTTGCCGCCGGTGACCGGGATCTCCAGCTCGAGGCAGCCATCTGCGAGGCCCTCAACGGCCTGGGAGAACTGCCACATGACCTCGGGGTTCTCCGGCGAGCCGAAGTTGAGGCAGTCGCTGATGCCCACCGGCACCGCGCCGGTGACGGCCACGTTGCGGTACGCCTCGGCCAGGGCCAGCTGCGCGCCGCGGTACGGGTCGAGCTGGCAGTAACGGCCGTTGGCGTCGGTGGAGATGACGAAGCCGAGGCCGGACTCCTCGTCGATGCGGATCATGCCGGCGTCGTCGGGGAAGGACAGGGCGGTGTTGCCCATCACGTACCGGTCGTACTGGTCGGTGATCCAGCTCGGGTCGGCCAGGTTGGGCGAGCCGAGCAACGCGAGGAACTGTTCCTGCAGTGTCGCGGCATCCGTCGCCCGCGGCAGCGCAGACGCGGAGTCGGCCTGCAGGGCGTCGATCCAGCTGGGGTAGGCCACCGGGCGGTCGTAGACCGGGCCGTCGACGGCGACGGTGCGCGGGTCGACGTTGACGATCTCTTCACCGTGGAAGTCGATGATCAGGCGGCCGGAGTCGGTGACCTCGCCGAGCACGCTGGTCTCCACGTCCCACTTCTCCACCACGGCGAGGAAGCCGGCGAGCTTCTCCGGCGTGACGACGGCCATCATGCGTTCCTGGCTCTCGCTCATCAGGATCTCTTCGGCCGTGAGCGAAGGGTCGCGCAGCAGCACCTTCTCCAGCTGGATGTACATGCCGCCGTCGCCGTTGGAGGCAAGCTCGCTGGTGGCGCAGGAGATTCCCGCGGCGCCCAGGTCCTGGATGCCCTCGACGAGCTTCTCGCGGTACAGCTCGAGGCAGCACTCGATGAGTACCTTCTCGGCGAACGGGTCGCCCACCTGCACGGCGGGGCGCTTGGTCGGGCCGCCTTCGCTGAAGGTGTCCGAGGCCAGAATGGATGCGCCGCCGATGCCATCGCCGCCGGTGCGGGCTCCGAAAAGCACCACCTTGTTGCCGGCGCCCGAGGCGTTCGCCAGGTGCAGGTCCTCGTGGCGCAGCACGCCCACGGAAAGCGCGTTGACCAGCGGGTTGCCCTGATAGACCTTGTCGAACCAGGTTTCGCCGCCGATGTTGGGCAGGCCCAGGCAGTTGCCGTAGAAGCTGATGCCCGAGACCACACCGTGCACGACACGGGCGGTGTCGGGGTCGTTGATGTCGCCGAAGCGCAGCGCGTCCATCACGGCGACCGGGCGGGCGCCCATCGAGATGATGTCGCGCACGATGCCGCCGACGCCGGTGGCGGCGCCTTGGAACGGCTCGATGTAGGAGGGGTGGTTGTGCGACTCGATCTTGAACGTGACCGCCCAGCCTTCGCCCACGTCGAGCACGCCGGCGTTCTCGCCCATGCCCACCATTAGGTTCTTCTTCATGGCGGGGGAGACCTTGTCGCCGAACTGGCGCAGGTACTTCTTCGAGCTCTTGTATGAACAGTGCTCACTCCACATGACGGAGTACATGGCGAGCTCACCCGACGTCGGGCGGCGGCCCAGGATGGTGCGGATCTCGGCGTATTCGCCGGGCGTCAGCCCGAGGGCAGCGTACGGCTGCTCCTTCTCGGGAGTGTTGATCGCATTGGTCACGGTGTCAGCGACGCCGCGGGAGGATGTATTGGAAACAGCGGTCACGAGTGGCGTT
This sequence comes from Cryobacterium sp. TMN-39-2, assembly GCF_004402745.1. Classification (NCBI taxonomy): domain Bacteria; kingdom Bacillati; phylum Actinomycetota; class Actinomycetes; order Micrococcales; family Microbacteriaceae; genus Cryobacterium; species Cryobacterium sp. TMN-39-2. The sequence goes on from NZ_SOFX01000006.1 coordinate 21,179, forward strand.
CTCCCAGAGATAGCGGATGCTTGACCCGCTTAGTCTACCGGGCGGGGTGTGCTTCGATCCGGCTCCGAGCCCGCTCGGGCCTGGCTGCCAGCCCCGCTTGAGCCGGGCCCGGCAGCCCGCGCCCGCGGCTGCGGACAACGCGCGCTACCCTCGAGCCATGACATTCGCGAATGTAGGCACGCTTGAGACAGTTCCCGGCAAGCGCGACGATCTCGTCGCGCATCTCGTGCGCCGAAACGACAGCCTGGCTGTGGCCGGGTGCCTCTCCTACGAGGTCGGCGTAAACGACGACGACCCGAACACAGTGTTCGTCGTGGAGCTCTGGGAGAACGCGGCAGCACACCGGGCGTCACTGGCTCTGCCCGAGGTGCAAGCCTCGATCGGCGCAGCCCGCCCGCTGCTCACAGGCACGTTCGGCGGTTTCCGCTTCGACGTCGTCGGGTCGCCGCTGCGCGACTGACGTCAGCGCCGGCCGGCGAGGGGGAGCGCGGTTAGGCGCCGCCGCCGGGCGGGCCCATCACGAGCAGCGCCGTGAACACGGCAACCAGGCCCACCACGAGCACGGATGCCAGCAGTACCGGTCGCGCCAACCCGAACCGCAACATCCGGCTCACCACGGTGTGGTCACGGGGGTCGTCCGTGGCCTCCCGGCGCCAGGTGCCGTCGAGCAGGTCGCGGCGCTCGAGCCAGCGGTCGAACGGGATCGTCGCATACGGCACCACGGCGGTGGCCACGGCGAGCAACATCAGCCGGGGCCGCCAGCGCTGGTTCACGCCCACGAGCACGGCCGTGATCCCGTAGGCCAGGAACACCAGTCCGTGCACGAAGCCGCCCACCCGCACGGCGCCGTCACCGAAGTCGCCGGGGGTGAAGACGTACTTGAGCAGCATCGCGGTGATCAGGATGGTCCAGGTGATCGCCTCGGCGATGGACAGGATGCGGTAGAGCAGGCGGGGTGACACGGGGGAGGACTCCGTAAGACAGAGGTGGGCAGGTAGGGTCCCAGCCTGTCATCTTCGTCTGAGCGGAGCATCCGTCGAAGGTTTGACCCTTAGTCAGACCACTGTGCCAGCATGAGGAGATGACGTACCTTCCCGCAGACACCCGTTACGACTCCATGCCCTACCGCCGCACCGGGCAGAGCGGCCTCAAGCTGCCCGCGATCTCGATGGGCCTGTGGCAGAACTTCGGCGATGGCGCCCCGGTTGAGACGCAACGCGCCATCCTGCGCCGCGCCTTCGACCTCGGCATCACCCACTTCGACCTGGCCAACAACTACGGCCCGCCCTACGGCAGTGCCGAGACGAACTTCGGTCGCATCTTCGCCGAGGACTTCTCCGCCCACCGCGACGAGACCGTCATCTCCACCAAGGCCGGCTACGACATGTGGCCCGGACCGTACGGTGACTTCGGCTCGCGCAAGTACCTGCTGTCCAGCCTCGATGCGTCGCTGAACCGGATGGGCCTGGACTACGTCGACATCTTCTACTCCCACCGCGCCGACCCGGAGACCCCCCTCGAGGAGACCATGGGCGCGCTGCACACGGCCGTCACGAGCGGCCGGGCGCTGTACGCCGGCATCTCCTCGTACTCACCCGAGCGCACCCGGCAGGCCGCCGAGATCCTCGCCGACCTCGGCACGCCGCTGCTGATTCACCAGCCGTCCTACTCGATGTTCAACCGCTGGGTCGAAGACGGCCTGCTCGACACCCTCGACGACCTCGGCGTCGGCTGCATCGCCTTCTCCCCGCTGGCCCAGGGGCTGCTCACCGACCGTTACCTGAACGGGGTGCCGGAGGGCTCCCGCGCGTCGCAGGCCGGTTCGATGAGCCGCGACATGGTGAACGACGCGACGGTGGGGCGCATCCGTGCCCTGACCGAGATCGCGGATGCGCGTGGCCAGTCGCTCGCGCAGCTCGCGCTGTCGTGGGTACTCAGGCGCCAGACCGTCACCTCGGCCCTCGTGGGCGCCTCCTCGGTCTCGCAGCTGGAGGCCAACGTCGCGGCGATCGACAACCTCGTCTTCACCGACGAGGAGGTCGCCGCGATCGACGCACATGCCGTCGACCTGGGCATCAACCTCTGGGAGCCGTCCAGCGCCGTCTAGTCAGCGCCGTCTACTCCACCGAGTTGCCCCTTGACGGACGAATTGCCCCGGCGCACCGGGGCAACCCGTCCGAAACGGGGCAACTCGGCCCCGAGAAAACTACGCGTTGACCAACGAACGCTCGATCACCGAGGTGAAGAACGCGAGCCCGTCCACGCCGCTGCGCATCGCGGCAGCGGTGTCGGGGCCGAAGCCGGGCTCCACGGCGTGCTCGGGGTGCGGCATCAGGCCAACGACGTTGCCGCGGGCATTGCTGATGCCGGCGATCTCGTTGAGCGAGCCGTTCGGGTTCACGTCGAGGTAGCGGGCGATCACGCGGCCCTCGCCTTCGAGGCGGGCCAGGGTGTCGGCGGAGGCGATGAAGCCGCCCTCGCCGTTCTTCAGCGGAATGGTGATCTCCTGGTCGGCGGTGAAGCCGTTGGTCCAGGCGGTGTCGGTGTTCTCGATGCGCAGGCGCTGGTCGCGGCAGATGAACGCGCCGGCCTCGTTGCGGATCAGCCCGCCCTCGAGCAGGTGCGCCTCGGTGAGCATCTGGAAGCCGTTGCAGATGCCGAGCACGGGCATCCCCTTGTTCGCGGCGTCGATGACCTCGGCCATGATCGGCGACAGGCTGGCGATCGCACCGCAGCGCAGGTAGTCGCCGTAGCTGAACCCACCGGGCAGCACGAGGGCGTCCACGCCGTGCAGGTCGTGCTCGCCGTGCCACAGGGCCACCGGCGTCGCGCCGGCCAGGCGAATGGCGCGCTGGGCGTCGCGGTCGTCGAGCGAGCCCGGGAAGGTGACGACGCCGATGCGCATCAGTGCGTTTCCCCGGCGGCGACCTCGAGCACGAAGATGCTGGTGACGTCCTCGATCACGGAGTTGGACAGCACGGTGTCGGCGAGTTCCTGCACCTCGGCGAGCAGCGCGGCGTCCGCGGGGCCCTCCACGGTGAGTTCGAACCGCTTGCCGACGCGCACGCCGGTGAACTCGGTCTTGCCGAGGCGGCGGAGGGCGCCGGCGACGGCCTTGCCCTGGGGATCGAGCAGTTCTGCCTTGGGCATAACTTCTACGACGATGGTTGGCATGGCTCACTCCGTAAAACGTCGGGGGCGGATGCGTCGATTCTACAGGCCCGCAGGGGAGCCGAGTCCGGCCTGGCCGAGCAGGATGCCGCGCAGCACGTCACGCACGGCCGCGACGCCGTCATAGGTCTCCACGAAGCTGGTGCTCAGCGGCGACAGCCCGATCCGCAGGCCCTCCGGCGCGCGGAAGTCCGGTATCACGTCGTGCTCCCAAAGGATCCGAGTGACCTGGCGCATGGCGGGATGGTCCACGGTGATGTGGCCGCCGCGGTGGGTGTGCTCGCGTGGGGACGCCACGGTGACGCCCATCGGCACCAGCCAGGCATCCACCAGGTCCAGCGCGAACTCGGTCAGTGCCACCGACTTGGCGCGCACCTCGTCGATGCCCACCTCGTCGATCATGGCGATGGTGTCCTGCATGGCGAGCATGCCCACGATCGCGGGCGTGCCGCTCATGAAGCGGCGGATGCCTGCGGCCGGCACGTACTCCGGCCCCATCGCGAACACGTCGGCGGCGCCCATCCAGCCCTGGATCGGCTGGGTCAGGTCCGGTTGCAGCTCGGCGCGCACATAGCCGAACGCGGGGGCGCCGGGTCCGCCGTTGAGGTACTTGTAGCTGCAGCCCACGGCCAGGTCGACGCCGTCGAGGTCGAGATTCACCGGCACGGAGCCGGCCGAGTGGCAGAGGTCCCAGAGCACCAGGGCGCCGGCCTCGTGCACGGCGGCGGTGATCGCGGGCACGTCGGCGAGGTAGCCGGAGCGGTAGGCCACGTGGCTGAGCACCACGAGCGCGGTCTGCGGGCCCACCACGGCGCGCACCTGGTCCACGGTGACCCCGCCGGTGCTGCTCGACTCGATCCAGCGCAGGGTGAGGCCGCGCTCCGCGGCGATGCCGGCGAGCACGTACCGGTCGGTGGGGAAGTTGTCGGTGTCGAGCACGATCTCGCTGCGCTGCGGCAGCGAGTCGACGGCGGCCCGGGCGAGCTTGTAGAGGGTCACGGTGGTGGAGTCGCCGATGTACACCTGGCCGGGGCCGGCGCCGAGGGCGGCCGTGCCGAGCGCGTCGCCGATGGTCAGCGGCAGTGCCATCCACTCGTCGTCCCAGCCGCGGATCAGCCGGGTTCCCCAGGCGGTGCCGAGGAACTCGGTGATGCGCGCCACGCTGGCGATGGTGGGGCGGCCCAGGGAATTGCCGTCGAGGTAGACGATCGACGGGGCGTCGGGGCCGGCCGCTGCGGTGTCGTCCAGGCCCACGAACCGGCGGCGGTAGTGGCCGAGCCCGTCGATGCGGTCCATCCGCCGGGCGAACGCGAGGTGGGCGTCGAGGCCCTCGGCGACGGTGCTGTCGTGCTGGGTCATGTTCTGAGGTCCTCGAGGTCGGGCCGGGGGAGCGCGCGGGCGGCGAAGCGGCGGGGTGACTTCGGCCGGATCCCGCGACTAACGGTAACCCGCGAGGTCGGCATCGTGGGGGCGACCGGCGGTGTCATGCCGACCGGGGTCTTCAGCGGCCCACGATTCCGAGTCTGTAGGCGAGGATCACGGCCTCGACCCGGTCGCGGAGGCCCTGCTTGAACAACACCCGCCCCACGTGCGCCTTGACCGTCGATTCGCTGAGGTGAAGTTCCTCGGCGATCTCGCCGTTGGTCGCTCCCAGGCCGATGAGACGGAAGACCTCGCTCTCGCGCGCCGTGAGCGTGCTGAGAAGTGTTGCCGGTTCGGGGGCGACGACCGCGGCCAGGTGGGGGGCGGCGACCTCGATCAGCTTCGCGGTGATCCGCGGCGAGACGACGGCGTCGCCGTGGTGGACGGCGGTGATCGCTGCGACCAGGTCGGCCGGACGGGTGTCCTTCAGCAGGAACCCGGACGCTCCGGCCTGGAGGCCGCCGAAGGCATACTCGTCGAGGTCGAATGTCGTCAGCACCAGCACCCGGGTGTCGGGCACCAGTGACGTGATCCGCCGGGTGGCTTCGATCCCGCCGATGCCGGGCATCCGCACGTCCATCAGCACAACGTCTGGGCGCAGTCGTACGGCCGCATCCACGGCGGCCTCGCCGTCGCCGGCCTCGCCCACGACGATCAGGGTGGGCTCTGCCTCGAGCACCAGAGAGAACCCGTACCTGACGAGTTGCTGGTCGTCCACCAGGAGTACTCGGATGGCGTCGGTCATGCTCTCTCCTTCGTCCAGAACAGTCGCACGAGAACGCGCCAGCCGCCGCCGGCAGCCGGACCGGCCTCTACCGACCCGGCAAAGAGCGCGGCTCGTTCACGGATGCCGAGAATCCCACGACCCGGCGGCTGTCCGCCGGGCGCGGCCGGGGCATCATCCTGCACCACGATCGTGACCGACTCGGCCGACCACGTCACGCCCACCGTCACCTGCGTCGCGCCGCGCGCGTGCCGCAGTGCGTTCGTCAGCGACTCCTGCACGATCCGGTACACGGTCAGCCCCACGGCCGGGTCTGCGGATGCCGAGCCGGCCAGGTCCAGCCGCACCGGAAGCCCGGCTTGCCTGAACTGTGCGCCCAGGTCGGTCAGCTGGAGGGCCCCGGGTTGGGGAGCGTGCTCCAGCGTGGGCGTCTCTCCGTCGGTGCGTACCGCCCCGAGCAGCCTGCGGAGCTCGCCCAGGGTGTGCCGGCCGGTCTCGGCCACCTGCGCCATGGCCGCCATGGATTCCGTCGGACGTTCGGCTGCGGCCACCCGCGCCCCTTCCGAGAGAGCGACCATCACCGAGACGCTGTGCGCCATGACATCGTGCATCTCTCTGGCAATGCGTTCACGCTCCCTGGCGCGCGCGATCTCGGCCTGCTGATCCCGTTCCCGCTCGAGCTGAACGGCCCGGTCGACCAGCGCCGCGACGTATCGGCGTCGCTGTCCGGCGTTGACCCCGAACAGATGCGCGACCAGGAGCGGAACCAGCATCACGATCGCGGCGTTCAGCCAGTCGTTGAGCGGGTCCGCTGAAACGGGTGGTGCCGTGGGTTCCCAGAGTGGCAGGCCGTCCCTGGTGCGCTCGATCAGGATCCACGCGGCACCGCTGGCGACCACCGACGTCGCCAGGTAGCAGGCCCACGCCGTCACCGCGGAGCGGTAGGTGCCGACCGCGAACAGGGTGATGAGCGGGAGCACTGTTTCCGCACCAGTGCCTCCCGCCAACGACAGCACGCAGAGCACGGTGGCGGCCACGAGCATCAGGACCGGCCGGTGCCGGCGGAGCAGTACCGTGGCGATGCCCGCGAGGAGAAGCATCACCGTGAACCACGCCGGGGTGCGCAGCGGCGGGTTCGCGGAGATGAGGGCCAGCCCGGCGGCGAAGAGGCCGTAGAGACCGGCGGTGATGGCATCCGACAGCCACGGGAAGCGCAGCAGAGTCCGGCGCAGGGCGCCGGGCGGTGACGGCAGCACGAAACCGTTCGGCGGTGACGTCGCATCGCCGAACGGTCCTCTCCGTGTGGGTGTCAGGGTTCCTCCTTGCGAGGCAGCATCGCGCCGGTCTGCAGCGAAACGGCAGTCCACGCTAACACCACCAATCCGCTCGACACCGGGCTGAGTCTTCGTGCGGCGATCAGGCGTCCCGGCGACGTAGCCGGATGGCGCCCAGCACGATGAAGACACCAGCCCAGACAACGGCGACCGTCAAGCCGGCAGCCGGGCTGACATACCCGTCGACGAGATCCAGGAACACTCCATCGACATCAAGGGCGTTGCTCATGGCGTCGCCGGCCTTCGACATCGAGAGGAGGTGGAGGTTCCGCACCAGTGTTGACGCGGGGAGGACGGACAGCACCACCGGCAGCAGGAGGATCACCGAGAGGACTGTCGCGACGCTGGCAGCGACAGAGCGCAGCAACGTCCCGATGCCCAAGCCGAGGACAGCCGAGAGACCGACATACACGGATCCACCGATGAGGGCGAAGAACACCCCGGGGGCGGTCAACCCGATCTCGATCTCGAGGGCGGCGAACATCGGGTGCGTCACGGCCCACGAACCGAACAGGGCGACGAGCGCCGCGGACGTCGCGGTGCAAAACAGCACGATGGTCTTCGCGGCGAGCACGGTCACCCGGGAGGGAACGGCGATCAGCGTCGAGTGAATGGTTCCGCTCGAGTACTCCCCGCTGATCACGAGCACCCCGAGAATCCCGGCAATGAGCTGCCCGAACAAGACAGTGCCGATCGTGATCTGATCGAGCGTGAACCCCACCGAGGGCCCTGACGGCAATCCGGCGTCTTTCATGGTCATGGCCAAGAGGACGCTCACGCCGAGCCCGAAAACGATGATCGCGAGCACAAGCCCAACGGTCGAGCGAAGACTGGTGAGTTTGATGAACTCCGAACGCAGGACGCCGGCGAAACTCAGACTTTCCTGACCGGGGATGAAGGTCACACGCTGTTTGTCGATGGTGGTCATTGGTGGGCTCCTGTTGCTGCTGGATTCGACGAGCGGTATTCAACTTCTCCGGCGGTGAGGGCGATGTACGCCTCTTCGAGCGAACCCGACACCGATGCGACCTCGTGCAGCACGACGCCGGCCGTGGACGCTGCGACGGCGACCTCTTCGGCGGTCATCCCCGAGATCTCGATCGCACCATCCGTCAGCATCGAGACGACGACACCAGGGCCGGCGATAGTTTTCACCAGGCGTTCTGCGTCATGCGTGCGCACGCGGGTCACCGAACGGGTGGCTCCCGAGATGATGTCCCCGATAGCCCCCTCCGCCAGGATCCTGCCGCGTCCGATCACGATGAGCCGGTCGGCGGTCTGCGCCATCTCGCTCATCAGGTGCGAGGAGAGGAGCACGGTGCGCCCCTCCGCCGCCAGGCTTCGCATGAGCGTCCGCACCCAGCGGACGCCCTCGGGGTCCAGGCCGTTGACCGGTTCGTCGAGAATGATCGTCGCTGGGTCCCCCAGCAGGGCGGTGGCGATTCCCAGCCGTTGGCCCATCCCGAGCGAGAATCCGCCGACGCGTCTACCGGCAACGGAGTCCAGCCCGGCCAGGCCGATGACCTCGCGCACCCGGGCCGCACCGATGCCGTGCGTCGCCGCAATGGAGAGCAGGTGCTTGTAGGCCGAGCGGCCGCTGTGAGCGGCCTTCGCGTCGAGCAAGACGCCGACCTCCCGGAGCGGTGCGCGGTGCTCATGGTACGGGCGTCCGTTCACTTCGACGCTGCCGGCGGTCGGCCGGTCGAGACCGACGATCATCCGCATCGTCGTGGACTTCCCCGCCCCGTTCGGACCGAGGAACCCGGTCACTCTGCCGGGCAGCACCTGGAAGTCGATCCCATCGACGGCGGTTCGTTGGCCATAGCGTTTCGTGAGCGTGCGTGCCTCAATCATGTGTGTTCTTTCGCATGCCAATCACGCTAGGAGCCCGGCGCGCGCACCACATCGGCCCACGGTCCACAGTTCGTGGCCGGCGCCCGGTACCCCAGTACTGGGTGCAGCAGGGCGGGCCGACCCGCCAGGCCGCTGGGCGCCGCCCCGCCGGCCCGGGTTGCGGGGAGGCTTCCCTCCGCGACCTCGCAGGAAGGGGATCTAGAATCGACCCCATGACTACCTCTGCCCGGCCCCCGCAGGACGCGTCCCAACCGCGGCGCCGCGACGCCCGGCAGAACCGGGAACGCCTCATCGACGAAGCCCGCAGCATGATCGCCGAGCACGGCGTCGACGCCTCGCTCGAAGAGATCGCCCGCCGCGCCGATGTGGGCGTTGCCACCCTGTACCGCAACTTTCCCACCCGCGACGACCTGGTCAGGGCCCTGTACGACATCGCCCTCGCCGAACTGTTCGCCGTGCGCGGCGAGATCGAGGCGGCACCGTCGGCCTGGGCGGGTGTGGTGCTCTACACCGAGCGTCTGGCCGAATGGCTGGTGGCTGACCCGTCGCTGCCGCCGATCCTCAAGCGGATGGCGACCATCGATCCCACGGCGCGGCCGTCAGTTGAGCTCGAGAGCTTCATCGCCGCCCTCGTGCTGCAGGCCAAGAAAGACGGCGAGTTGCGCCCGGATGTCGACTCGATGGACCTGGCCGTGCTCGTCACCATGATCGGGTCGCTGGGCACCCTCGGCGGCGGTTACACCGGCCAGTGGCGCCGGCAGCTCTCCCTCGTTCTCGACGGGCTGCGGATGCCGGAGAAGCCCCGCCCCAAGCTGCCCGGGCGACCGCTGAGCGTCAAGGAGTTCCAGGCCACGGTGCACGGCCTCACCCGCCGCGCCAAACGCGCCGCCCGAGGCTCCCGCTCCGCCACCTGATCCACCCGCCCCGGTCGGGCCCATGCCCACTGGCGGCACGTGTTGGTGCCCGCGGCAGGTGTAGTGCCCCGCGGCCCGTGTCTCAACCCGTGCCACCGCGCACACCCCGTGCCGCCGGATCGACGGAGTGCCGCGAGGTCCCCGCTACGCGGCGGTCAGCAGCCCAAGCAGCTCCCGGTACCGGGCCGCGGTCTGCGCCACGATCTCGGCGGGCAGCTCCGGCGGGGTGCCGGTCTGGTCCCAGTTCGCGGCCAACCAGTCGCGCACGATCTGCTTGTCGAAGCTGGCCATGCGCTCACTGGGGGTGGTACCGTCCAGCCATCGCGCCGCATCCCAGTACCGGCTGGAGTCGCTGGTGAGCACCTCGTCGCCGAGAGTCAGCAGACCGGTGGCGCGGTCGGCGCCGAACTCGAACTTGGTGTCGGCCAGGATCACGCCGGCGGTTTCCGCGATCACGGAGGCCCGGTTGAAGATCTCCAGCGATGCGTCCCGCAGCGCCGCGGCCACGTCGGCGCCCACGAGCTCCACGGTGCGCTCGAACGAGATGTTCTCGTCGTGCTCGCCCATCGGGGCCTTCCACGCCGGCGTGTAGATCGGTTCGGGCAGCCTGTCGCCGTTCTGCAGGCCGTCGGGCAGCGGGATGCCGCAGACAGTCTGGCTGGCGACGTACTCGAGCCAGCCGGAGCCGGTGAGGTAGCCGCGCACGACGCACTCGATCGGGTACATGTCCAGGGTCTTGCAGAGCATCGCCCGGCCGGCGACGGCGGCGGGGATCAGGCTCGACGCATCAACCCGGTGGTCGGGCACGAGGTGGTTGGGAACGCCGTCGAGCTGGTCGAACCACCACAGGCTCAGGGTGGTGAGCAGTTCGCCCTTGCCGGGGATGCCCGGTTCGAGGACGTGGTCGAACGCGCTCACCCGGTCGCTGGCCACGACGAGGACCCGGTCGGCGTCGGCCAGGCCGGTCGCACCGTCCGGCACGTACAGGTCGCGCACCTTGCCCGAGTAGACGTGCTGCCAGCCCGCCAGGGCCAGAGCGGCCATCAGTTCGCGACCTTGGCGGCGATGTCTCCGCGGTGCTGAGAACCCTCGAGCCCGATCAACCCGACGGCCTCGTAGGCACGCGCGCGGGCCTCGGTGAAGTCGGCGCCAACGGCCACGACGCTGAGCACCCGGCCGCCGGTGGCGACCAGCGCCGAACCGTCCAGGGCGGTCGCGGCGTGCGCGATGGTCACACCGGTCACGGTCGCGGCCTCGGCCAGCCCGGTGATCACGCGGCCGGTCACGGGGGTCTCCGGGTAGTTCTCGCTGGCGATCACCACGGTCACGGCGGCGTCGGTGGAGAACTCCGGGCGGGGCAGCCCGGCCAGTTCCCCGGTCGAGGCGGCCAGCAGCAGGCCGGACAGCGGCGTCACCAGGCGCGGCAGCACCACCTGGGTCTCCGGGTCGCCGAAGCGTGCGTTGAATTCGATTACCCGGATGCCGGCATCCGTGAGAATCAGCCCGCAGTAGAGCAGCCCGATGAACGGGGTGTCCTCGGCGGCGAGCCGGCGTACGGTGGGCAGCGCGATCGTCTTGATGACCTCGTCGACGAAGGCGGTCTCGCTGCCGAAGCCGGCATCGAGCCAGGGCAGCGGCGAGTAGGCGCCCATGCCGCCGGTGTTGGGGCCCTCGTCATTGTCGGCGAGGCGCTTGTAGTCCTGGGCGGGGGAGAGCGGCAGCACGGTGTGGCCGTCGCTGAGGAAGAAGAGGGACACCTCCTGGCCGGAGAGGAACTCTTCGACGAGCACGGCGCCGTGCTGCAACCAACGCACCGCGTGGGCGAGGGCGTCATCACGGTCGGTGGTGACGAGCACACCCTTGCCGGCGGCCAGGCCGTCGGCCTTCACCACGTAGGGAGCACCGTACTCGTCGAGGGCGCCCTGCGCCTCGGCGAGGTTGCCTGCGCGCACGGCGCGGCCGGTGGGCACGCCGGCCTCGTCCATGATGCGCTTGGCGAAGGTCTTGCTGCCCTCGAGGGCGGCGGCGGCCTGGCCCGGGCCGAACACGGGGATACCGCGGGTGCGCAGGGCGTCGGCGACGCCGGCCACCAGCGGCGCCTCGGGCCCCACCACGACGAGGTCGATGTTGTGTTCCTGGGCGAAGTTCGTCACCACATCTGAGTCGGTGGGATCAAGATCGACCACGGGCACGTCGGCGGCGATGCCGGCGTTGCCGGGGGCGGCGATCACGTGGGGTCGCGGCTCCTCACGCAGGAGGGCAGTGACGATGGCGTGCTCGCGGGCACCGGAACCGAGGACCAATATTCTCACCGGATCAGGCTACCCGGCGAACACGGTCGTGCGCACCCGAGCGCCTGCGGGGCGTCACAGAACCGTCAGGAGGCGGCAGACTGGGAGCATGGCACGCGCGAGGATCGATGACGGGTTGGGCAGAACCGCCGTGAAGGCGTACCTGGCCGACGAAGCGGGCGCGACCCGCGATACCCGAGCGCTCGCCGTGCGGTACACCCTGCAACTCCTCGCCGAGCAGGCCGAGGGCAACACCGTCGAGGTGCGGGTTCCCCCGTTCGGCGCCACCCAGTGCATCGCCGGCCCCCGGCACACCCGCGGCACCCCGCCCAACGTCGTCGAAACGGATGTCGCCACCTGGCTCGGCCTGGCCACCGGCACCCTGGCCTGGAGCGACGGTCTCGCCTCCGGCCGCATCCACGCCTCCGGGCAGCGCGCCGACCTCAGCGCGGAGCTGCCGCTGTACCCCTAGCCGCACCCTGTGCCCCGGATCGGCAACAGTTGCGGTGCGCGGCTCAGGCCAGGACGGCGCTGACCTCGGCCAGCGACGGCATCGAGCTGGTGGCGCCGTGTCTGGTCACCGAGATCGACGACGCCACGGTGGCCCAGCGCACGGCGTCGATCATCCGCTCCTCGGTGATGCCGGCGGCGGACACGGCGCCGGGCGACTGCACCGCAGCCAGTCGCGCCACCAGCGCGCCCACGAAGGTGTCGCCCGCGGCGGTCGTGTCCACGGCCGTGACCGGTCGGGCGGGTGCCAGCCCCAACACCGTGCCGTCGTAGGCGAGGATGCATCCCTCGGCGCCGAGGGTCACGATCGCCCAGGTGCGGGCGTTACTGAGCACCTCGGCGGCGCGGGCCGGATCGCTCTCACCGGTGAGTTCGGCGGCCTCGATCTGGTTGGGCACGACCAGGTCCACCGACGCCAGGAAACCCGCGGGCAACTCAACGACGGGCGCGGGGGTGAGCACTGTGAAGACGCCGTTCGCCCGGGCGATCGTGATGGCCGCCGCCAGCGCCGCCACCGGAAGTTCGCACTGCATCACCAGGAACGAGGCCCGCTGAATCGTCGATTCCTGCTCCGCGGTCAGCGCGGTCACCGTGGCGTTGGCGCCGGACACCACGACGATCGAGTTCTCGCCGGAGTCCACGACGGAGATGTGCGCGGTGCCCGTCGGCGCCGACACCTCGGCCAGGCCGACCGCACCGATGCCCTCGCCGGCCACGAGGTCCCGCAGCTCGCGGCCGTAGCCGTCCGCGCCGATGGCGCCGATGAAATCGATGTCGCCGCCCTGCCGGGCCGCGGCCACGGCCTGGTTCAGGCCCTTGCCGCCGGGCACGGTGCTGAAGCCGGTGCCGAACATCGTCTCGCCGGGCTTCGGTAGGCGGGGCTGGCGCACCACGAGGTCCATGTTGGCGCTGCCGAGCACGGCGATCCGGTTGGTCCTGCTGAAATCGTTCACCGGCCCAGTCTGACGGATGCCGCGTGCGACAATAGAAGCGTGAGCTCCGCAGATCAGCACGACGACGCCGAGACGCGACAGCCCGGCAGCGTTCAGCCAGCCGCGATCCGGCCCGGCCCTGCCGTCGTCGCCGGAACCCCGGCACCCGTCGAACCCACCGAGACCGTCGTGTCGGAGGACACTCTCGTTGTGCGTCGGTCGCCCAGGTACACCAGCTTCATGATCGTCGGCGCCGTCGTCGGCGCCCTCCTGGCCCTGCTGCTCACCGTGATCTATCCGCGGAACGCCGACTTCGATCCGGCCCAGGTCTTCGGATTCCTGCTGCTGGGCGGCGTCGCGATCGGTGTCGCGGTCAGCTGCCTCGTCGCCATGGTGCTCGATCGAATCGTCGGTCGCTCCTCAACCACGGTCGTCGTCGATAGACTTGACGCGAACTCAACACGCGCCTTCGAGAATGCGGATCCTGGATCCGACCCCCAACCTTCCAACGAGAATTCCTAGTAAAGGGGCTGCGGCTTGCCCGGTGGCGACGGACGACTGAATCATGATCTTCTTCCTGGCGAGAAGGGTCCGCAGGATGCCTGTGGAGTCTTCGGCGTCTGGGCTCCGGGCGAAGAGGTAGCCAAGCTCAGCTACTTCGGCCTGTACGCCCTGCAGCACCGCGGCCAGGAATCGGCGGGTATCGCGACCAGCGACGGCTCGAAGATCCTCATCTACAAGGACATGGGCCTGGTCTCCCAGGTCTTCAACGAGGCCTCGCTCAGCACCCTGCTCGGCCATCTCGCGGTGGGGCACACCCGCTACTCCACGACCGGGTCGTCGAGCTGGCAGAACGCCCAGCCCACCCTCGGCCGCACCGCAGCCGGCACCGTCGCGCTCGGCCACAACGGCAACCTCACCAACACCGCCGAGCTCCTCGAGCTGGTGCGCGAGCGCTACCCCAAGGTTGACGGCGAACTGGCCCGCGGCAACACCACCGACACGGCGGTGATCACCGCCCTGCTCACCGGCGACCTCGACCACACCCTCGAAACCACCGCCATGGAGGTGCTCCCGCGCCTGCGCGGCGCCTTCTGCCTGGTCTTCATGGACGAAACCACCCTCTACGCCGCCCGCGACCCGCAGGGCGTGCGCCCGCTGGTGCTCGGCCGGCTCGAGCGCGGCTGGGTCGTCGCCTCCGAAACTGCCGCCCTCGACATCGTCGGCGCCAGCTTCGTGCGGGAGGTCGAACCCGGAGAGCTGATCACCATCGACGAGGACGGCCTGCGCAGCCAGCGATTCGCCCAGGTCAAGCGCGCCGGATGCGTGTTCGAGTACGTCTACCTCGCCCGGCCCGACACCACCATCGCCGGCCGCGGCGTGCACGAAGCCCGCGTCGAGATGGGCCGCCAGCTCGCCGCCGAGTATCCCGTCGAAGCCGACCTCGTCATCCCCACCCCCGAGTCCGGCACCCCCGCGGCAATCGGCTACGCCCAGGCATCCGGCATACCGTTCGGCCAGGGCCTGGTCAAGAACACCTACGTGGGGCGCACCTTCATCCAGCCGTCGGAAACCATCCGCCAGCGCGGCATCAAGCTCAAGCTCAACCCGCTCAAGGCCGTGATCAAGGGCAAGCGGTTGATCGTCGTCGACGACTCCATCGTGCGCGGCAACACCCAGCGCGCCCTGGTCAGCATGCTCCGCGAGGCCGGCGCCGCCGAGGTGCACGTGCGCATCTCCAGCCCGCCGATCACCTGGCCGTGCTTCTACGGCATCGACTTCGCCTCCCGTGCGGAACTCATCGCCACCGGCCTCGGCGTCGATGAGGTGCGGCAGGCCATCGGCGCCGACTCGCTCGGCTACCTCTCGGAGGACGGCATGATCGCCGCCACCGAGCAGCCGCGAGAGAGCCTGTGCACAGCCTGCTTCACCGGCGTGTACCCGATCAAGCTGCCCGAGACCCAGCACCTGGGCAAGAACCTCCTCGAGCGCGACTTCTCCACCTCCGACGGATGCGATCCAGGTCCCGACGCCGAGTTCGAGAGCGTGCTCACCCCTGACCCGGAGCGAGCCACCGTGCTCATCGAACACGGTCAGGTCCCGTTCGGCGATCCCGGAAGACCAGAATGAGCAACGCAAGCTACGCCGCCGCCGGAGTCGACACCCATGCGGGTGACCTCGCGGTGTCCCTGATGAAAACCGCCGTCTCGGCCACCCACGGTCCAGAGGTGCTCGGCGGCTTCGGCGGTTTCGCCGGTCTCTACGACGTGTCGTTCCTCACCGGCTTCACGCGCCCGCTGCTGGCCACCTCGACGGATGGCGTCGGCACCAAGGTCGCCATCGCCCAGGCGCTCGACAAGCACGACACCATCGGCCAGGACCTGGTGGGCATGGTCGTCGACGACATCATCGTCGTCGGCGCACGCCCCCTGTTCATGACCGACTACATCGCCTGCGGCAAGGTCGTCCCCGAGCGCATCGCGTCCATCGTCGAGGGCATCGCCAGGGCCTGCGCCGCCACCGGCACCGCCCTCGTCGGCGGGGAGACCGCCGAACACCCGGGCCTGCTCGGACCCGACGACTACGACGTGGCGGGAGCCGCGACGGGTGTCGTCGAGGCCGACCAGGTTCTCGGCGCCGAGCGCGTGCAGTCGGGCGACGTCGTCATCGCGATGGCCTCCTCCGGTCTGCACTCCAACGGTTTCTCCCTGGTGCGGCACATCCTCGCCCAGCGCGGCATCGGCTACACCGACACCTCCGCCGAGCTCGGCGGGGTCGTCGGTGAGGCGCTGCTCGAGCCCACCCGGCTCTACACCGGCCCGCTGCTCAGCGTGCTTTCCGACCCCGAACTGGCCGGCGTTGTGCACTCGCTCAGCCACGTCACCGGTGGCGGCATCGCCGCCAACCTGGCCCGGGTGCTGCCCGTGGGCAGCTGGGTCGAGGTCGACAGGTCCACCTGGTCACCTCCTGCGGTCTTCAGGGTGCTCGGCGACATGGCCGGCTCCACGCTGGAGAGCGCAGAAGGCACCTGGAACCTCGGCGTGGGCATGTTCGCCGTCGTCGCGGCACACGCCGCGTCATCCGTGATCGCCCGCCTGCAAAACGAAGGCATCCCGTCCTGGGTCGCCGGCCGAGTCTCGATGGCGCCGCACGACCTCACCGGCTTCGAGCAGGGAGCCAAGGGCGTCAACGGCGGGGCCGTTCGCCTGGTCGGCGGCTACGCCGCCTGACCCCGTCTCACCCGGCCGCCGGGCGCGACAACGGACCGCCCCGAGGCAACTGCCTGGGGGCGGAACCGACGCTGAGAGTTGCCCGGGAAGCGGTCGACGGGCGCGCCAACACGACAGCCGCGCACGAGAACGTGCGCGGCTGATCGAGTAACGGGCTAGGCGCGCTTCTTCTCGTCTTCGGTGTCGTAGTGGTCGACATAGTCGTCCGACTCGTCCGACGTCGTCTTGTTCGCTTCGTACTCCGGCCACTTGGCCAGGTCCTCGTCGAGCCGCGGGTCGGTCACCGGATGCCCGGTGAGCTCGCGTTCGAGCGCGTTGTAGTTGGTGTCCGGGCTGAAGTACTTCAGCTCGCGGGCAACCTTGGTGTGCTTTGCTTTTTGACGGCCGCGCCCCATGCGTGACCCCCTAACGATGCCAGGCCGGGTGAGTGATGAGTCACCCGGGAGTTGCCGAACGGAATAGTGAAATCTAGCCGCTAGTTTAGCATGGTGGGCCTCTCGCCCCGATGCCGCGGTTCCGCGGTCAGAACCCCAGGGAAGAGGACGCATGGTGAACGCCACGGCTGTGCCGGTGGTGATCATCGGTTCCGGCCAGGCCGGACTCTCCGTGGCGTACCACCTCAAGCGGTTCGGGCTCACGGCGGGGCGTGATTTCGTGATCTTCGACCGCGGTGCGGATGCCGGTGGCGCCTGGCAATACCGCTGGGAGTCCCTGCGCCTCGGCGCTGCACACAGGGTCAACGACCTCCCCGGCCTGAACGAGCTCGGCCTGAGCTTCGAGAACGCCGACCGTTCCCGGCCCGCGCGGGACGTGGTGAGCGAGTACTACCGACGCTTCGAGGAGCATTTTGAACTCAACGTCGTGCGCCCGGTCTCGGTTCAATCGGTGTTCAACCGACGAGCCGACCTCGTCGTGCGCACAACGTCCCCGGTCTACGGCGAGCGGGAGACCCTCGCCGGCTTGCTCGTCAATGCCACCGGCACCTGGGGCGCACCGTTTGTGCCGCACTACCCGGGCGCCGGGCGGTTCGCCGGCCGCCAGCTGCACACCGCGGGCTTCAGGGATGCCGCCGAATTCGCCGGTCAGCGGGTCGTTGTGGTCGGTGGCGGCACCTCCGCGATCGGCTTCATGCTCGAGTTGGAGGGTGTCGCGGCGAGCCTGACCTGGGCCTCGCGTCGCCCGATCGATTGGGTGCACACCGAGCATCTTGATCTCGAGGGGGCATCGGCCGCGGTGGCCATGCAGGACGACGCCGCCCGCAACGGCCGCGCGCTGCCGAGCATCGTCAGCGGCACCGGCGTACCGGTCAGCCGACGCATCCAGGGCGGTATCGACAGGGGCACCCTGGTGGCGCGGCCGATGTTCGTCGGCCTGGAGCCGACCGGGGTGCGGTGGGCCGACGGCTCCGTCACCGAAGCGGACGCGATCATCTGGGCCACCGGGTTCCGGCCGGAGCTGCGCCACCTGGCACCGCTCAAGCTGCGCGATCAGGCGGGCGGGCTCGTGGTCGGCGCCGGCTCCTCCTGGACGGACCCGCGGATCTTCCTGGCCGGCTACGGGCCACAGGCCAGCACCATCGGCGCCCGACGGGCCGGCCGGACCATCGCTCGGCAGGTCTTCGCCCTGCTCTGACGCGTGCTTACTTGCGCTTGCGCCGGTTCGGGTTGACCGGCCGGGGCCGCGGTTTCATGGGCGGGCTGGCCGGGCTCGACTTGGGGCCGACATCCTCTGTCTGCACTGCGACGCTCGTCGTGTCCATGCCCGCCGGAGCGAGGGGCTTACGCGGGATCGGGTGCGAGCGCACGGGCTCACCGCGACGCTCCTGGCCGGGGATCGGTCGGGACCTGCGCCCGTAGATGAGCTCAGAGGAGTCCAGCAGCCACGGCACCAGCGCTATGGTCACGCCGTGCACGAGCATCAGCTTCTGACGCAGTCGGCGGGCCTTGTGGTTGTGCAGCAGCGACTCCCACCAGTGCCCGACGATGTAGATCGGCGTGTACACGGTGACAACCTCGGAGCCGTACTCCTCGCGGCGGTCCTTGATGTAACAGATCAGCGGCCAGCTGATGTCGCGGTACGGCGACGCCACGATGTTCAGCGGCACCTGGATGTTCTGCTTGGCCCAGTCGATGATGAGGTCCTCGGTCTCCTCCTCGTCGATCGACACGTGCACGGCCTCCAGGCTCACGTGCCTGGCCGCGATGGCGTAGTCGAGGGCCTTGAGCACGGGCTTCTGCATCTTGCCCACGAGCACGATGGCGTGGTCGCCCTGCGAACCGAACGTTGTGATCGGGTCGACCTCGATCTCCTTGGCCACGTCGCGGTAGTACCGGTTCACGCCGATCATCAGCACGAACAGGATCGGCATCATCAGGAACACCAGCCAGGCGCCGTGGGTGAACTTGGTGATCGTGACGACGATCAGCACCACGCCGGTGAGCGCGGCCCCGAAACCGTTGATCGAGAGGCTCCGGATGATCGAACCCCGGTTGGGCGGATCCGTCTTCAACAGGGTCAGCCAGTGCTTCACCATGCCGGTCTGGCCGATGGTGAACGAAACGAAAACGCCGATGATGTAGAGCTGGATCAGCACCGTGAGGTTGGCCTGGTAGATCACGATGATCACGATGGCGGCCAGAGCGAGCAGCACAACGCCGTTCGAGTAGATCAGTCGGTCGCCGCGGGTGCTCAGCGACTTGGGCGCGTAGGAGTCGCGGGCCAGCACGCTGCCGAGCAGCGGGAACCCGTTGAAGGCCGTGTTCGCGGCCAGCAGCAGGATCAGGGCCGTTGCGCCCTGCAGGATGAAGAACATCAGCGAGTTGTTACCGAAGGTGGCCGCAGCGATCTGGGCGATCAGGCTGCGCTGGGGCTGGGTCTCGCACTCCGCCCAGCCGATCAGGTCGCAGGGGTTCTCCGCGTAGTGCACCTTGGAGAACAGCGCCAGCGCGGTGAGCCCCACGAACAGCACAATGGCGATGCCGCCCATCAGGGTCAGGGTGATCTGGGCGTTCTTGATCTTGGGGCGCTTGAAGGCCGGCACGCCGTTGGCGATGGCTTCTACGCCGGTCAGGGCGCTACATCCGCTGGCGAAGGAGCGCAGAAGTAGCAGGATGAACGCCGTCTGGGCGAGGTTGTGGGCCTCCACCTCGAATCCCGCCGACTCCGCGACCGGCGCGTCGCCCAGGGCCACACGGCCCAGGCCGACGACGATCATCAGCAGCACGCTGCCGATGAACAGGTAGGTGGGCAGAGCGAAGGCCTTGCTCGACTCGGCGACTCCCCGCAGGTTGACGGCGGCGAGCACGATGACAAAAAGCACGGCCAGTTCCACCCGTAGTGGTGCCAGCCCGGGCAGCGCCGAGATGATGTTGTCCACGCCGCTGGACACCGAGACCACGACGGTCATCACGTAGTCCACGAGCAGGGCGGATGCGACGACGAGGCCGGCCTTCTCGCCGAGGTTCTTGGAGGCGACTTCGTAGTCGCCACCACCGTTGGGATAGGCCTTGATGAGTTGCCGGTAGGAGGCCACCACCACCACCAGGAGCAGCACGACCACGGCCGCGACCCAGGGTGCGAAGCTCAGGAAGGCGAGCCCGCCGAGGGTCAGGATCATCAGCAGTTCCTGCGGAGCGTACGCGACGCTGGACAGCGGGTCGCTGGCGAAAATCGGCAGCGCCAGGTGCTTCGGAAGCAGCTGCCCGTCCAGGTGTTCGCTGGCGAGCGGTTCGCCGATTATCCACCGTTTCGGTGATCGGGCTTCGGGTGCTGGGGGGTTCCCCTCTGGTGTCACGAGGGACGACACTACTCCGATGCACCTCGCTGTCAAGTTGTCGGCACATTGACAGGATCAGCCGGGCGTTTTCGCAGCTGAAGTCCGGTCGTTCGTTCGCATCGTTCCGGCTGATGGGCCCGTAGTTCCGCACGCTGTGCCTGGAGAGTCCGGGCCTCCACCGTGCGTCCGGACTCTCCCAGCTGCCGCGCAGGTTACCGCGTGAGCGAGTCGCGGATGCTGGCGCGCACGGCGTCGAGCTGGCGCCGCAGTTCCGGCACGGTGTCGACCGGCATCGTCGAACGGTAGGCCTGGCGGCGCAGGTCGGCGCGCACCTGCTGCCGGAACTCGTTGAGCACCATGTCGGCCTCCCTCAGCGCCAGGTTCGCGTCGCCGGTGGGGCGGGCGTCCGCCGTGGACTTCGTCGGCTCTGGCGGCTTCTGGCGGGCGGCCGAGGCCAGGTCGGCGCGCAGGCTCTTCATGGCCTCGGTGACCCCCGTACGAACCTCGTCGGCGAGGCGACGCACCGAGTCGGTGACCTCGCTCTCGATATTGGCCAGGTCGTCGGCGCGGGCGGCGAGCTCGGCGCGGCCGGCGTCGGTGATCTCGTATACGGTCTTGCGGTCGCCGGCCGTCTTGGTGACCAGTCCCTCCTCCTCGAGCTTTGCCAGGCGCGGGTAGATGGTCCCGGCGCTCGGGCTGTAGGTGCCGCCGAAGCGGTCGCTCAGTGCCTGGATGAGCTCGTAACCGTGCCGAGGACGCTCGGCAAGCAGGCTCAGCAGGTAGAGGCGCAGGCTGCCGTGGGCGAAGATCGGGGTCATGATGACGCTCCGTCACCCGCGGTCTCGGTGCTGCCGGCCGTGCTGCCCGCGTCGTTGACGCCGGCGCCGTGGCGGCGGATGACCGAGATGTTTCCGGATACCGAGTTCGCGCGCAGGTCGAGCCAGGCACCGTCGAGGTTGCCGGTGCTGCCGTCGTACCCCTTGCCGAGGGTGCCGCGGATGGTCTGGTTGTCCAGCTGCAGGGTGCCGGAGACGGTGTTGATCTTGTAGCGGGTCGGCACGTCGGCGCCGATGCGCACGGTCAGGCTGCCGCTGACGAGGTTGGTGGAGACCTGGTCTGGTACGCCGTCGATATCGAGGAAGACAGCGCTCGTGACGCCGTCGACGGTGAACCGGCCGATGTCGCCGCTCGCGGTGACGTCGCCGGATACAGTGTGCGCCACGATGTTGCCGGTGTGATTGCGAACCGACATCTCCCCGTTCACGCCGTTGAGCTCGAGGTCGCCGATGATGTCGTCGACCACGAGGTCGCCGGAGACCGTGCTGAGCTTGGCGTCATTGCGCAGCCCCGTTACGAGGGCGTCAGCTGTGACGACGCCGAATTTCATGGCGACATCGCGGGGGACGGTGATGCTCACCTCGGCCTTGGCGCTGCCGCGGAAGGAGGCGAACACGTCGATGAAGTTGTCCCAGCGCAGCTGGGGGTGATCGATCTCGAGGGTGTCATCGACCACCGAGATCTTGAGGTCCTTGCCCGAGACGCTGTGCACCTCGATGCGCGCGCCCGGTTCGTCGCTGCCGATCACGTCCACTTTTCCACCGATCAGGCCCACTTTGAGCGAGCGAACCAGCTCAACATCGATGACCTTCGTCTGCCCGGGGGCGACGAGCCATTTTTCCTGCGTCATAGTCTTCTCCTTCGCGATATATCGCGTTCAATGCATCTCAAGATATATCGCGTCTTGACTCCCGGCAAGGCCCTCACGGCAAACCCGAAGGTAGTCCGGTCAGCCCGGTCAGCCCGGTCAGTCCGGTCAGCCCGGTCAGCCCGGTCAGTAGGGGAAGATCGTCAGCCAGTCGCGGTTGTGGGCGTGCACCAGCACGAGGAACACCGCGAGGTCGAAGAGCAGGTGCACGCAGACCACGTAGGTCAGCGATTTCGTGATCGAGAAGGTGTAGCCCTGCAGCAGGGCGAAAGGGATCGTCAGCAGCGGCCCCCAGCTGCGGTAGCCGAGTTCCCACAGGAACGAGACGAAGATCACCATCTGCAGGAGGTTCGCCGTCCAGAAGGAGAAGTGCCGCCTGAACAGGGCGAACACCGTGCAGATGAAGAACAGTTCGTCCCAGATGCCCACGAATCCCACGCCAACGAAGAGCCGGCCGAGCTCGTCGGGCGCGCTGATGCTCGGCCAATTCAAGTAGGCGCCGGAGCGGATGAAATAGCTCGGCAGAATGAGGTACCCCAGCAGCAGCACACCCACCAGGTACCAGCGTTCCAGAGTGGTCCAGCGCTGCCCGGTCTTGATCGGGAACCAGACCTGGCGGTCCCCGAAGGCGCGCCGTGAGATGAGGTAGGGCACGGCCACCGCGGCCGAGAGCACCACCCCCATCAGTGCCATGTTGGAATAACTGATGTCGGCCTCGACCGAGATGGTGCTGATGATCAGGAGCCCGACCGCTATGAGGAGCAGGTCGCGGAACAGCGCCCGGTCCACCAGCACGGCCACGAGCAGGGCCGCCGCGAGCGTGGCGTAGCCGGGCAGCGGCATCCGCAGTGCGAACAACAGCACCGCCGAGGTCGAAATCAGTGCCGCCGCCAGCAGGCGAAGCGGCGCGTTCGCGGATGCCCGCTCCGGCGTCGCCGGAGCATCCACGGCGGCTTCGTCTCCCATCATGCAATTCTGGCCGAAACCACCGCCAGGGTAAACAGTGCTCCGCCGGGCCGCCGGGGGAGGCCCCCTGCCGGACCGGGCCATCGGGCACTAGGTTCGGTGAATGGCGACGAACCCTTCTCACGAGCCGGGCCCGACCGGCGCCCTCGAACCCGGCTCACTCGAGCCTGGTGACAACGGTCACCTGGATCCCGTCGTGCTGGCCGCCCGCCTCATCGCAATCGATTCCACCAACCCCGACCTCTGCCCGGACGGCGCCGGCGAGGCCGAGATCGCCGACTGGTGCGCCCAGTGGCTGGCCGCGCGAGGTTTCGAGGTGCATCGGCTGGAGGAACGCACCGGCCGGCCGTCCATCGTCGGCATCAAGCGCGGCACCGGCGAGGGTGCCTCCCTGATGCTCAACGCCCACCTCGACACTGTCGGGGTCGACGGCTACGAGGGCGACCCGTTCTCCGGCGCCCGGCACTCCGACCGGGTGCACGGTCGCGGTGCCTTCGATACCAAGGGAGGCCTGGCCGCCGTCCTGGTCGCCGCGCACCGGGCCACCCTCACGCCGCTGGCCGGCGATCTGCTGGTGACGCTGGTGGCCGACGAAGAATTCGGCAGCCTGGGCACCGAGGAGGTGCTGCGGCGGTT
Organism: Cryobacterium sp. TMN-39-2; assembly: GCF_004402745.1. Taxonomy (NCBI): domain Bacteria; kingdom Bacillati; phylum Actinomycetota; class Actinomycetes; order Micrococcales; family Microbacteriaceae; genus Cryobacterium; species Cryobacterium sp. TMN-39-2. The sequence goes on from NZ_SOFX01000006.1 coordinate 44,643, forward strand.
CACCGCCAACGCGGCCATCGTCGTGGAGCCGAGCGAGCTCAGCCTCACCGTCTGCCACCGTGGTTTCGCCTGGTTCGAGCTCACCCTGCACGGGCGGGCGGCCCACGGGTCGATGCCCGGCCAGGGCGTCGACGCCATCCGGCATGCCGGCCTGGTGCTTCAGGGCCTCGATGAGCTCCGGGCCGGCATTGAGCAGAAACCCGCGCACCCGCTGCTCGGCCACGGCAGCGTCCGGGTCGCCACGATCACCGGCGGTACGGATGCCGCGACCGTCGCCGCGAGTGCCACCCTCACCATCGAGCGGCGCACGCTGCCCGGCGAGACCCCGGAGCGGATCGAGGCCGAGCTGCGGCACCTCCTCGATCGCCTGGCCCGTGACACCGCCGACTTCCGCTACGACCTCACCCGTCTCGTCGCCCGCGGCGCATTCGAGGCCGATCCAAACTGGCCCATCGTGCGCCTGCTCGACGAGCAGGCCGAACGGGTGCTCGGCCACGCTGTCGTGCAGAGGGGCGAGCCGTTCTGGACCGACGCCGGCCTGGTCCGGGAGGCCGGCATCCAGTGCCTGCTGTTCGGGGTCGACGGCGCCGGAGCGCACGCCCGTGTCGAGTGGGCCACGGAGTCGTCGATCCATCAGGTCGCCGAGATCCTCGAAGACACCATCGTCGCATTCTGCGGTTGACATTGACGCAGCGTCAAGAATTATCCTGGACGTCGTCGGGCGGCCCGCCCGACGCCGCTACCGAAAGGAGCGCGACACAGGTGGACCACTCGATCCAGGACATCGCCCGGCTGGCCGGAACCACGAGCCGCACCCTGCGCCACTACGGCGCCGAGGGGCTGCTCCCACCGAGCCGGATCGCAGCCAACGGCTACCGCTACTACGACGACCGGGCGCTCGTGCGGCTGCAACGCATCCTGTTGCTGCGCGCGCTGGGCCTCGGGCTGCCGGCGATTCGTGGTGTGCTCGACCGCGAGACCGACGAAGCGGCGGCCCTGCGATCGCACCTCGGCTGGCTCGAGCAGGAACAACACAGTTTGCAGCGTCAGATCCGGTCGGTGCGAACCACCATCACAGCTTTGGAGAGAAAGGACCAGCTCATGGCAGAGGCGATGTTCGACGGCTTCGACCACACCACTCATAAGGAGGAGGTCGAACAGCGCTGGGGAGCCGACGCCTACGCCGGCGGCGACAGGTGGTGGCGGGGCATGAGCCCCGCGCAACGTGCCCAGTGGCAGGCGACGACCGCCGCGCTCCAGGCCGACTGGCAGGAGGCCGCCGCACGACAGATCGCCCCCGCCGGTGCCGAGGCGCAGGAATTAGCCAGGCGGCATGTGGAGTGGCTCGATGGTGTGCCCGGCATACCGCGAGAGAACGGCCACCCGGCCGCCGCCTACGTGCGCGGGCTCGGCGAGATGTACGTCGCCGACGACAGATTCGCGGCCCACTACGGCGGCCAGGCCGGGGCCGGCTTCGTGCGTGACGCCCTCGCGGCCTACCTGGACCGCACCCTCTAACGAGGCGGCGTCCATCCCGCGAGAGCGGGAAAGTGGTCGCTTCCGCCGGCCGAGGTCGCCACAGGGCCGCTTTCGCGAGCTACGCGGGATCGAACGCGGGGGTCGGCGCCTCACGACGGCTGCGGTCCCTGGCGAACAGAGGCAGCGTCCACTGACAGAGCGGCCCCACCAGGAGGGCGAACAGCACGGTGCCCACCCCGACGTTGCCGCCGAGCACCCAGCCGGTCGCGAGAACCAGCCCCTCGATGCCGGTGCGCACCGTCCAGATCGGCCAGCCGGTGCGGGCGTGCAGCCCGGTCATCAGGCCGTCGCGCGGACCGGGGCCGAGTCCCGCACCGATGTAGATACCCGAGGCGATGGCCAGCAGCAGCAACCCGGCGGCGAACAGCAACACTCGCAGCCACAGGGCGAGGTCTGCCGGCACCAGCCACAGGCCCACATCCGCCGCCGGGCCCACAAGCACAGCGTTCAGGACGGTGCCGATGCCCAACCGCTGCTTGAGCGGGATCCACAGCAGCAACACGATGCCGCTGATGATCGTGGTGATGACTCCGAAACCGAGGTGCAGTTGCCCGTCGATGCCCTGGGTCAGTACGTCCCACGGGGCCACCCCGATCGCGCCGCGCACGATCAACGCGATACCGATCCCATAGAGGAAGAGGCCAATGATGAGCTGAATCACACGACGGGTCATAAGAGTCAATCCAATTGCATCAGCACCCTGTCCTCAAGTAGCCAATTTGCCTAGAGTGGCTTCATGTCGTCGAACCAGCTCACCGCCCGCGGCCTGGAGTCATTGCTGGGCGACTGGCGCACGGCGGGCAGCGCCTACCGGGCGTTGGCCGACCGCATCCGCCTGCTCACCCTCGACGGCCGCATCCCCACCGATAGCCGGCTGCCCGCGGAACGCGACCTCGGCATCAGGCTGGGGCTCAGCCGCACCACGGTCACGGCCGCGTACCGGCAGCTGCGCGAGGCCGGTTATCTGCACAGTGTGCAGGGCTCCGGCAGTGTCGTCCGTCTGCCCGGGGTGACCGTCGTGGCGGATGCCGCGGTGCCGGCCGGCGTGCTCGATCTCGGCCAGGCGGTGCTGCCCGCCTGGCCCGGCCTCGCCGAGGTGGCCGCGCTCGCCGCGGCGGACCTGCCGGCGCACCTGACCGGCTCTGGCTTCGACCCCGTCGGCCTGCCCGAACTGCGCCGGGCCATTGCCGACCGCTACCGGGCCAGGGGGCTGCCCACCGAGCCCGAACAGATCATGGTCACCGTCGGCGCCCAGCACGCCATCGCCCTGCTCGCGCGGGTGCTGATCAGCCGGGGCGACAGGGTCCTCGTCGAGACGCCGACCTACCCGCATGCCTACGAGGCGCTGCGGGCGGCCGGCGGTCGCCTGATGCCGGTGTCAGTCACCGCCGCGCTGCCCGGCGCGGACGCCGGCTGGGACGAGTCGGCGTTGTTGCAGACGATCCAGCGCAGCAATCCGGTGCTCGGCTACCTGATGCCCGACTTCCAGAATCCCACCGGGCAGACCATGCCCGTTGCCCAACGAGAACGGGTGCTGGCCGCGGCTGCCCGGCAGGGCACCGTGCTGATCAGCGACGAAACCATCGGCGAACTCGACATCGACCGGCCGGGGGAGTTCGGCCCGTTCGCCGCCTCGGCCGACCCCGACCGGCCCGACCTCGCCGTCACCGTCGGGTCGGTGGGTAAAACGGTCTGGGGCGGTCTGCGGGTGGGCTGGATCCGGGCCGACCCCGGCCTGATCCGCAAGCTGGCCGCGGCCCGGCTCGCCAACGATCTCGGCACCCCGGTGCTGGAGCAGCTCATCGTCACGCGGCTGCTGCGGGAGCTGCCCGAGATTCTCGAGTCCCGCCGGACGCTGTTGCGGGCGGGGCGGGACCGTCTCGTGACGGGTCTGAGCACGCGGTTTCCCGACTGGCAGGTGCCCCACGTGGACGGCGGCGTCACCCTGTGGGTCAACCTCGGCCGGCCGGTCAGCTCCCAGCTCGCCCTCGCGGCGCGCACCCAGGGGCTGCTGCTGCCGGCCGGCCCGCGCTTCGGCATCGACGGAGCGTTCGAGAGGTTCCTGCGCATCCCGTTCTGCTCCGGTCCCGACGAGATGCCGCGTGCCCTCGACGCCCTCGGGCTGGCCTGGGAGTCGCTGCTGCGGCATCCAATGCCCGACACCGGGTACCTCGCCGATGTGGTCTGACCGTAACCAGACCGTCACATCTCACGGCTGCCGGCCCCGCTGGTGGCTACTGTGCAATGGGATACTGATCGGGTGTATTTTCTCTCGGTCTTGAGCATGAAGAACCGGGCGCTCATCGCGCTCATCACCATCGTCGCGGCCGTTTTCGGCTCCCTCGCGCTGACCAGCCTCAAGCAGGAGCTGATCCCCTCCCTGCAGCTGCCGACGCTGCTGATCTCGACGAGCTACCCGGGTGCCTCGCCCGAGGTGGTCAACGATGACGTGTCCACGCCGATCGAGACCGCCATCCAGGGCATCGAGGGCCTGGAATCCACCTCCACCACCAGCAGCACCAACTCGTCGCTGGTCAACGCCACGTTCACCTACGGCACCGACCTGGTCAAGGCCGAATCCAAGATCAGCCAGGCCGTCAACCGCATCAAGACCACCCTGCCCGCCGACCTCGACCCCCAGGTGATCAGTGGCAGCATCGACGACTTCCCGGTGCTGTCGCTCGCCGTGTCCGGCGGCGACGCCGACACCATCGCCGACCAGCTCACCCGCGGCGTCCTCGGCGACATCCGCGACATCGACGGGGTGCGCGATGCCGCCCTCGTCGGCGACATCGGCCGGCGCGTCACCATCACGCCGGATGCCGCGGCCCTGGCCGCGCGCGGCCTCAGCGCGAGCGCTATCCGGGACGCTCTGCAGCAGAACGGGTCGCTCATCCCGGCCGGTTCCCTCACCGAGAACGACACCACCCTGTCTGTGCAGGCCGGCACCAAGCTCGGCTCCGCCGAGGAGATCGCCGCGCTGCCTCTGATCGCCGGCGCCGCAGCCGGCCTGTCGCCCGCGGCGGCCGGACCGGTCTCGATCGGCGACGTCGCCGCTGTCGCGGTGGTCGAGAACCCCGTCACCAGCATCTCCAGGGTCGACGGCGAACCAGCCCTCACCATCTCGGTGACCAAGGTGCCGGCCGCGAACACCGTCGACGTCTCGACCGCCGTGCGCGCCATCCTGCCGCAGCTCGAAGACGCCGTGCCCGGCACCACCATCACCGTGGTCTTCGACCAGGCCCCGTTCATCCAGGAGTCCATCGACGCGCTCACCCAGGAGGGCATCCTCGGCCTGGTCTTCGCGGTCCTGGTGATCCTGGTCTTCCTGTTGTCGGTGCGCGCCACCCTGGTCACCGCGATCTCCATCCCCACCTCGGTGCTCATCACGTTCATCGGCCTGCAGTCGGTGGGCTACTCGCTCAACATCCTCACGCTCGGCGCCCTCACCATCGCGATCGGCCGAGTCGTCGACGACTCCATCGTCGTCATCGAGAACATCAAACGGCACCTGGTCTGGGGCGCCGACCGCGCCGAGACCATCGTGCGCGCGGTCCGAGAAGTGGCCGGCGCCATCACCGCCTCCACCATCACCACCGTCACGGTATTCCTGCCGATCTCGTTCGTCGGCGGCTCCACGGGCGAGCTTTTCCGACCGTTCGCGCTCACGGTCACCATCGCCCTGCTCGCATCGCTGTTGGTCTCACTCACGATCGTTCCGGTGCTGGCCTACTGGTTCCTGCGCGCGCCGAAGCCCGCCGCCGCCGAGCCGTCCCCGGACGGTCAGGCAATCGCCGCGTCCGCCGCCATCAGCGCCGCGCCAGTCACCGCCCCGCCAGTCACAGCCATGCCAGTCGCAGCCGTGCCACTCACAGCCGCGCCGGTCAGCGCCGGGACCGCACCGGCCGCCGTCGCACCGACCACCTCGTCCACGCCGACCACCCGCAACCGGCACGCCGCGCCAGACGCCGACGGCTTCGACGAACGCGATGCCCGCGAACAGCCCAGTCGTCTGCAGCAGGGTTACCTGCCGGTCATCCACTGGACCCTCAGGCACTACGTGGCCACTCTCTTGCTCGCCGCACTGGTCCTGGTCGGCACCGTCGCCATGCTGCCCTTCATGAAGGTCAACTTCCTCGGCTCGACCGGCCAGTCCACCTTCCAGGTCAGCCAGGAGCTTCCGGTGGGCACCAGTCTCGCCGCCCAGGATGCCGCCTCCACCGCGGTCGAAGACACCGTCCGCGCCGTCGACGGGGTGAGCATCGTGCAGGTTTCCATCGGTGGCGGCAGTGCGTTCGCGGCCTTCGCCGGTGGAGGGTCGTCCTCCAGCACCGTCACCTACTCGGTGACCACCGACGATTCCGCGGATGCCGACGCGGTCCAGGTCGAGGTGCGCGAGCAGCTCGACACCCTCGACGACGCCGGCGAGATCACGGTCTCGTCCGGGGGCGGCTTCGGCGGCTCGTCGGACATCGAAATCGACATCACGGCGGCGTCCGGCGCCGACCTGCAGACCGCATCCGACGATATTCTCGCGGTCGTCGGCGAGCTCGACTCCCTCACCCAGGCCAGCAGCAACCTCGCCGCCTCCCGCCCGTACGTGGCCGTGACCATCGACCGCAGTGCGGCGGCCGCCGCCGGGCTCAGCGAATTGGCCCTCGGCACGCTGGTGTCACAGGCGATGCAGCCCAGCACGATCGGCTCGATCGTGATCGACGAGGCCACCCTGTCGGTCTACCTGCAGTCGGGCTCGTCCCCGACCACCACGGCGGAGCTCGCCGCCCTGCAGATCCCCACTCTCGCGGGGCTGGTCCCGCTCGACAGCCTGGCCGCCGTGCAGCAGGTCGACGGACCGTCCACCCTCACCACCACCAAGGGGCTGCGCACCGCGACGATCTCGGCCACGCCCAACAGCGACGACCTCGGTACCGCCACCGCCCAGGTCACGACGGCCCTGGCCGACACCGAGCTGCCCACCGGCGCCACGGCGAGTCTCGGCGGCGTCTCGGCCGACCAGACTGACGCGTTCCAGCAGCTGGGCATCGCGATGCTCGTCGCCATCCTGATCGTCTACATCGTCATGGTCGCCACCTTCCGGTCGCTGTTGCAGCCGCTGCTCCTGCTGGTATCGGTGCCGTTCGCGGCGACAGGGGCGATCGCGTTGCAGGTGGTCACGGGCATCCCGCTCGGCGTCGCCTCATTGATCGGCGTGCTGATGCTCATCGGCATCGTCGTGACCAACGCCATCGTGCTCGTCGACCTGGTCAACCAGTACCGGCGCCGGGGGCAGAGCGTCTACGACGCCCTGGTGCACGGCGCGTCTCGCCGGTTGCGGCCGATTCTGATGACGGCGCTCGCCACCATCTTCGCCCTGTTGCCCATGGCCGTCGGGCTCACCGGACACGGCGGCTTCATCTCGCAGCCGCTGGCGCTCGTCGTCATCGGCGGCCTGGTGTCATCGACGGTGCTGACCCTGGTGGTGCTGCCGGTGTTGTACCTGGTGGTCGAGGGCGGCCGGGAGAGCCGTCGGATGCGACGTTCACTGCGCTGATCTAGCCGATCCCGAGTCCGATCCCGCGGTCGGTGAAGAAGGGGAGTGGGTCGAGAGCTATGGCGTCGACGCGCACCTCGAGGTGCAGGTGGCAGCCGGTGGAGGAGCCGGTGCTGCCCACTCCGGCGATCACCTGACCGGCCGTGACCCTCTGGCCGGCAGCCACGAGGGTGGCGTCGTCTGCGATGTGGGCATAACCGGTGGTCACCCCGTCGCCGTGGTCGATCAGCACCCAGTTGCCGTAGGTCCCGAATCGGCCCGTCTGGGCGACGACACCGTTGCTGGCGGCGTACACCGGGGAGCCGCACGCGGTGGCGAGGTCGGCACCCGAGTGGAACGGCAGAACGCCGGGTAACGGCAGCTCAGGTCGGGGGCCGAATCCGTCGGTAAGGCTTCCCACAGCAGGAGTGGCCCAACCCTGGTCACTCAGCCGGGCACCGAGGGTGCCGGCCAGCTGGCTGACCGCCTGAGTAGCGCGGTCCGCAGAGGCCTGGACGGAATCGGCCAGCGCCGCCTCGGCGTTCGTGCTGGCGGTTGCGAAGGCCGCGGTGGCCTGGCTCAGCGACACCTCCGCGGTCGCGAGGGCGTCCTGCTGCTCGGTGACGGTAAAAGCCAGCGCCGCCGTCTGCGCGGTGGCGAGGTCGGCCTGCAGGGTGGCCGCACGTTGGCTGTCCCTGTCGACAAGGGCTCGGATCTCGCTCATATTGCCCGCCAGCATCGAGATCCGGTCGACGGTTCCCAGCCGGGAGAGCAGGTCCGCCGAGCCCCGATCGCTGAGCAAGGCGTCCAGTGCTGCCGTGCCGGAGCCCTCTTGCACCATCGTTCGCACCAGGTTGGCCATCGTGCGCGTCGATACCTCTGCGCGAAGTGCGGCCGCGTCGGCCAACACGCGAACCTCCTCGAGCCTGGTGAGGGCGGCGGTCTTATCGGCCATCGTCGCCGCGAGATCGAGTCTGGCGGCGTCGTAGGCCGACTGGGCGTTGGCGCGGGCGCCCTCCGCGGCCGCGAGAGCGGATGCTGCGCGGGCGGCATCGAGCGAGGGAGCCGCCACCGCGGTGCTCAGCGGCCTCGTCGCGCGGCCGGGCGAGCGTGGGGCCGGAGACGACGGCCTTGTTGATGTCGAGGGGATGTTTTCTGGGCTCGTGGGGGGCGTGAGTGGAGACGTCGGGGGCGTGGAGTCGGTGGGCGGATCCGTGGGTTGGGGGGTTGGCTGCGGGGTCGGCGTAGGCTCCGCCGTCGGCTCCGGGGTGGGCGTCGGCTCCGGGCTCGTCGGGTCACCCGGCGTTGGCGGACTGGTCGGGCTGGGGCTGAGCGGCGGCCCGGACGGCTCCGGGGACACGCCCGGCTCCGAAGGTTCGTCGATCGGTGACTCCGTCGGTTGCGGAGTCGGGGTCGGGGTGGGCGGTGGGGTGTCCGTGGGTGTGGGTGTGGGTGTGGGTGTGGGTGTGGGTGTCGGATTGTCGCTTGGCTGGCGCGTGCCGGTAGTCGTGCCCGTGGCAGCGGCGAGGGTTGACGCGGCGTCCATGCTTGTCGGCGCGCCCGCCGTGAGGACCGTGGAACCCAGCACGAGCAGACCCGCAATGGCGGTCGTTCGCAGTCGGCGTGCGCGCAGGACTCGGTGTGCAGCGCAGCCACGCGACGTCAGGGCCATGTCCGAATCGCAATCCCGAGCGGTAGAAAGTTGGCCGGTCAACCGGCAGTGGCGCCAGTATCGCACCGCGCCCTGGCGGCCGCTACGCGTCCGGCCGTACCGATGAATCGGCCGTTCCAGCGCTCCAGATCGAGCTGGAGTCGGATGACAGAACTGGCCTCACTGGCCCTACTGGGACTGCGGGTCCTACTGGTCCTACTCGCACTGCGAGGTCCTACGGGTTCAACTGGCGCTACTGGTATTTGCGGTGTCGTGACCCGCCGTCCGGTCAGGTCCTGTCGGTCGGCTCCTGTTTCCGATGTTGCTCCTGCGTGGCTGGGTTCTTGCTGGGCATTTCGATGAGTGTTTGGCCGGGGTCGATGGTTGCCGGTGGTCGTAGCCAGTATTGGTCCTGGTGTTCGAGGATTTGCCAGCCTTGGTTGTGTAGTAGTCGGTGGTGGGGGTTGCAGAGCAGGATGCCGAGCCGGAGGTCGGTGCTGCCGTGGTCACGGGCCCAGTGTTGGATGTGGTGGGCTTCGGTGAGGGTGGGTGGTTTGTCGCAGTCGCCCCATCGGCAGCCGCCGTCTCGGGCGGCTAGGGCGATGCGTTGTGCGGGGGTGAAGAGGCGTTCTTCGCGGCCGACGTCGAGGGGTTGGCCGGTGGGGTCGAAGGTGATGTCGATGGTGCCGGAGTCGCAGATGAGTCGGTCGATGGTTTGCTGGGACACGGGTGCGGGGTTGCCTTCGAGGTAGCCGTGTCCGGTGCCGTCCGGTAGTGGGGCGAGGATGTCGGCCGGGTCCTGCAGGTGCACCTGTTTCCCGGGCGGCGGTGTGGGGGTGGGGCTGAGGGTTGTGAGGATGCGGACGGCGGGTTTGCGGCCGCCGAGCATGCGGTGGGGGTTGGCCTTGGTGCCGGCTGTGAGCAGGTCGAGGAAGTTGTCAGCGGTGAGTTGGTCGGTGCTGCGGGGGTCATCGCGCACGGATTGGGCCCATTCGGCGCGGGCCGGGTCGACGAAGTGCACTCCGCCGCGGCGGGGGCTGGTGAGGCTGTCGAAGGTGGAGACGATGAATTCGCCCTGCTCGGGCGGGAACAACCCGTTGATGCAGACCTGCCCGGTGGGTAGTTTCCAGACTCGCAGGTAGCGGTCGTCCCAGGCTTTTTGTTCTCGGACCGCGATGCCGGCCTCGTCGAGGCTGTCGCGCATCCGGCGGGAGCGTTTGAGGAGGTGGTCCACGGTCATCGTGCGCGCTTGACCGAGCAGGGTGTGCACGGCGTCGGTGAGGGCTGGCCCGGTGACGACGGTGTCGACGTCGCCCAGCCCGGTGCGGATCGCGTGTGCCGCGGCCACCGACAGGGTGCCGTCGGCGATGGCGTGCGAGATGGGCGTGTACCAGGGCAGCAGGACCGGCTCGCCACCGGCGAAGGCCGCCTCGGGTTCGTCAGTCTCGGCGGGTTCGCCAGGCTCGCCGCCCTCGTCGGTCCCATCGACGAGCCGGCGGGCGGCTTCCTCCTCGGCCGCTGCTACGGCTTCGGCCTCGGCGGCTTCGGTGCGCGCGAGCATCCGGCCCACGTCGACCAGCTTGCGCGCATCGGTCTTCGTCGCCCCGGTCACCTTCTGAATCAACGCGTCGGGCGACAGGAAGCCTTGCTGAGCGGCCAGACCCTGCTGGCCCAGCTCCGGCCGGGACCGGTACGCGAGAGTCTTCGCCAGCCACACCGCCCGGGTCTCGACCAGGTTGCGCAACCGGGCCAGATCACGTTGACCGGTCAGAACCTGCGTATCCGACAGGGCGTCGTAATCGGCGCTGCAGCAGCCCAACCCCGACACGGCCTCGACCGCCACCGCCAGCGCATCCGCCGACCCGTCAGCACCGGCCACAGCACCGACCACAGCACCGACCACAGCACCGGCCACCGGTCCGGGCGGAGCGCCGGGACCAGGGGTGAATACATCTTCGATGGTGGACACGCAAGCAGAGTATCCCGACATCGAACCCGTGTGTGATAAAACCTCGAGTTGTGGATAACTCTTTTCGAGCCGTGCGCCGGGCTCAGTCCGTGTCGAGGTGCTCGTGCAAAAAGGCCGACACCGCACCGCGCATCGCCGCATCGAGGATGCCGATGGAGTGCAGGCTGCCCGGCACGGTGACGAGCTGGTTGACGATGCCGAGGGCGTTGAGCTCCGCGGCGAAGCCGGTGGACTGGCTCAGCGGAATGAACTCGTCAGTGGACGCCCCGACGAAGACGGGCGGGTCGGTGCGATCCAGCGACCTGACGGCCGACGCGTCCCGGGCCGCCCGACAGTCCAGCAGCGATTCGCAGTCCAGGTAGTCGAGCACGATCTGCTCAAGCCCAGAGGAGCCGCCGGCCACCACGATGCCGTCGTAGCTCAGGTCGACGGGCCCGGAGAGCTCGGCAACTGCCGCGACCCGGCTGCCGTCGGTGAGCGATCCACTGCCGCGGGCACCGAGCAGCGTGGCCAGGTTGCCGCCCGCCGAGCCGCCGAAGGCACCGATTCGGTCGGGGTCGACGCCGTAGCGCTCGGCATTGGCGCGCATCCACTCGACGGCGCGGCCCAGGTCTTCAATGGCAGCCGGAAAACTCACCGCCGGCACCAGCCTGTAGTTCACCGAGTACGCCACGAACCCCTCGGAGGCGAGCCATTCGCAGACATTGCGCCAGTCGCTGTTGCCTTTGTCGCCGCGAGCCCAGCTGCCGCCGTGGATGGAGAGCACCGCCGGCCGGAGGGTGGCTTGAGAGGGCGTCTCGGTGTCCGTGCCCGGTTCCATCGCGCCAGCGGTGGCCGGATCCGCGGATGCGTCGTCGGCGGGAGCCGCCGTCGGCTCGGGCTCAGCGGACGGATCGGGCGCGGCCGTTTGGCCGGCCGCCGCGTCCCCGGTGCCGCCGTCCACGTCAGCGGTTGACCCGGCATCCGCTTCCGGCGGCGAGCAGACGTCGAGGGTGAGCTGGGTGCCGTCAGGCTGGGTGGCGTAGACGACGTCCTCATCGATCACGGCGTCCCCGGGCGCGGTGAAGGTGCGGATGCCCACGATCGCCGTGGTGTCGACCTCGCTCGCGGTTCCGCCGGCCTGTGCGGGCGCCACCGGGCGCAGGTTCCAATGCAGGCCGCCGAGCAAGGCGGTGGCCACGACGGCCATGCCGCCGGCATAGGCGACGAAGAGAACGAGAAAGCGTCGGGAGCCGAGTCCGATGATGCGGCGACCGTTACTCACGGATGCTCCTGAAATGTGCTGGGTGCGGGTGCTTTCGAGAATAGATCGGTCGGGCCCGGCCCGCTAATCGGCGGGCGTCAAAACGCCGGCCGGGCGCGTCGCAGAGCGGCCCGACGGCGGCCTCAGCGGGGCGTCAGGCCTTCGCGGGGACGTCGCGGGTAATCCCCGGGCTCAGAGCGGCGAGCATCCGGGTGACGTCGAGGGCCGCCGCGCTGGCCGCGACGATGGCTTCCGCACCCAGGTCACGGTGCTCATGGATCGCCTGGGTCATGGCGGCTGCGGCATCCTCGGCCGCCCGCAGGGTGTCGAGACTCGGTTCCCCGGTGTCCCATTCATTGACCAGGGTGGCCGTCGCCCGCACCGCCGCACTCAGCGCCGGTCGCAGCGCCGCCGGCAGTTCCACGGGCACCGGTGTACCCCAGGCCGCCCCAGCGAGCACGTCGGTGAGGTCGCGCACATAGAAGGTCGCGTTCTCGAGCGCCGCCAGGTCGTCATAGTCGGTGCTGAGATCGTGCGGCCGGATGCGCGCCCGCGGGTTGATCCGGCGGCTCTCGTCGGCCTCCGCCAACGCGCGACGCACGGCGGTGCTGGTGCTCGCCAACGTGGCGCCCTGCTTGGACCATTCGCCCTCCTCGGGCGGCCAGCTCGCCTCGAGCGCGTCGGCAACCGAACCCAGGTGCAATCCGAGCGCACTCCGCAACCTGGACAATTCCTTCACCGCGGCAGTCACCCGCAGCGGGGGTGCGACGAGGAGGTTCACCGCCAGCCCGACAACGATGCCCAGGGTCATCTGCGAGACGTATCCGATCGAATAGCCGTCGGCGTTCGGACCGCCGACGATCAGCACGAACAGTCCCGCGATCGGCACGTACTCCCGTCCGGCGCCCAGCTGGCGGATGCCGCCGAACAGCATGCCGATCCCCACCACGAGCGACACCGTCAGCACGCTGGGTTCGCTGAAGATGATCACCGCGGCCGCCAGAGCAATGCCGATCACCAGCCCGGCAAGGGTCTGCATGGCGTTCTTGATCGACCCCATCAGGGTCGGGAAGCTGGCCACGATGACGCCGAGCGGCGCGTAGTAGGGGTAATCGTTGGCGACGCCGGGCATCAGGGGGGCGAGCTTCCAGGCGATCGCCACCGCAACGGCCGTCTTCACGGCCTGCAGAAGGCGGGGATGTGCCACAGCGGTCTTCACCAGGCCACCGGTGGCACGCGGGGAGAGATCGGGAGTGCGCATCGAACGAGTCTGCACGATCCCCGGCCTCCCGCCCAATCGCGGCGGGCCCCGCAGGCCCAGAGGTTTCGGCGCCATCGGCATAGAATCGCGGCATCACCTGGGCCTGTCCCCGCGGGGAGAGCTCGAAAAGGAGGCGTCGTGAAGATTGCGATAGCGGGAGGAACCGGCACCGTCGGGCGTCACGTCACCGACCTGGTCAGCCGTCTTGGGCACCAGCCTGTCGTCCTCGCCCGGTCGACCGGACTCGACCTCGTGACCGGAGACGGGCTCTCCTCGGCGCTCGACGGTGTTGACGGGGTCATCGATGTGGTCAACACCTCCACGTTGTCCGCTAAAGCGTCCACCCGCTTCTTCGGCACGGCCACGGCCACTCTGCTCAGGGCAGAGGCCGCCGCCGGGGTGCGGCACCACGTCACCCTCTCGATCGTGAATGCCGACACGGTCTCCGCCGGGTACTACGCGGGCAAGGTCGTCCAGGAGGAGACGGTGAAACGCGGCGCCGTGCCGTGGACCATGCTCAGGGCCACGCAGTTCCACGAGTTCGCGGCCCAGACCCTCGGGCGAGGCTCGCGCGGCATCCTCACCCTGGTGCCCGTCATGCGAACGCAGCCCGTGGCGGCGCGGGAGGTTGCCCAGCGGCTCGTCGAGCTTGCGGTGGGCCCGCCGCGCGGGCAGGTGCCCGATCTCGGCGGCCCACGGGAGGAACGCCTTGTCGACATGGTGCGCGACTACGCCCGAGTCACGCGCACTCATACCCGCATCGTGCAATTCAAGCTCCCAGGCCGAATGGGCACCGCGATGCGAGACGGCACCCTGTTGCCGGCCCCCAACACCGAACGCGGTGCCCAGTCCTTCGCACAGTGGCTCGACGGCATCGCGCACCCAAAGTCGGCCGGCTAGCAACCGTGACTTTTGGGACTCGATAAGGTAACGTAGACAAGTCGGCTCTTGACACCGCGTGTTTCATTGTGTGCGCGGATGGGTTTGTAAGTCAGGATGGGCCGGTTTCCCAGTAATCCGCTGGTGAAAAATCACTGTATGTGAACGGCCCCGGCCATAGACTGCCCGGGTTCTCAGGTTGCGTCGCCGTGCGACGCACTACTGCCATGTACTCAACACAACCCAGAAATACTTCTATGCCTTCTAGCAAGAAGCCGGCCGTCGGCCGCGCAGCCAAGAACTTCGACCCGAGCCACTCCAAGGGCGGCCCCAAGGGCGCACCCAAGGGCGGCAGTAAGAGCCCCGGACACCGCGGCTACCGCGCAGACGAGGGCGCTCCCAAGAAGCAGCGCTGGAACGCCGACGAGCGCGCAGCGCGCTCCGGTGAGCGCTCCTCCTCCGACCGTCCCGCCTACGGTGACCGTCCCGCCTACGGTGCCCGCACCGAGCGTCCGGCCTCCAACGAGCGTGCCCCGCGCACCGACCGTCCCTCGTACAACAACGACCGTCCCGCTCGCGGCGACCGTCCCTCCTACAACAACGACCGTCCCGCTCGCGGCGACCGTCCCTCCTACGGCGACCGTGCCCCGCGCACTGACCGTCCCTCGTACAACAACGACCGTCCGTCGTACGGCGACCGTGCCCCGCGCACCGATCGCCCGTCGTACAACAACGACCGTCCGGCTCGCACCGAGCGTCCGTCCTACGGCGACCGTGCCCCGCGCACCGACCGTCCGTCGTACAACAACGACCGTCCGTCGTACGGTGACCGTGCCCCGCGCACCGATCGCCCCGCCTACAACGACCGCAACAGCGACCGTCCGGCCCGCACCGAGCGTCCGTCCTACAACAGCGACCGTCCGGCCCGCACGGAGCGTCCGTCCTACGGCGATCGCCCCGCCCGCACCGACCGCCCGTCGTACAGCAACGACCGTCCGGCCCGTGGCGAACGTCCCGCGTACAGCAATGACCGCGCGGCCCGCAACGACCGTTCCAACGACGGCGGCCACTCCAGCAACTTCTACCCCGACCGCGACTCCAAGCCCAAGTTCGCCGCCGGCGACGACGTGGTGCTCGAGCGCCTCGAGGCCATCGCCACGACCGCAGAAGATGTTGTCGGCGTGACGTTCGGCGACCTCGGGCTCGGTGGCAACATCGTGCGCGAGCTCGCTCTCCTCGGCGCTCCGTCCCCGTTCCCGATCCAGGCCGCGACCATCCCCGATGTGCTCGCCGGCCGCGACGTGCTCGGCCGCGGCAAGACCGGCTCCGGCAAGACCATCGCGTTCGCCGCTCCCATGATCGAGAAGCTCATGGAGAACAACGGCGCCAAGGACCGCAAGATGGCCCGCAAGCCCCGCGCGCTGATCCTGGCCCCCACCCGCGAGCTGGCCCTGCAGATCGACCGCACCGTGCAGCCCATCGCGCGCAGCGTCGGCCTCTTCACCACCCAGATCTACGGCGGCGTTCCGCAGTACCGCCAGGTCAGCGCCCTCCAGCGCGGCGTGGACATCATCATCGGCACCGCCGGCCGCATCGAGGACCTCGTCGAGCAGGGTCGTCTCGACCTGTCCGAGGTTGTCATCACGGTCCTCGACGAGGCCGACTACATGTGCGACCTGGGCTTCCTTGAGCCGGTTCAGCGCATCCTGCGCCTCACCAAGAAGGGCGGCCAGCGTCTGCTGTTCTCGGCCACCCTCGACAAGGGCGTCGCCTCGCTGGTCAAGGAATTCCTGACCAACCCAGCCGTGCACGAGGTCGCCGGTGAAGACCAGGCCTCCAGCACGATCGACCACAAGGTGCTCCTCATCGAGCACCGCGACAAGGCCTCCATCATCGGCCAGCTTGTCGACCGCCAGGGCAAGACGCTCATCTTCAGCCGCACCCGCGCCTACGCCGAGCAGCTCGCCGACCAGCTCGAGGACGCCGGCGTCAAGGCCACCAGCCTGCACGGCGACCTCAACCAGGCCCGCCGTACCCGCAACCTGCAGATGCTCACCAGCGGTCGCGTCAACGTTCTCGTCGCCACGGACGTCGCCGCCCGCGGCATCCACGTCGACGACATCGACCTGGTCATCCAGGCCGACATGCCCGACGAGTACAAGACCTACCTGCACCGCGCCGGCCGCACCGGCCGCGCCGGAAAGTCCGGTACCGTCGTCACGCTGATCCCCAAGCAGCGTCGTCGTCGCATGGAAGACCTGCTCGACCGGGCCGAGATCGACTCCAGCTTCACCTCGGCCACGCCGGGCGACGCCTCGATCACCGCTCTGGCGAACCTGTAACACCAGCGCACAACCGGCAGGGCATCCGTTTCGGCGGGTGCCCTGCCGGCGGTTAACCGGCGCGCGAATCCGTCGCGCACGATCGGGGATGCGGTACGGTTTTGTCGTTCGCGTGCTCCCTCACAATTCGGGTTTGTGACAGCGCGCGCGAGCACAGGATGTCTGTGGGGCATCCGCGGGTGCTCCACAGATATCCGCCCGGCCTGGTCAGGGGGGGGGGGGGGGGGGGGGGGGGGGGGGGGGGGGGGGGGGGGGGGGGGGGGGGGGGGGGGGGGGGGGGGGGGGGGGGGGGGGGGGGGGGGGGGGGGGGGGGGGGGGGGGGGGGGGGGGGGGGGNCGGCGGCGGCCTGACCCTCCGGGCTGGCCACGTAAGCCAGGTAGGCCGCGACGAGCTCGGCCTGGTCGGCGTCGGGATAGTCTTCGCAGGCGATCAGGTAGCTCACGAGCACCAGCGGGTACACGCCGGGGGCCGTGGAGGTGCGGTCGACATCCACCACCAGGTCGTTGGGGTTGTCCCGCTCCACCAGGGGCGAGGCATCGATGATGGCCGCAGCGGCCTCGGTGGAGTAATCGACGAACTCGTCGCCCACCTGCAACGCCGCGACAGAGAGGTCACCGACCCTGGACGCATCCGCGTAGCCGATGGTGTTGTTGCCGTTGGCGACGGCGCTCACGACGCCGGAGTTGCCTTGGGCGCCCTCACCGGAATACGGAAACGCGTCGGCAGGCTCGCTCGTCCAGATCTCCGGCACCCGAGCGATGCACCGCGGAGATCTGTTCGTCGGGCAGGGTGGCGTCGGGGTTCAGGTCGACGAGGGCGGGGTCGTTCCACCGCGTGATCGCACCGGAGAAAATGTTCGCGATCGCCGCCGGATCCAGGCGCAGGTTGTCCACGCCATCGACGTTGTAGACCAACACCAACGGTGACACGTAGACGGGCAGGTCGATGGCGGCGGACCCCGGCGCGCAGGCCGCGAACTCCCCGGCCAGTTCCTCGTCGCTGAGGGCGGAGTCGGAGCCGGCGAAGTCGACGCCTCCGCCGATGAACTGTTCCCGGCCCGCTCCCGAGCCCGTCGGGTCGTAGTTGATCGTCACGCTGGCGTTGGTCCGTTGGAACTGCGACACCCAAACGTCCTCGGCGGAGGCCTGCGCGCTCGACCCGGCACCGTCCAGCGTGCCGGCCAGAGTGCTCGTCTCGTCACCGGATTCGTTGGCGGCGCAACCCGACAGGAGCAGGGCGGCCACCGCGATCGACGTGCCGAGGGAAAATGCCGGGTGCCTGTTTGGTGCCATCACGGTTCCCATTCTGCCCGACCGGCGCCGCGTGTTCTCCGAGAGGCAGCTGAACGGCGCGGTCCTGATAGATTCGAGGAACCGCGACAAAGGGAGAATCATGACCACACGCTGGGCGCGCTTCGCCCGTGGGTGGATCGTCGCGGCCGTCTCCACGTTTGTTGCCGCGTTGTCGCACACCGTGGGTGGCGGAGGCGTGCCCGGCCTGTTGGCCGTGGTCGTGTCCCTGGCTTTCGCCGGGATCGTCTCCATCGCCCTGTCCGGCCGCACCCTGTCCACCTGGCGACTCACCGCGGCGGTGCTGCTGAGTCAGCTCATCTTCCACGGGCTGTTCTCCTTCGGCAGCGCGGGCGGCGCCCTGGTGACCACGGATGCGTCAACCGCGCACGCCCACAGCGCGGGCAGCGTCGCCGTGCTGGTGCCATCATCGATGCAAGCCGGCACCATGTCCGGAGCCGACCACGGGCTGATGATGACCGGGGCCCACGTCCTCGCCGCCGTGGTGACCGTCCTGGCGCTCCGCTTCGGCGAGCGGGCCTTCTGGGGTCTGTTCAGCACCGCGACGGTGGCCCTGCAGGCCCTCGTGCGGATCCTCGTGCTCACCCCGATCCCGAACATCCCCCAGACGATCTCGGCGTCCTCGGCCGCTCTGCCGCCCCGCGACCTTCTCGTCCTGCTGAGTCCGATGCGGCATCGCGGGCCGCCGGTGCACCTGTTCGCCTGAGCGTCACGCTCGGCCACCTTCAGTCTTCGCACCTCTTATATATATGTCGACCCATCCGTCGGCCGCCCCGTCGAATTTTCGTACCGAGCCTCGCCGTGCCTGTCGGCCCCGCGCGGGCTGCGGCCACGATTCGACCTCTCGCGTGTCGACCGGCCACAAAACCAAGGACCCATCATGAAGCTCTCCACGCCCGTCTTCGCCGCCACCGCCCTTTTCGGAGCCGGCCTGCTCGCCCTGTCTGCGCCGCTGGCCGCCAGCGCCCACGTCGATGTCGAACCGTCGTCGACCGCCGCCGGCTCCTACAGCTTGCTCACCTTCTCGCTCGGCCACGGCTGCGACGGGTCGGCCACCACCGGCATCACCATCGACATCCCCGACACCATCACCAGCGTCACCCCCACCATCAACCCGGGCTGGGACATCACGCCACTCACCGACGGCCAGGTCTCCTACACGGCTCTCACCCCGCTCGCCGACGGCCTGCGCACCACCTTCGTACTCAGCCTGCAGATCCCCGAGGACGCCGCCGTCGGCGACACGCTGGCGTTCCCCGTGCTGCAGTCTTGCGAGGTCGGGGAGACCGACTGGTCAGAGGCCGTCGTCGAGGGCGAGACCGAACCGGCCCACCCGGCCCCGTCGCTCACCGTCACCGAGGCCGGCGCAGAGTCCGGCCACGGTCACAATGCCGCTGCCGCAGCGGATGACGCCGCCGCGACCGAGCCGACCGCCACCGACGATGTGCTGGCCCGGTTGCTCGGCATCGGCGGTCTCATCGTCGGCGCTGTCGGCCTCGTGGTCGCCGTCGCCGCCCGCCGCAAGAACGCAGCATAGAGCTCCCCATGGCACCCATCCGAAACAGCCGCCGGCACGCCCGCATGCTGAAGCGGTCGGCGCTGGCCGGGGTCGTGCTGGCCGTCGCCAGTCTCGGCGCAGCGGCCGCCCCGGCGTTTGCGCACAACTACCTGGTCGGCTCGACGCCGGCGGCGGGTTCGATCGTCACCGAGCAGCCCGGGACCGTATCGATCACCACCAACGACAATCTGCTCGACCTCTCGGGCCAGGGCGAGGGCAGTGTCATCCAGGTCACCGGCCCGGCCGACGCGCCGAGATACTACGGCGACGGCTGTTCGACGATCGCCGGGCCCACACTCGAGACCGCGGTGCAGCTCGGCCAGCCGGGGGAGTACACGGTGACCTGGCAGGTCGTGTCGACCGATGGGCATCCGATCTCGGACACCTTCAGCTTCACCTGGCAGCCCGACGCGGCCCAGGTGCTCAACGAGGGTTCCGCGACCGCGCCCGAGTGCGCCACCGCTGGTTCAGGCCAGACCGGACCGGCCGACCCGGATGCGGCCGGCACCGATGTCTCGGAGTCCGGCTCGGCGGTCGACGTCACCGACCTGCTCTGGATCGGCGGAGCGCTCGTGGCAATCCTCGCCGCGATCGGCGTGACCCTCCTGCTGCTGCGCCGTCCCACCCCGAAATAGCCATCACCCCATCCCGCAGAGGGCAATTTCGCGAAAGCGGTGGAACGGTCACCTCGGGTGCTCCGAAGCAACCACACCACCGCTTTCGCGAGAGCTGCGGGCGGGCCGTGGCATCCATCCACAATGCCGCCGCCCCGGCCGGTGGCGTCGGTGGGCGCGGGTAGAGTTGGCGGGTGAGTTGGAACGCCGAGATACCGTGGGATCCTGACGAGTTCGAGCCACCGGACGACTTCGATGCCCCACCGCCCCCAGACCCCTACGGTCAGGGTGGCTTCGCCACGCCCGCGTCCGCCGCCGCCGGCCCGGCCGGCTCCGGTCCCGTCGATTTCGGCCCGCCCGCCGGCGGCGCAACGCTGCTTGCCCCGCCGCCGCCCAAGCGGGCCACCGCCAAGTTCAGCACCGCCGCCGAGGCGCTGCACACGGTCTTCGGCTACGACTCGTTCCGTGGTGAGCAGGCCCAGATCATCGACCAGCTCATCGGTGGCGGCGATGCCGTCGTGCTGATGCCCACCGGTGGCGGCAAAAGCCTCTGCTACCAGATCCCGTCGCTCGTGCGCGAGGGCACCGGCATCGTCATCTCCCCGCTGATCGCACTCATGCAAGACCAGGTGGATGCGCTCACCCTCGTCGGCGTGCGCGCCGCGTTCCTCAACTCCAGCCAGGACTCCGCCGCCCGCAACCAGGTCGAACGTGACTACCTCGCCGGCAACCTCGACCTGCTCTACGTCGCCCCCGAGCGATTGAGCAACGAGGCCACCAAGCGGTTCCTCGATCGCGGCACCATCGCCCTTTTCGCCATCGACGAGGCGCACTGTGTCTCCCAGTGGGGCCACGACTTTCGCCCGGACTATCTCGCGCTGTCCGAGCTCGCCGACCGCTGGCCCGACGTGCCCCGCATCGCGCTCACCGCCACGGCCACCGACGCCACCCACAAGGAGCTCACCGAGCGCCTGCAAATGGGCGAGGCGCAGCACTTCGTCGCCAGCTTCGACCGGCCCAATATCCAGTACCGCATCGTCGGCAAGAACGAGCCGCGCAAGCAGCTGCTCAATTTCATCAAGACCGAGCACCCCACCGACGCCGGCATCGTCTACGCGCTCAGCCGCAAGACCGTCGAGCAGACCGCCGAGTTCCTGCGCGCCAACGGCCTGAACGCCTATCCGTACCATGCCGGCCTCGACCAGGGCCTGCGCGCCCGCACCCAGTCCAGGTTCCTCCGCGAAGAGGGCGTCATCATCGTGGCGACCATCGCGTTCGGCATGGGCATCGACAAACCGGATGTGCGCTTCGTCGCGCACATCGACCTGCCCAAGTCCGTCGAGGGCTACTACCAGGAAACCGGCCGGGCCGGCCGCGACGGCCTGCCATCCACCGGCTGGCTCGCCTACGGCCTGCAGGACGTCGTGCAGCAGCGCCGCATGATCGACGAGTCGCCGGGGGACCTCTCGCACCGCCGCAAGATGAGCGCGCACCTGGACGCCATGCTCGCGCTCTGCGAGACCGTGCACTGCCGGCGGGTCAACCTGCTGCGCTACTTCGGCCAGGCCAGTGAACCCTGCGGCAACTGCGACACCTGCCTCACGCCGCCGGAGGCCTGGGACGGCACCGTTCCCGCCCAGAAACTGCTCTCCACGATCGTGCGCCTGCTGCGCGAACGCAACCAGCGCTTCGGCGCCGGCCAGCTCATCGACATCCTGCGCGGCAAGACCACCCCGCGCACCACCCAGCACAACCACGACCAGCTGGCCACCTGGGGCATCGGCGCCGACCTCACCGACCAGCAGTGGCGGGGAGTCGTGCGGCAGCTGCTCGCGCAGGGGTTCATCGCCACCTCCGGCGAATACGGCACCCTGATCCTCACCGAGGCCGCCGCAGAGGTGCTCGCCGGCAACCGCCCCGTGCAGCTGCGCAGCGAACCCGACAAGCCCGTGAAGCGCACCCCCGCTGCCCGCGCCGCCACCGCCAAGGCCGGCCTCGCCGAGCTCAGCACCGAGCAGGAGGCGCTGTTCCAGGCCCTGCGTGCCTGGCGCAGCACCACCTCACGCCAGCAGGGCGTTCCCGCCTACGTGGTCTTCGGCGACGCCACCCTGGTGGCCGTCGCGGCGGCGAAACCGCGCACGCTGGCGGACCTCGACGGCATCACCGGCGTCGGTGCGAAGAAGCTCGAGTCTTACGGCGAGGCCCTGCTCGAGGTCGTCGCAGCGAACGCTTGACCCACCCGGATCGACGGGGGTGGCGGAGCTCATCCGCCGCCCCTTTTGTGGGCCTTGGTAGGTTGAGTCGCCCCCTTGTTGTAGAAGAGCTACAGTCTGAGTGCGCCGCGCCGCGCCCTTCTTTGTAGCCCCGTCACGCACTATTTCCGCACTCGGCGCCCCCGATCTAACGTGGTCGAACACTCGACTTCCGCGCCGACGTTAGGACCAATGATGGTTGACACTGCCCAGCGCCCCACTCCCGCCCGGCCCGACGCGGTCGGCACCGACACCCGCACCGACACCGGGCCCGTCCGGGTCGCCGGCGACCCGCTCGCCCCGCGCATCGACCTGCCCGCCCTGTCGCGCACCCTGCTCGGCACCTGGGCCGATGTGCGGCTGAAGGCCCGCGAGCTCACCGCCCGCCCTGACCTGCAGCGCATCGAGGGGCAGTCCATGGCGGACCACCGCCTGCGGGTGCTCGGTCAGCTCAAGATCCTCGCCGACAACGGCCACGTGCACCGGGCCTTCCCGAGCTCGCTCGGCGGTTCGGATGACCACGGCGGCAACATCGCCGGATTCGAGGAGCTCGTCACGGCCGACCCGAGCCTGCAGATCAAGGCCGGCGTGCAGTGGGGGCTGTTCGGCGCCGCCGTGCTGCACCTGGGAACCACCGTGCATCACGACACCTGGCTGCCCGACATCATGTCCCTCGCAGTGCCCGGCGTCTTCGCGATGACCGAGACCGGCCACGGGTCGGATGTCGCCGCCATCGGCACCACCGCCACCTTCGACGTGGCCACCGGCGAGTTCGTTGTGCACACCCCGTTCCGGGCGGCCTGGAAGGACTACCTCGGCAACGCCGCCATCGACGGCACCGCCGCGGTGGTCTTCGCGCAACTGATCAGCCTGGGCGTCAACCACGGCGTGCACGCCTTCTACGTGCCCCTCCGCGACGCCACCGGGGCGTTCTTGCCCGGCATCGGAGGCGAGGACGACGGCCTCAAGGGCGGCCTGAACGGTATCGACAACGGCCGGCTGCACTTCGACCAGGTGCGCATCCCGCGCACCAACCTGCTCAACCGGTACGGCGATGTCGCCGTCGACGGCAGCTACTCCAGCCCGATCGGCAGCCCCGGCCGGCGCTTCTTCACCATGCTCGGCACCCTCGTGCAGGGCCGGGTGTCCCTCGACGGCGCCGCCACCCAGGCCTCCGCCCTGGCGCTCACCATCGCCATCCGCTACGGCAGCGAACGCCGCCAGTTCACCGCCGGTAGCGACACCGATGAAGAGGTCATCCTCGACTACCAGCGCCACCAGCGCCGCCTCATCCCGCGCCTGGCCACCGTCTATGCGCAGACCTTCGCGCACGACGAGTTCCTGGTCAAGTTCGACCAGGTGTTCAGCGGCGCCGCGGCCACGGATATCGACAGGCAGGACCTGGAAACCCTCGCAGCGGCCCTCAAGCCGCTGTCCACGTGGAACGCCCTGGACACTCTGCAGGAGGCCAGGGAGGCCTGCGGCGGCGCCGGTTTCCTCGCCGAGAACCGCTTCGTCGGGCTGCGCGCCGACCTCGATGTCTACGCCACCTTCGAAGGCGACAACAACGTTTTGCTGCAGCTGGTGGCCAAGCGTCTGCTCACCGACTACAACCGCAAGTTCGCCGGCGCGGATGCCGGAGCGATGGCCAGGTACGTGGTGCAACAGACCGCGGGGCGCGCCTACCATGGCACCGGCCTGCGCACACTCGGCCAGTCCGTCGCCGACTTCGGCTCCACGGCGCGCAGCGTCGGAGCCCTGCGGGAGACCGGAACCCAACGAGCACTGCTCACCGACAGGGTTGAGACCATGATCGCCGCCATCGCCCAGTCGTTGCGGAACGCCAGCAAGCTGCCCAAGAAGGAGGCGGCCGCTCTCTTCAATTCTCACCAGAACGAGCTGATCGAGGCGGCCCGCGCCCATGCGGAGCTTCTCCAGTGGGAGGCGTTCACCCGCGCTGTCGAGACGACCACCCACGCGGGCACCCGGCAGGTGCTCACCTGGCTGCGCGACCTGTTCGGCCTGCGCCTGATCGAAGAGCATGCGGCCTGGTACCTCATCAACGGACGGCTCTCCGGCAAACGGGCGCTGGCGGTCACGGCGTACATCGACCGCATCATTTCCAGGCTGCGGCCGCACGCTCTCGACCTCGTCGACGCGTTCGGTTACGCCCCCGAACACCTGCGGGCATCGATCGCCACCGGGGCCGAACGCGAACGCCAGGTCGAGGCCCGCGCCTACTACCGAGCACAGCGGGCCGCCGGCACCGCTCCCGTCCCCGAAAAACCGGTCCGCCGCCCCTGACCCGCCGGCCCCGCCCGGTCCGGCCAGAGGATGAGGGGCGGCGCTCCGTAACCATCCGCTCGACGGATGCGGGCGCCGGGTCCGGCGTCATACTCTCGTCTGTGGGGTCGACGCGGCATGCGTTCCGTCCCCGCCGACGGGAAGAGGAACCGGATGATTCAGGCACAGTCCCTGACCAAACGCTACGGAAGCAAGACCGCGGTCGACGCCGTCGACTTCACGGTGCAGCCCGGCCGGGTGACGGGGTTCCTGGGCCCGAACGGGGCAGGCAAGTCCACCACCATGCGTATGATCGTGGGCCTGGACCGGCCCAGCCACGGCTCGGTCACCGTCAACGGCAAACAGTACCGCGAGCACAAGGCGCCCCTGCGCGAAGTGGGGGTGCTGCTCGACGCCAAAGCCATCCACACCGGCCGCAGCGCCTACAACCACCTGCTCGCCATGGCCGCGACACACTCCATCCCGGCCAGCCGGGTCAAGCAGGTCATCGAACTCACCGGACTCGACTCCGTCGCCCGCAAGCGCGTCGGCGGTTTCTCGCTCGGCATGGGCCAGCGCCTCGGCATCGCCGCGGCGCTGCTCGGCGACCCGGCCACGTTGATCCTCGATGAACCCGTCAACGGGCTCGACCCCGAGGGCGTGCAGTGGGTGCGCCATCTGGTGCGCCACCTCGCCGCCGAGGGCCGCACAGTCCTGCTCTCCTCCCACCTGATGAGCGAGATGGCCGTCACCGCGGACCACCTCATCGTGCTCGGCCGCGGCAAGGTCATCGCGGATGCCCCGGTGGCCGAACTGATCGGCGCCGCCACGCGCAAGGTCGTGCGGGTACGCACCCCGTACGCGCCGGAGCTCGCCGCCCTCTTCCAGAGCGCCGACATCACCGTCACCCGCACCGAGGCCGACCTTCTCGAGATCGTCGGCATCACCGCCGCCGACATCGGCAACCAGGCGGCCCGTGCCGGCATTGCCCTGCACGAGCTGACGCCGATCAGCGCGTCGCTCGAGGAGGCCTACATGTCCCTCACCCAGAACGACGTGGAGTACCGCACCGGCGGCACCTCCGATGACCCCGCCGCCGAATACTCGGCCGCCGACCTTACGGAGAGTGTCCGATGACCACGATCGCCCCGGCCCCCGTCCGTGCCTTCGTCCCTTCCGGACCCGGCCTCAGTTTCGGTGGTGAACTGCGCTCGGAGTGGATCAAGCTCCGCACGGTGCGCTCCACCATCTGGTCGTACGCCACCGTCATCGTGATCTCGCTCGGCCTGGCCGCTCTCATGTCGGCCTCCATCGACCTCGCCGGCCGAGAGATCCCCGCCGTCGAACAGGCCACCTTCCTCGCCCAGCCCGCCACCTTCGGCGTCTTCTTTGGTCAACTCGTCGTGGCGGTTCTCGGAGTGCTCGCGATCAGCGGCGAATACAGCACGGGCATGATCCGGTCCAGCATCACCGCCGTTCCCCGGCGGCTGCCGGTGTTGGCGGCCAAGGCCGTGGTGCTCTTCGTCTGCACCTTCGTGGTCGGCCTGATCAGCACCATCGGGTCCTACCTGGTGGCCGCGATGTTCCTCGCCGGTAAGGGCGTCACTGCCAGCCTGGCTGACTCCGACCTGCTGCTCCCGTTGCTCGGTGGGGCGCTGTACCTTGCGTTGGTCGCCGTCTTCGCCCTGGGCATCGGCGCCATGCTGCGCAGCAGCGCCGGCGGCATTGCCGCTTCCCTCGGCATCCTGCTGCTGCTGCCGATCGTGCTGTCGATGATTCCGGCCCAGTGGCTGGCGGACTTGCTCCCGTACCTGATCTCCAACGCCGGCCTCGCCAGCTTCGGGCTGAACGGCTTCACCAGCGCCTCTTTTGAGACCTGGCAGAACATCCTCATCGTGGTGGGCTGGGTGGTCGTCTCGCTGGCCGGCGCCGCGGTGCTGCTCAAACGCCGGGACGCCTGACCTCCTCCCCGCGGTGGCCCGTGCAACCCGCGGCGGCCCGTGCCAGCTGCGGCGGCCCGTGATCTAACACGGGCCGCCGCACGTACGGCGGGCCGCGGCGCGCACCACGGGCCGCGAGACGTCCGCGGCGGCGGCGCGGTGG
>NZ_SOFX01000016.1:0-35742 GCF_004402745.1 Cryobacterium sp. TMN-39-2
GACGGCGGCGCCGACGCCGACCGGAAACGCGGCCGATCCGGCAATTGCCGCCGACCCGGCCGCCCCCGGCGCCGCCGGCGCGGCGTGCGACCCGGCGGCCGTGCAGGTCGAGGCGATCACCGACCAGGACGCCTACGACGCGGGCGACGAACCTGAGCTCTCCCTGAGCGTGACCAACACCGGCAGCACACCCTGCACCCTGAACGCCGGCACCGCCACGCAGGTGTTCACGATCACCAGCGGCGCCGACGTGTACTGGTCCTCCACCGACTGCCAGTCCGACCCGGCAGACGCCGAGGTCACCCTGCAGCCAGGCGTCGCGGTGAGCACCAAGACGCCGCTCACCTGGGACCGTACCCGCTCCAGCCCGGAGACCTGCGAGATCATCGACCGGGAGCCCGTGCCCGGCGAGGGCGCGTCGTACTACCTCTCTGTGAGCGTGGGCGGCGTCGAATCGGCCGGCCCCACCCAGTTCCTGCTCAACTGACCGCCGGCCCGCGGTGTTCGCTCCGGGCTGAGGCCTCGAGTGGCCCCGCTCCGGCCGTGAATGATTGAATGGAGCACGTGACAGACGCGACTTCAGATACCCGATCGGATGCCCTGGCCAGCGCCCTGGCCAAGCAGGATGTCGCGGCGGTGGCGTACGCGCTCCGCAACGATGTCGTGATCGCGCCGTTGCTCGTGGTCAAGGGCTCCGCGGAGCAGGTGCGGGTGTTCGGTCGGGAGGGCAGCGACAAGCGCACCCTGCTGCTCTTCTCCTCCGGCGAGAACTACGCCCGGATGATCCCCGACGAGGTCGATCCGCAGGTGATGGTGGCCAACGGTCAGTGGCTGCGGGAGTTCCTCACCGTGCACAGCGAGACGCTGGAGATGGTCTTCTTCGACGTGGCCGGCCCCGCCGTGATGCAGGCGGCTCCGGCTGACCTGCTGCGCGCACTCGGACCGATCGAGCCGTCGACGGACTGACCCGACCCGCTACCGGAACGCGTCGTCCAGCTCGGCGTCGCGCCGGGAGATACCCGTGCCCAGCGCCCGGTTCACCGCGGTCTGCACGGTGCTGCTGGACGCGTCGATACGGGTGCTGAAGCCCATCCGGGCGGCCTCGGCGGCGCGCTGTTTGGCCGCGGACACCGGACGGATCTCACCGGCCAGGCTGATCTCGCCAAACGCCACCACGTTGTGCGCTATGGGTTCGTCCTTGAGCGCCGATGCGACCGCGATCGCGATGGCCAGGTCCGCGGCCGGTTCCACCAGCCGTACCCCGCCCACCGTGGACACGTACACGTCCTTTTTCGAGAGCGGATAGCCCGCCCGCTTCTCCAGCACCGCCAGCAGCATCGCCACGCGGGAGCCGTCCACGCCGTTGGTCACCCGGCGCGGGTTGGGCATGGCGGTGTCGATCACGAGCGCCTGCACCTCCACCGGCAGGGCGCGACGTCCCTCCATCGCCACGGTCACACAGGTGCCGGAGACCGCGGCGGTGCCGCGGCTGAGGAACAGCCCGCTCGGGTCAGCGACCTCGCTGATGCCGTCACCGGTCATTTCAAAACAGCCCACTTCGTCGGTGGAGCCGAAGCGGTTCTTGAGGGCCCGCACGAACCGCAGCGCAGTATGCCTGTCGCCCTCGAACTGACAAACCACATCCACCAGGTGTTCCAGCAGCCGCGGGCCGGCAATGGTGCCGTCCTTGGTGACGTGCCCCACCAGCAGCACGGGCAGGTTGCGGTCCTTGGCGAGCCGGATGAGCGTGGACGCCACCTCGCGCACCTGGCCGGGCTGCCCGGCCTGGCCGTCGTTGAGGGAACTAGACACCGTCTGCACGGAGTCGATGATCACCAAATCGGGTTTGACCGCGTCGATCTGGCCGAGGATGGTGGCCAGATCGGTCTCGGCGGCGATGAAGAGTTCCGGCTGCAGTGCCCCGGTGCGTTCGGCGCGCAGGCGCACCTGCGCCACGGACTCCTCGGCGCTGACGTAGAGCACCCGGGACTTGGCTACGGCCGCCTTGGACGCCACCTCGAGCAGCAGGGTGGACTTGCCCACCCCGGGCTCGCCGCTAAGCAGGATCACCGAGCCGGGCACGATGCCGCCGCCGAGTACCCTGTCGAACTCGTTGATGCCGGTGGGCCAGTGCGCTACCGCCGTCGTGTCGACGTGGGTGATCGGCCGGGCTACGCCGGTGCCGCTCACAACGGAGGGAGCGACCGACCGGCTGATGCCAGTCTTCTCCGCGGTTTCCACCACGGTTCCCCATTGCTGGCATTCGCCGCAGCGGCCCGCCCATTTCAGGGTGGTCCAACCACACTCGGTGCAGCGGAAGTTGGAGACGGGTTTAGCCATGCTGCGAGCCTAGCCGCGGCCGCAGACACGCCTCACTCGGTCAGGGCCTCCTGGGGGACTCGTCGGGCCACGGCCGAGCTGAGCAGGGGCAGGAAGGCCTCCGCCCAGGTGCGGTAGCCGCGGTCGTTCGGGTGGAACATATCGTTGGCCACCTGCGTCAGCACGCTCCGCCAGCCCTGTCGTTTGGTGGTGGCGTGCATCGGCACGACGGTGAGGCCGTGCTCGGCGGCCACGTCGCGCACGATCTGGTTGGCCACGGCCACCTTGCGTTCGTTGTGGGGCAGGTGGAAGCACGGCAGGTCGGCCACGAGCGCGTGCGGCGGCAGGGCCGCGAACACTGTGCGAATTCCGGATTCGAAGCGTTCCGCATCCCACTGGGCGATGTCGTTGGCGCCGATGGCGACGGTGACGAAGTCGGGCTGCAGCTTGGCGAACCGCGGCAGCTGGTCGCGCACGGCCAGCTCCACGGTGGCCCCTGAGACACTGAGGTTGATCACCCGCAGGGTGCGGCCTGTGGCCAGACGGATGTGGTCGGCCAGGATGCCGACATAACCACGGTTGGGCGCGCTGGCGCCGATGCCCTGCGCGGCACTGTCACCGATGGCCACGTAAAGCAGGTCGCCCTTCTCCTTGGCGTGGGTGCGCCACCAGAGCGAATTGATCGGCAAGGTCTCGTTGAGTTCGGCGGCGTTGGCGGCCAGGTGCAGCTTGAAGCGCCTGTAGTTGGCGACCGCCACCGCTGTGATGCCGGCGGTGGTGGCCAGGGCGCCGGCGGCGAGGGCAAGAGTGCGGGGAGTGGAACTGTCGTTTGTCACCCCGCGAGAGTACCGCCGGCCTCTGACAATTGCCCGGATTGGCGCCGGACCCCTCCTCTCAACTACAATCGCTCTCGGTACCGTGTCCGAGCGGCCGAAGGTGCAACTCTCGAAAAGTTGTGTGGGGGAGACTCCACCGTGGGTTCAAATCCCACCGGTACCGCCACGAAAAACCCCGTTGATCCTTGTGATCACGGGGTTTTTTTGTCCCCGGACGCGGTCACACCCCACGGAAATCCCACAACTGATCGAGCTCGCGCGGTTCTCTCGCCCGTGAACAGGTTCGCAATCATGGGTACGCTCGATGAGGCGCGTTTGCGGAACTAGTTCACGCGCCGCTCGGCGGGCAATGTCCCGTCGCGCTCAGCTCGAACGTGAAGGAAACACCTTGTCTGATCACGCAAGAATCAAGGGCCACACCGTGACCCGCACCGTGCACATCGAGGCTCCGCGCGCGCGCGTCTGGAAGGCGCTGACCGACCCCGAGGTGATGGTCCAGTGGTTCGGAGACGGTGTGGTGTTCGCCGCGCTCGAGCCCGGCGNAGCATCGACTGGGATGACTACGGCAGCTTCCCGATCGAAATCACCGAGGTGGTGCCCGACGACTCGTTCGGCTTCCGTTGGTCCGGAATCCCCGCCGAAAAGCTCGACGAGTTCTCGACGCACGTGCGCTTCACCATCGCCGATGCTGGTACCGGGACGGATGTCACGGTGATCGAATCGGGCTTCGATACGCTCCCCGGCGGTACCCGCTACCGTCGCGAACGTCTCGAGCAGAACCGAGAGGGCTGGGACGTCGAACTCGACGAGCTCGCGATCCTCCTCGAGGATGTTGCCCAGTAGTTCACGATCACGGGGGAGTCGCTCGATGAGTCGGCCGCGGATCGGACACTGCTGAAATTCGTTCTGCGTTATCGAGAGCTACCGAGACGGCGTCCAGGTCATCAACGAAGAGATCTGGATCGACGCCACGTTCAGCGCAGCGCCCAGAAGGGCAGCGAGGCGACCACCCCGCCGAGCAGAATCAACGCGACTGCTATCACCGGCGATGCCGTGACGTCACCGGTGCCCAGGCGCGTGGTGATGCGGGAAAGCAAAGCGTGCGTCCGCCGGTGGGAGAGGATGCCCACGGTGAGAAGCACGAGGCAGGGGAGGCAGTAGATCACGGCGTAGCCAGCGAGGATCAGCAGCCCTGCCCCGGTAGTGACACCGGCGTTGAGGAGGCGTTCGATCGCGATGAAGTACGGAAACGCGTTGGGCAGGTCGGCGCCGGTCAGTAGCGCGCCGAACGGAAGCGCCGTCCAGGGCGTGAACCAAGCGGGCAGTGCGATGGGGGTGCGGGGTCTGGTGCGGAACCGCCGGATGCCGGCGAGGATCAGCACGAGGCCGGCGGCGGCGAAGGCGACGTATCGGATGCCCTGTACGATGCCGTCGACCGCTCCGGAAGCAGCGCCCGCGCCGAGGAACAGAGCAGCGCCGGCGCCGAACACGGTGAGTGCTGCACCGAGCACCGTCGCCAGCGCCGTCAGCACGGGGCGCCGGGGGGCGGCAAGGAGGATCAGAGTCACTGCGACGATCGTGGCCGGGTTGAACGAGTCCAGCACCGCGAGCCCGGCGATCGCGAGCAGAAGGGGCGCGGTCACCGACTGTCCTGCCCCGGACGGCGCACGAGGACGTCGATCAGGGCGTCGAGCTCCGCCTCCGTGGGGGCGGTTTCGATGCCGGCGACGACGTTCGCGGCGAGTCCGTCTCCGACTAGACGGATGATCCGCGCTCGAGTCGCGTCTCCCGTGTCGTCCTGGATCATCGACTCCCACCGTGCGATCGCCTCCCGCGATGCGGCCGCGACGTCGTCGCCGGGCGTCTCGACCGCGCGGTGCGCGATGGCCAACGCCCGGAACAACGCCACGTCCTCCCCGGCCGGCACCGAGATTCGCAACCACGTTTCCGCCGCTCGGCCCTCCGTCGATGCGGCGACCATTATGGCGTCGATTTCCTCAAGAGCAGCCACAGCCAGTCCTTGCACAAGCGCCGCCCGGGAGGGGAAGTGATGCAGGAGGCCACCCTTCGAGACGCCGGCCTTGCTCGCCGTCTCGTTCAGCGAGGGCACGACTCCGCGATCTAGTGTGAGCTGTCGAGCGGCGCCGAGGATGAGTGCTTTGCGATCCATGCGAACATCGTACCAAAAAAGACCGTCCGGACGGTTGGTTTCTCAGACGATTCCACTCCGCGTTCGCCCGGCAGGTGGCGAGCCGGCCCGGGACGCACCGGAGCCGGACGAGGACCCGTCGTTTTCGCTAGCCTTGAGCCTTCCCGACCGCCGCCCGCGAGGAGCACGCCTACCCATGCCGACAGTTGCGCTGGAGCCTCGCTATTTCGACCGGATGGGCTCCTCGCTCGGTGACAAGGCGCGGATGGTGCTGCCGCACCTGCGTGGCCCCCTGGTGTTGGATGTCGGAGCCGGCGGTGGCGAGCTCACCGCCGCGATCGCGGGTGCCGGCTTCCGGACATCCGCCCTGGACGCCGCGCCGGACGCCATCACCAGGCTGACTGCGCTCGGGATGCTGCACGAGGTGCGGCGCGGCTACGCCGAGCAGGTGCCGCAGCTCTTCGACGAGCCGTTCGACACGATCGTCGTGAGCGCCCTGCTGCATGAGGTCTACTCCTACGGAACGTCGCCGAATACCGAACCAATCCTGCGCGGGTGCGACGCGCTGGCGCTCACCGTGACCCGGTGCCGCGAGAGCCTGCGCGGCAGGGGCCGCTTGATCATCCGCGACGGTGTCATGCCGGAACGGCCCACGGAGCCGGCGACCGTGGACGGACTGTCCGACGAGGACGTCGAGGCGTTCCACGACTACCTGCGGCGCAGCCCGCACCCGTTGTTGCGGGCACTGCACCTGCGCGGGCGGAGCCTGACCGGCACCCGGCATGCCGTCGCCGAGTTTCTACTCACGCTCACCTGGGGCATCGAGACCTTCCCGCGGGAAGCCCTGGAGCGTTATCAGCTCTTCACTCTGGGCGGGTACAGCCAATACGCAGGGGACCTGGGCTTCGATCTCGTGCACAGCGAGGCGGTCACCCAGCAGGGATACGTCGACGCCCTCTCCTGCCTCAGAGTCACAAGCGGCGACCGGCCGTGGTTCCCGGCCACGAACGGCCTGTGGGTGTTCGAGAAGCGATCAACCTCGTAGCCGGCTCTGCACCAGCCGAAGCCCGCCGACAACTGTTGCCCGTGCGGACATCTGTTCACGAGGAGGTGGCGCACCGGTCTCGAGGCGACCGGAGCGCCTGTCGCAGCCTCTAGGAAGACATGCGGGACTGCACCCAGTCCAGTGAATGTCGCGCCTGGTCGGCGCTGAGGCGGGTCTGTCCGCCACAGTTCGTGCACTCGTTGGAATACTTGGTGGAGAACGAGAACAGCGGCAGAAAAAACACCGTGAACCGGTTCGCAGACTTCACGACATTTTGCGGCGCTCGCTCCCCGCAGAATGCGCAGACGAACGTGACGACGTTGATGACCTTCTGCGAGGCATTGATGCCGAAGAGGAGAAACATTGTCGGTTCCTTCCGAGGTGTCAGGAGAAGGATTGCCCGTCTCCCGGTAGTAGTCAGGCGGCGACGCGCAGGGCCGAACGCAGGTGCGTGAGGCCCTCGCTCAGACGGGAATCGGCGACGTCGACGCTCACGCCGAGCAGGTCGGCGACCTGATTGTTGCTGAAGCCCGAGTAGTAGGCGAGGTGAATCGCCTGGCGGTGTTCCGGCGACAGGGTGTCGATGGCGTCCGTGGCGTGGTCGAGGGTATGAGTGGTTGTGAACATGAATCGTACTTTTCGTTATGACGTGTGAAGGCGGCGCGCAGCATTGCGTGCGCCGAAATTCGAACAGCGTAGGTGATCGACCGTAAGTCCCGGTCGAGTGCGTCCGAGCGGGTAGTACCCGTTCGAGCGGTGCGTGACTCCGGCCATGGATTGGGGCAGCGGAGTGGTCGGATCGTGGTAAGGATCGACGCGCAACTTCCTACACTAGCACACGGGCGGGGCCGATCCCGCCCAGGACTACGGCAGGCCGAGCAGCCGGAGCCCGGCCGCCGCTGCCGCACCCACGATCACCACGACGAGGAACGGCGCCTTCAGCCACAGGGCCACGGCGGCGGCCACAAGGGCCCCCAGCCTGGCGTCGAGCACCAGCTGTTGCCCGGTCGCCACCGAGTTGGCAACGGTGAGGGAGGCCAGCAGGCCGATGGTGAGGGTGCCTGCGATCCGGGCAACCCGCGGATTCGCCAGCCACTTCTTCGGCACGAGATAGCCGAGGAGCTTGGTGAGGAACCCGACGACGCAGGCGACGACGATCCAGAACCACAGGGTCACGAGGGGTCCGTCCGGTCGGTCTGCACGGTGTCGGGATACGGGTCGATATCGGGCTCCAGGCCCTCACCGTCGGGTCCGGCCCGATAGCCGAACCAGCCGACTGCGGCGGCCACCACGGCTGCCACCAGAATCGGCACGCCAGGTGGCACAAACGGTACGGCAAGGATCGTGGCGAGCGCACAGGCCGCCGCGATCGCGCCGGCGTCCCGCGACCGCAGCCGCGGCCAGAGCAGGGCCAGGAACGCGGCCACAGCGGCGCCGTCCAGGCCCCACCGCTTGGGGTCGCCGAGCGCGTCGCCGGCCAGGGAGCCGACCAGGGTGAATAGGTTCCACAGCACGAAGATGCCGACCCCGGCCACCCAAAAACCGCGTCGCTGCTCGAGAGGGTCGGTCTGACCGGTGCTGGTGGCCAGGGACTCGTCGATGGTCACCTGCGCGGCCGCGAGGCGCCACCACCCGCGCGGCTGCAGCAGAACGTTGATCTGCATCCCGTACACCGCGTTGCGGATGCCCAGCAGTGCCGCCGCGCTCGCGGCGGCCACCGGCGTGCCGCCGCCGGCGATGACGCCGATGAACGCGAACTGTGAGCCGCCGGAGAACAGCAGCAGGCTCAGCGCCTGGGTCTGCCACACGGTCAGCCCGGACGCGACGGACAGGGCGCCGAACGAGACGCCGTACAGGCCGGTGGCAACGGCGATGGACAGGCCGACCCGGGCTCCGGGGGACTGGCGCAGGGACGTGGACACCGGCCGATTTTAGCCGAAGCGGCGCCCGGACCGGGTCATTCCCTGGCGGTGGCTGGTGGCCGCAGGGCGAGCCGAGTCTGGGTTTGACCGGCCCCGGCCTGCTTCTTCAGGCGGTGCAGCAGCTCGTTCAGGTGCGTGGTGTCATTGACCCAAACGTGCAGCAGGTAGTCGTACGGACCGGTCACATGCGCGGCATCACGCACCTCGGGCTCGGCCAGAGCGGCGAGGAGGAAGGAGTCGGAGTCCGCGTCGGTGCGGAGCCGAACGTCGATGAAAGCCTCCAGCCCGAGCGGGCCCAGCGGCGCGTCATCGGCCAGCACAGCCCGATACCCCACGATGACCCCGGTGGCTTCGAGCTTCCGCACCCGCGCGGCGGCCGCGTTCGTGCTCAACCCCACCGCGGTGCCGAGGGCACTGAAGGAAATGCGCCCGTCGGTGCGCAGAATGCCGATGATTTCGCCGTCGAGATCGTCCATGCCGCGATCGTAGCCGTGCCGCGGAGAAAATCTAGGGGCAGGGTCGGCGGCCAGGGCAGGATCGTGGCATGGAGATCGAGCTGGGGCCACTGTTTGTCGGCGGGCTGTTGGCCGGGTGGGGAGTGGCCGTGCCGCTCGGCGCCATCGGCGTGCTCCTGGTGCGGGAGGCTCTGGCCGGCGGCTTCGGTGCCGGGGCCATAGCCGCGCTGGCGGTGGCGTTGGTGGACGGACTCTATTGCGTCGCCGCACTGGCGATCGGTGCGGTCGCCGCCCCGGTTCTCGACTCCTGGGGAGCGGCGCCGGCCGTGGGCGCCGGGCTGATCCTCCTGCTGCTGGGAGCCCTGGGGCTGCGCCGCCGGCCCGCGGCGGCGCAGCCGCGCGACAAGCCGCCGCGACCGCCGTCGCCGGGCCGGGTCTTTGCGACGTTCGCCGGGCTCACCGCGATCAACCCGGCGACGCTGCTGTACTTCGGTGCACTGACCGCGGCGTTGCCGCCGTCCCTCGGCCTGGACAGCGCGCCGGCCGTGTTCGTGGCGGGCGCCGTGGCGGCTTCCCTGGGCTGGCAACTGGTTCTGGTCGCGGTGGGGGCCTTCGCCGGCGGCCGGATCGGCGTGCGGGGCCAGTCCGTGCTCAGCGCCTGCGGGTACGGCCTGGTGATGGTGCTCGGTGCGGCCGCCGTCGTCGCCGCGCTGCCGGGTCTGGTGGCCGGTTAGATGACCTGCCAGGCCGGCTTGTTCGCGTAGGTGTACCGGTAGTAGTCGAGGTTGGCCAGGCGCGAGGCCGCGGCCTCGTCGACGAGCACGGTGACGTGCGGGTGCAACTGGATGACGGAGCCCGGGCTGCTCGAGGTGACCGGACCCTCCACCGCCGCGGCGATGGCCTCGGCCTTTTCCTCGCCGAAGGCCAGCAGGATCAGGTGACGGGCCCGGCGGATGGTGCCCAGGCCCTGGGTGATGCAGTGGACGGGAACGTCATGGGGGGAGCTGAAGAACCTGGCGTTGTCGATCCGGGTCTTCTCGGTGAGGGTCTTGACCCGGGTCAGCGACGCGAATGAGGAGCCGGGCTCGTTGAAGCCGACGTGGCCGGTGCGGCCGATTCCGAGGATCTGCACATCGACGCCGCCGGCGGCGCGGATGGCGGCCTCGTACTCGCTGCCCGCGGTCTCGAGGGTGGCCAGGTCGCCGTTGGGCACCCGGATATTGCCGGGGGTGAGACCGAGCGGCAGCACCGCGTCGCGGGTGATGACGGACCGGTAGCTCTCCGGGTGTCCGCTGGGCAGGCCCACGTATTCGTCGAGCGCGAAACCGCGCACCTTGGACACGTCCAGCGGATCGGACCTGAGCGAGTCGGCGAGGGCGCTGTACAGCGACATCGGCGTGGAGCCGGTGGCGAGACCGAGGACGGCATCCGCTTTCTGACTGATGAGTGACCGAATCGATGCGGCGGCCAGGATGCCGGCGTCGATGGGGGATTCGAGGATGACTACTTCAGCCAAGGGATGCTCCAGATGCGATTGAGAAGGGTGGATGGTGCGAGAAACGATGGTGCCGACCGGTGCCGCGAGCGAGGCTCGCGACACCGGCCGGTCAGGCTAGACCGCGGCCTTCGAGGTGGAGTCGGGGGCGGCCTCCTCCACGACGTCGTCGCCGCGGCCCGGCGTCTTCAGGTTCCAGCGGCGGATGACGAACCGGAACAGGAAGTAGTACAGCGCCGCGTAAGCCAATCCGATGGGGATGAGCAGCAGCGGCTTCTCGGCGAGGCCGAAGTTGAGGATGTAGTCGAAGGCGCCGGCACTGAAGCTGAAGCCGTCCCGGATCTCGAGGAAGTTCACCAGGGCGTGAGAGGTGCCGGTGAGCACAGCGTGGATGACGTAGAGCGGGAAGGCGACGAACATGAACGAGAATTCCAGCGGCTCGGTGACGCCGGTGAGCATCGCCGTGAGGGCGCCGGTGAGCATGATGCCACCGACGATCTTCTTCTGCGACTTCTTGGCTTCGTGCCAGATGGCCAGGGCGCCGGCGGGGAGGGCGAACATCATGATGGGGAAGAACCCGGTCATGAACGAACCCGCGGTGGGGTCGCCGGCGAAGAAGCGGTGCAGGTCGCCGGTGGCGCCGTTGTAGTCGCCGATCACGAACCACATCATCGAGTTGAGGATGTGGTGCAGGCCGACGGGGATGAGCAGGCGGTTCGCTGTTCCATAGAGGAACCCGCCCCAGATGTCGTTGGAGCTGACGAACGCGCCGAACGAGGTGAGGCCGCTGCTGAACGCCGGGTAAAGGAAGCTGAGCAGAACACCGAGCACCAGGGCCGCAACGGCGGTGACGATCGGCACGAACCGGCGTCCGCCGAAGAAGGCCAGATAGCTGGGCAGTTTGATGCGGTGGTATTTCTGCCACAGCACGGCGGAGACGACGCCCATGAGCACGCCGGCAAGCACGTTGTAGTTCACCAGAACCTGGTCGGCACCCTTGTCGGGCAGGCCCATCACGAGCGGAGACATCGCCTTGCCGACGTTGCTGAACACGAGGTAGCCCACGACGGCAGCCAGGGCGGTAGAGCCATCCGCCTTCTTGGCGAAGCCGATGGCCACACCCACCGCGAAGAGCAGGGGGAGGTTGTCGAACAGCGCGCCGCCGGCGGCGGCGATGACCGCCGCGCCGGTCTCGAAGCCCGGGATGGCGCCCAGCAGGTCGGGTTGACCCAGGCGCAGGAGCAGACCGGCGGCCGGCAGGGCGGCGATCGGCAGCATAAGGCTGCGGCCGATGCGCTGGAGTTGGGCGAGGCCCGGGATTTTTCGTCCCGTTCCGGCATCTACGGTGGTGCTGGACATGGATTCCTCCTGTGTTGGTGCTCGTGGTGTGTCTTGTGGACTGGTGAATGGTGTGCGGCCAGAGGCTGCGGGAAGGCATGCTGGCGCTGCCGATGAGCTCGGCAGGCCACCCGGGTGGGGCGGAGCAGGCTGACTTACAGTTCGTGGTTGAGGTCGAGGGTCATGTGGATCTGGTAGCGGTCGCCCCGATACCACGAGGTGACGTGTTCAACGGGGGTGGACCCCGCCGATGACGTGCGGAGGAAGACGAGAAGGGGAACACCCACGTCGATGCCGAGTGGTTCGGCGAGTTCGGCATTCGCGGTCTCGGCCCACGCGGTCTGTTCGGCGTGATCGATGCGCAGACCGTACTCGGTGGCGAAGGTGGCGTAGAGCGAACGGGTGAGGTCCTGGCTCCCGAGGTCGGGCAGCAGGCCGGTCGGGTAGTAACCGCGTTCGAAGGCCATCGGGATGCCGCCGGCGAGCCGCAGACGCTCGACCTGCTGCACCTGCGCGCCGGCCCTCAGGCCCAGCGCCGCACGCACCTCGAGGGGTGCATCGATCAACCTGGACCCCATCACGACGGTGGCGGGCACCAGGCCGCGCCGACGCATGTCTTCGGTGAACGAGGCGAGGTGCAGGTCGCTCTGCACGCGCTCGCCGGCGACGAAGGTGCCCTTTCCCTGGATGCGGTAGAGCACGCCCTCGTCGACCAGTTGGCGGATTGCCTCCCGCACCGTTGACCGGCTCACGCCGTATTTGGTCATGAGCTTTCGTTCGGGCGGGATCGCGGCATGGGGTGCCAGTGTGGTCTCGACACGTTCGAGCAGGATGGCCCGCAACTGCACGTGCTTGGGCACGGCGCCGTTAGCGAGGACCGGGCCGTCGAGGTGTGTCACGACTTCATCACCTTTCCAGGGCGTTGGTTTTCGGGGAGCGGGCTTTCTGTGATCCAGCTGACAACCAACCGGACCACTTCCGCTTTGTGGTCCGTACTGGTACGGTCCAATTACTTGATAATGGAGGTGCGGCGGTCTGTTTGTCAAGGGCCGGCCCGCACAGGCGTCTCGTAGATGAGAGCCTTCTTGTCGACCGATCCAACCCACAGATCCGTATACATTTCCGAGGAGTAACTAATGAGTAGCAAGGCAGAGCAGATCCTGGCCGGCCTCGGCGGCGCCGGCAACGTCGTCGACATCGAGGCGTGCATCACCCGGCTGCGCACCGAAGTGACCGACCCCACGCTGGTCAACGAGCCCGCGCTCAAGGCCGCCGGTGCGCACGGCGTGTTCAGGTCCGGAACCATCGTGCAGGTCATCGTCGGCCCCGAGGCCGAAAACCTGGCCGACGACATCGAGGACCTCAGGTGAGCGTCGCCTCCCTGACCGTGCTCGCGCCCGTTCCCGGCCGCGCCGTGGAGCTCGGCCTGGTACCCGACCCCACCTTCGCCCAAGCGATCGTCGGGCCCGGCGGGGCGATCGACCCTCCCCGCGAGGTCGTCGACGCTATCGCGCCGATCAGCGGCAAGCTGCTCAAGGTGTTCCCGCACGCCTTTGTGATCGTGGCACCGGAGGGTGTCGGGGTGCTCGTGCACCTCGGTATCGACACCGTGCAGCTGAAAGGCGCGGGGTTCACCCTGCAAGCCCAGCAGGGCGACACCGTCACCGCCGGTGACGTGATCGTCAGCTATGACGTCCCCGCCATCGTGGCCGGCGGCCGCGACCCGATCGTTCCGGTGATCATCCTGGAGCGCCAGGCGGAGAACATCACCCTGGCCGACGCCGTGGCAGCCGGTCTGGAGCTCGAGGCCGGAGACACCTTCCTCACCGTCCGCGGCTGACCCTCAGCCGCCACCGACAACCCTGGAGACCCCGTCATGACACCGCTCATTTCCCGACCCGACACCGCAGAGCCCGGGCACGCGCCCGCGCTGCCGGGCGACGCCGGACCGGGCACCGAGACGCCGCTGCTTCTCGCTGCCGGCACAGTGGTCCTGCCCGACCGGGAGTACTCACCCGGCTGGGTCGAGGTGCGGGGCGGCCTGATCGTCGACTGCGGAGCCGGCGAACCACCCCGGCCCGCGGATGTCTCACTGCCGGCCGGGGTGCTCGCGCCGGGCTTCATCGACGCCCACAACCACGGTGGCGGTGGGGTCAGCTTCAACGATGCGGACACTCACGCCGTCGCCAGGCGTATCACGCAGACCCACCTGGACCACGGCACCACCACCATGATGGCCAGCCTGGTGACCGCGCCCATCGACGAGATGGAGCGCCTTGTTCGAGCGCTCGCCGAGCTGGTGCGCGACGGCCTGCTGGCCGGCATCCACCTGGAAGGCCCCTGGTTGAGCCCCGCGCACCGGGGTGCGCATGCCGAGCAGCTGTTGCTGCTGCCGGACCCGGCGGGTGTCGAGCGGCTGATGGGGGCCGGCGGCGGCGCGGTGCGTATGGTCACCATCGCCCCGGAACTGGAGGGAGGGCTGGCCGCCGTGGCGAGCATTGTGCAGCACGGCGCCGTGGCCGCCATCGGCCATACCGACGCGGACTACGACCTCGCGCAGGCGGCGATCGCGGCCGGGGCCACCGCGGGCACCCATGTCTTCAACGCCATGCGGCCGCTGCACCACCGCCAGCCGGGCGCCGCCCTGGCGCTGCTCGAGGACCCGACGGTGTTCGCCGAGCTGGTCGCCGACGGGGTGCACCTGCACCCGGCGGTCCTGCGCCTGATCACCGAGAGTCCCGCCCGCACGGTTTTCGTGTCGGATGCGATGGCCGCGGCCGGCGCCGCGGACGGCGACTACAAATTAGGGGCCCTGGATGTTCGGGTTGTCAACGGCGAGGCGCGGCTGGTCGACGGCACCATCGCCGGCAGCGTGCTCACCATCAGCCACGCGGTGCGGTACGCGGTGCTCACCGCCGGGGTGCCGCTGCCGGTCGCCATCCGGGCAGCCACCCAGAACCCCGCCGACCTGCTCGCCCTCACCGACCGCGGCCGGATCGTGCCGGGCCTGCGCGCCGACCTGGTGCTGCTCGATGTCGACCTGCACGTGCACGCGACCCTCCTCGAGGGCTCCTGGGTCTCGCGAACTGTGAGTTAAGCCCCAGAAATCTCGGATTTCAGGTGCTTTTCTCACGGTTCGCGAGGGGCGGATGGGTAGGCTCGCGAACGTGAGTGACACCCTGAGAGCGCGGCTGCGGGCCCTGCCCGACTTCCCCGACGACCTGCCCGCATTCGACCCGGCCACCGCCCCGGCCGACCCGGTGGAGCTGTTCCTCAGCTGGTTCGAGGCGGCGCTCGCCGCCGGGGTGCGTCAGCCGCACGCGTTCAGCCTCGCCACCGTCGGGGCCAGTGCCGGCTCCGGGGCCGGGGCGCCGTCGTCGCGGATGCTCATCCTCAAAGACCTCGACGACGACGGATGGCAGTTCGCCACCGCACGCACCTCCCGCAAGGGCCGCGAGCTGGCGGCCAACCCGCAGGCGGCGATGAACTTCTACTGGTCCCAGCTCGGCCGCCAGGTGCGCCTGGTCGGCCCGGTCGTCGAGCTCTCTGCCGAGGCATCCGCCCGGGACTGGGCCGCACGCCCGGCCGCCGATGCGGCACCGAACCCGGCCTGGCAGCTCTACGCGCTGCGCCCCACCGAGATCGAGTTCTGGCAGGCCAGCGCCGACCGCCGGCACATCAGACACCGCTACGACCTTCCCGGCTAGCCCGCGGGCGGCGCTCAGGGTCCGCTCAGGGTCGAGTCAGGGTTTGTCCCGATACCGCCACGCGGTGCGGAGGGCAACACTGGGGATCGACCCCAGCGCGCCCGCGCTCCGACCGTGAAGGACCGTACATGACCGCCCATACGCTCACCTCGAACCACCCGGCGCGCTCGCTCACCGCACCGCCGGCATCCGTGATCGCGTACGCCAGGGGCCTGGTCAAGACCTACGGTACCGGCGAGACCGAGGTGCGCGCCCTGGACGGCATCGACGTGGACTTCGCCCGGGGCGAACTGACCGCGATCATGGGCCCGTCGGGGTCGGGGAAGTCGTCGCTGATGCACTGCATGGCGGGGTTGGACACCGTCACCGCCGGCACCGTGATCGTAGACGACATGAACGTGGGACGCATGTCGCAGCGGCAGCTGACGGCGCTTCGCCGCACCCGGCTCGGCTTCATCTTCCAGTCGTTCAATCTGATTCCCACCCTCACCGCCGCCGAGAACATCACCCTGCCGCTGGACATCGCCCGGCGCCCGGTGGACCGGGCGCATTTCGCCGCGATCGTCGCGGCGGTCGGGCTCGAGGACCGCCTGCACCACCGACCCAGCGAACTTTCCGGCGGCCAGCAGCAGCGGGTGGCCTGCGCCCGAGCCCTGGTGGCCCGGCCGGCCGTGGTGTTCGCCGACGAGCCCACCGGCAACCTCGACTCGAAATCAGCCGGTGACCTGTTGCGGTTCCTGCGCGGGTCGGTCGACGACCTCGGTCAGACGGTCGTGATGGTGACCCACGACGCCCGGGCGGCGGCCTACGCCCACCGGGTCCTGTTCCTCGCCGACGGCCGACTCGTGCAGGAACTCACCGACCCCACCCAGGCGTCGGTGCTCGACGTCATGCGGTCGATGGGCGACGAGACCGAGACCGAGCACGAGCACGACGGCGCCCGGCGATGACCCGGGTCGCGTTGCGCGGCATCCGCGCCCACCTGGTGCGCTTTCTGTTGTCGCTGCTGGCGGTGACCCTCGGGGTCGCCTTCGTGGCGGGCACCCTGTCGCTTCGCACCATGATGGGCTCCACCTTCTCCGGCATCGTGGCCAGCTCGATGCAAGCGGATGTCTACGTGCGCGGCAGCGAGCCCGCCGCCAGTGCCGCCCAGGCCGGCAGCTCGGCCGGTGACGTGCGCGAGGCCATCCCGGCCGATCTCGCCCGGACCCTCAACACCGTCGACGGTGTGCGGCACGCCCTGCCCGCGGTCTCCGGGCCCATCGTGCTCGTCGGCGCGGACGGCACGGCCGTGGTGAGCTCGCAGGCCCCCACCTTCGGGATGGCTCTCCACCCCGACGACGACACCCTCGACATCGTCGCCGGGCGTTCACCCGTCGGCGCTGGGGAGATCGCGCTGGAATCGGCGACCCTCGAGTCGTCGGGCCTGACCGTCGGCGATGAGACCTCGGTGGTGCTCGCCGGTGAGGTCCAGGCCGTGTCGGTCGTGGGAGAGGTGTCGCTCGGGGCGCCGATGGCCGGCGCCACCATCGTCTTCCTCGACGTCGCCACCTCCAACGCCGCCTATGCGCCCGACGGCCTGGTGGCGAGTATCGACGTCTACGGGGACACCGGGGTGGACGAGCAGATCCTGGTCGAGAGGGTCGGCGCGGCCCTGGCCGCCGCCGATGCGGCCGGCGTCGAGACCGTCACCGGCACCGCTATGCGCACCGAGGCCACGGCAGACATCAACGACATGCTCGGCTTCGTGCAGACGTTCATGCTGGTTTTCGCCGGGATCTCCCTGTTCGTGGGCGCGTTCATCATCTCCAACACCTTCGCGATGTCGGTGCAGCAGCGGATGCGCGAGTTCGCGCTCCTGCGCGCCGTCGGCGCCTCGCCCGGTCAGGTGTTCGCCTCCATCCTCATCCAGGCCGCGGTGGTGGGCCTGGTCGGCTCCGCGCTCGGCATTGCCGCCGGCCTCGGCCTGGTGTCGCTCGTGCGGATGGCGGTCGCCCAGATCGGCATGAACCTGTCCGGCAGCATCCCGCTCGACCCCGCCACCGTGGTGATCTCGCTACTGGTGGGCACCCTGGTGAGCATCGCGGCGGCGGCGCTGCCGGCCCGCCGGGCGGCGCTCACCCCTCCGGTGGAGGCCATGCGCGAGGCCGGCGGCGCCAGGTCCAGGTCGCTTCGGCTGCGGTCCATCGTCGGATCCGTTCTCACCGTCGCCGGCCTGGCCGGACTGGTCGCCGCCTGGTCCAGGCCCGACCCCGACGGTCCGGCACTGCTGGGCCTCGGTGCCGCCGGTGTGGTGGTCGGGGTGCTGGTCCTGGCCCCGGTGATCGCCCGGTATTCGCTGAGCGCTATGGCCGCGGTCTTCGTCGTGGCGGTCAAACCGCTGGGCCGGCTGGCCCGCGGCAACGTGATCCGCAACCCGCGCCGCACCGCGAACACCGCGGGGGCGCTCATGATCGGCATGGCCCTGGTGGGCGCGGCCTCGGTGCTCGCCGCGTCGGCGACGGTCTCGACCCGAGCGATCGTGGACGACGGCTGGATCGCGGACTTCTCGGTGCAGTCTGCCGCAGGGGTGGTGCCGACGGGTGTGGTGGCCGACCTGCGCGCCCTGGACACAGTGGACTCCGTCGACGAGCTGCGCTACGGCCCGGCGATGCTGGCCCCCGCAGTTGGTGGCACCGTCGCCGAGCGGTCCATCATCGTGGTGGCGCTGCCGCCC
This sequence comes from Cryobacterium sp. TMN-39-2, assembly GCF_004402745.1. Lineage (NCBI taxonomy): Bacteria > Bacillati > Actinomycetota > Actinomycetes > Micrococcales > Microbacteriaceae > Cryobacterium > Cryobacterium sp. TMN-39-2. The sequence continues at coordinate 17,983 of NZ_SOFX01000016.1, forward strand.
GCCGCGCTCGGGCACACCCTCGACTTCGACGCCGTCGAGGGCACGCTGGCGGGCTTCGCGGCGGGGCAGCTTGCCGTTCAGCGCAGCGTGGCCGACGACCGCGGGTGGACGGTGGGCGACGACGTGACCTTCACGACGGCGGCCGGCGAGGCATCCGCTCCGATCGGCGCCATTGTCGACACCGCCGTGATCGGCGCGCCGATCATCATGCCCGACGGCGCCTTCGAACGCATCGTGCCGTCGTCGCAGATCGCGATCGATTCGTTGCTGATCACCTCGGCCGCGTCCGCCACGCCGGCGGAGGTGCGCGACGACCTGACCGGGGCGGCCGCGCCTTACGTCGTGCTCTCGGTGCTCGACAAGGAGGAGTTCGCCGGCCAGCTGGCCGGGCAGGTCGACCAGATCCTCGGCATCCTCTACGCGATGCTGGCGCTGTCGATCATCATCGCGATCCTCGGCATCGTGAACACCCTGGCGCTGTCGGTGATCGAGCGCACCCGGGAGATCGGGCTCATGCGCGCGGTGGGGCTGGGGCGGATGCAATTGGCCGGGATCATCACCATCGAATCGATCCTCACGGCCCTGTTCGGCACCGTCCTGGGCATGGCCGTCGGGGTGGGCATTGCGTCGCTGATGCCCGCGGTGTTTACCGGGATCGGGCTCACCGAGCTCGCCATCCCCTGGGGCCAGCTCGCGTCGATGCTCGGGGTTGCCGCCCTGGTCGGCGTGCTGGCCGCGCTCTGGCCGGCGATCCACGCGGCGCGGTTGCCCGTGCTGCAGGCCGTGTCGGCGGACTGACCGCGTCAGACGCAGGCGAGCCGTGAGCCAAGCCCCAAAAATCTCAGGTTTTCGGGGCTTTACTCACGGCTCGCCAGAGGGGCGCCGGGGTTACAGCGTGATCAAGCCCGAGGTGGTGTCGCGTGCCTTGGCGAAGCGGGCGGAGACGTTCTCCCAGTCGGTGACGGTCCAGAACGCCTTGACGTAGTCGGCGCGCACGTTCTGGTAGTCGAGGTAATAGGCGTGCTCCCAGACGTCGAGCATGAGCAGCGGGACGATGCCGGCGGGCAGGTTGCCCTGCTGGTCATAGAGCTGCACGATGATGGGCTGCTGACCCAGGGTGTCCCAGGCGAGGATCGACCAGCCGGAGCCCTGAACGCCCATGGCCACGGCGGTGAAGTGAGCCTGGAACTTCTCGAACGAACCGAAGGTGTCGTCGATCGCGGCAGCGAGCTCGCCGGTGGGCTTGTCGCCACCGTTCGGGGACATGTTGGTCCAGAAGATGGAGTGGTTGACGTGGCCGCCGAGGTTGAAGGAAAGGTCCTTCTGAAGCTTGTTGACGAAGGTGAGGTTGCCTGATTCGCGGGCCTCAGCGAGCTGGTCGAGTGCGGCGTTGGCGCCGGTCACATAGGCCTGGTGGTGCTTGCTGTGGTGGAGCTCCATAATGCGCCCGCTGATGGCGGGCTCGAGGGCGGCATAGTCATAGGTCAGCGTGGGAAGCGTATATGCGGTCATTTGTTTACGATATCGTCTCAAGTGCACTTGAGATCAAGGAGAAGGCCCACTGTCAGAGCACTTGTCCAGCAAGGATCTCCTGCCGATCGGGCAGATTGCCGCCCGCGCCGGAGTCCCGGTCTCCACCGTGCGCTACTACGAAACGCTGGGGCTGATCCCCGCGCTGCGCTCCAGCGGCAACGTGCGCCTCTTCCCGCGGCACGTGCTGAGGCGCATCGCCCTCATCCAGGTTTCGGTGCGCTACGGGATCTCGCTGGCCGAGGTCGCCGTGATCCTCAAGGACCTGCCGGACGGCCGCCCACCGAGCCGGGCCGAGTGGGGCACCATTTCCGCCACCTGGGGGGAGCACCTGGCCAGGCAGCAAGCCGTGCTCGAGCGGATGCAGGCCGAACTCACCGGCTGCATCGGCTGCGGTTGCCTGTCGCAAACCCGGTGCGCCGTCGTGAACTCCGATGACCGCCTGCGCACCGACGGTGCCGGCCCGCGCCGGGTGCTCGACGTGCCGGAAGCCGCCGGAACGGAATAATTTCGACCGTTGTGCGTTGCTCTGGGTAACCGACGGAAAGGAGCCAGGATGAAGGTACGTAACTCACTGGGTTCGATGAAGAAGATGCAGGGTTCACAGACGGTGCGGCGCCATGGGCGCACATTCGTCATCAACAAGTTGAACCCCCGATTCAAGGCTCGCCAGGGTTAGTCCCGTCGACTGCGGTGCGCGGGTCCGGCCGATCCGTGCAGCCGCTCGAGTGGCGAGTTGGCATTTCCAGCCCATAACGAATGACCCCGGCAGCGCCGGGGTCATTCTGCGTATCCGGCCAGCGCGAGGCTGACCGCGCCGGTTGCCTAGAGCAGCGTCATCACGTCGCGGGCCGCCGTCATCAGCAGCGGAGCGTAGGACTCGAGCGTCTCCCTGGCTACCAGGGGGGCGATGGTCGTGATGCCGATGCCGCCGATGAGGTGCTGCTGGGTGTCGAACACCGGAACCGCCATGCAGCGGATGTGCTCCTCGTTTTCCTGGTCGTCGATGGAGAAGCCGCGGTTGCGCACCAGCGCACCGTCGGCGAGCAGATCGGCAACGGTTGTGATGGTGAACGCGGTGCGGGAGTGCAGACCGGTGCGGGTCGCGTAATTGCGCACCTCGCTCTCGGGGAGGTGCGCCAGGATCGACTTGCCGATCGCGGTCGAATGCAGCGGAATCTGGCCGCCGACCCGCGAAGCGATCTGAATGGGCTGGGCGGTGTCCTCGATCTTCTCCACATAGGTGGCGAAGTCCCCGGTGCGCAGCGCGAAGTGGATGGTGCTGCGCACGTCGGTCTGCAGCTGCCGGAGTCTGGCTCCCACCAGGTCGGAGTCGTTGGGGCCGGCGGTGAGCTTGAGCGCGAGGAGGCGCAGCGAGCGACCGGGCGCGTAGCTGCCGTCGGGGCGACGGGTGACGTACCCGCTGTCGATCAGCTCGCTCAGCAAGCGGAACACGCTGGTCTTGGCCAGGCCGGTTTCCTTCACCAGGTCGCTGAGCCGGTGGGAGTCACCCGGGTTGGACACGGCCTCAAGCACCCGCAGCAGCTTCTGTGCCGCATTGTCCTTGGCCCGGTTGCCCAGCCCGTCGAGCTCAGGCGCGTTCGTGGCCTCGATCTCGTTCGCCACCGTCATGTGTCCCACCTCTGTTCTCAAGTTCTGCCCTGCGGACCATTTAACCACGATTGCGGAATCTCGCTGGCATCCCACCGCGCCCCGAGCCGGATTCGATGCCGTCAGACCCTTGACAACGCGACAAACGCCTGTTTCGGACGCGTCGTTCCGGTCTGACGTCGATTCCTCGGCCGCCCAAGTTGCGAAAAGGAATCGCGCGGGGTTATGTTGAGTTCACGTGACGGACTCTAGTTCCATCACGCGGAACAGATTCAGAATAGATCTGGCTGATTCTCACAGTGGAGGAACTCATGCAGGGAACTGCGCACGAACCTGGGTCGGCAAGCGAGAGCGCTCTCCCGCTGCCGAGCGGCATCCGAATGGTGACAGGGGCAGGCTCGTTGCCGGCCGTCGAAGTCGCTCTTCCTGCGGCCACCGCGCTGGTCTACCTGCACGGCGCACACGTCGCCCAGTGGACCCCCACCGGCCAGAAACCGGTGCTGTGGATGAGCGGACACAGCGCATACTCATCCTCCGCGGCCCTTCGCGGCGGCATTCCGGTGTGCTTCCCCTGGTTCGGCCCGAATCCCACCGACGCCACGGCACCCAACCACGGTTGGGCACGTATTTCGCCCTGGACCCTCACCGCTGCAGCCATCGTCGGCCCCGATGCCGTGCTCACCTTCGACCTGGCCGGTACGCAGCCCGATGAGGCCGGCACTGCCCAGCCGGTGTCGCTGCGATACACCGTTACCATCGGCGCCCAGCTCACCCTCGAGCTCGTGGTTTTCAACGAGGGAACCGCCACAGTTTCGGTGGAGACCGCACTCCACACCTATTTCGCCGTCGGCGACGCCCGCACGACTCAGCTCCTCGGGCTCACTGACCTGCCCTACCTCGACCGCAGCGTCACCCCGGCCGTCACGTCGAGTTCGGCCCTGCCCGTCTCCATCGTCGGCGCCGAGATCGACCGGATCTACCCGATGCCCCGCACCGTCACCATCGACGACGTCACCAATGCACGCACCATCACGGTCGGCGACACCGATGCCGCCCAGACCGTCGTCTGGAACCCCGGCACCGTCAAGGCCGCCGCGATGGGCGACTACGGCGACGACGAATGGACCGAGACCGTCTGCGTCGAGGCCTGCAACGTGCGCGACCAGGCCGCCATCCTCGCCCCGGGCCAGAGCACCAGCATGAGCGTCAGCATCGCTGTCGCACCCCACCCGCAACACACCGAACAGCACCACGAAGGACAGCTCGTCATGGAACGACTCACCAGCGCCATCCACCCGGTTCAGACCCTGCCCACCCGCGCCATCCAGTTCGGCGAGGGCAACTTCCTGCGCGGATTCGTGGACTGGCAGCTGCAGCAGATGAACAAGCAGGGGCTGTTCAACGGTGGCGTCAAGATCGTGCAGCCCCTGGCCGGCGGCCTCGTCGCCATGCTCGAGGAGCAGGACGGCCTGTACACGGTGCTGCTGGAAGGCAAGCAGGACGGCGAAGAAGTGCAGTCCCACGAGGTGATCACTCTGGTCAACGGCACCGTCAACCCGTACACCGACTACGACGCCTACCTCGCCCTCGCCGAAGACGACGACATCGAGTTCATCTTCTCCAACACCACCGAGTCCGGCATTGTCTACAACGCAGAAGACAAGCCGGCCGACACGCCCCACGCCAGCTTCCCCGGCAAGCTCACCGCGCTCTTGTTCCGCCGGTTCGGGCTCGGCAAGAAGGGCTTCCAGCTGATTCCGTGCGAGCTCATCGAGCGCAACGGCGACAAACTCAAGGAAACCGTTCTCGCAACCGCCGCGAACTGGGGCCTCAGCGCCGACTTCATCCAGTGGGTCAACACCGACAACACCTTCTACTCCAGCCTGGTCGACCGGATCGTCCCCGGCTACCCCAAGGACCGCGCCGAGGAACTCTGCGCCGAGTTCGGCTTCGAAGACCGCCTCATCGTCAAGGCCGAACCGTTCCTGCTCTGGGTCATCGAGGGCCCGCAGTCACTCACCGAGACCCTGCCGCTGGCCCGGGCCGGCCTCAACGTCACCGTGACCGACGACATGACCCCGTACCGCGAACGCAAGGTGTTCCTGCTCAACGCCCCGCACACCACGATGGCCTCCCTCGCCCGCCTCGCCGGCGTTGAGACCGTGCGCGACGTGATGCTCGATGCCGACTTCGGCCCGCTCGTCGAAGCGGTGATGTACGAGGAGATCATGCCCGTGCTCGACCTGCCGCACGACGAACTCGCCGCATACGCCGAGTCGGTGAAGGAGCGCTTCGAGAACCCGTTCATGCACCACGAGCTCTCCGCAATCGCCCTGAACAGCGCCTCCAAGTTCAAGAGCCGCCTGCTGCCGGTGCTCACCGGTTTCCACACCAAGAACGGCACCTTCCCGCCCCGCGTCACGCTCGCGCTTTCCGCCATCCTGCTCGCCTACAGCGGCGACCCGGCCGTCACGATCACCCCGGTCGACAGCGCTGAGACCATCGCGGCCTTCCACGCCGCCTACGCCACGGATGCTTACGTCGCCACGATCCTGGCCGACACCACCCTGTGGGGCACCGACCTCACCGAGCTCGACGGCCTCGTCGACCAGGTCGCTGCCGGCCTCGACGCCCTGCGCGACCGCGGCGTGCGCGCCACCATCGCCGACCTCGCCGTCCGCGCCTAACCCCCGACCGACCCCAGACAAAGGACCGCAGATCATGCTCCTCAACGACGACTTCCTGCTCGGCACCGACATGGCGAAGAAGCTGTTTCACAATCACGCCAAGCACATGCCGATCATCGATTTCCACTGCCATCTGAACCCCCAGGAGATCTACGAAGACCAGAACTTCGCCAGCATCACCGAGGTGTGGTTGAAAGGCGACCACTACAAATGGCGCCTGATGCGTGCCAACGGCGTGCCGGAGAACCTCATCACCGGCGACGGCGACGACTTCGACAAGTTCTACGCGTGGGCCGGTACCGTCGAAAAGGCTCTCGGCAACCCGCTCTACGTGTGGACCCACCTCGAACTCAAGCGCTTTTTCAACATCGACTTGGTCCTCAGCCGCGAAACCGCCCGCGAGGTCTACGACCGCGCCAACGCCCTGCTGGCCACGGCCGGGTTCTCCCGCCGCAGCCTGATCCGGTCCAGCAACGTCACGGCCATCTGCACCACGGATGACCCCGCAGACGACCTGCACTTCCACGAACTGCTCCAGAGCGAGACGGCCTTCACCGTCGTCCCCGCGTTCCGCCCGGACAAGGCCATGAACATCCACGCCGCCGGTTTCGCGGACTACCTGGTCACCCTCGGCACGGCCGCCGGGGTCAAGATCGGCTCCTTCGCCGACATCGTCGACGCACTGTCGGCCCGGGTCGACTTCTTCCACTCCATGGGCGCCCGGCTCTCCGACCACGCCCTGGACACCGTCGTATATGCGGAGTCAACCGAAGCCGAGCTCGACGTCATCGTCACGACGGCCAGGACCGGCGGCACGCTCACCGACCTCGGCATCGCCCAGTACCGCACCGCGGTGCTCAAGGCGCTGATGCGCATGTACCACCGCAAGAACTGGACCATGCAGCTGCACCTGCACGCCCTGCGCAACACCAACACCGTGATGCTGGGCAAGCTCGGCCCGGACACCGGCTACGACGGCCTCAACGACCGCAGTGTCGCCGAGCCGCTCGCCGCGTTGTTCGACTCGATGGAACTCGAAGACGCCATCCCGCGCACAATGCTCTACTCCCTGAACCCCAACGACTACATGCCGCTCGTCACGCTGATGGGCGCCTACCAGAAGGACACCGTTCAGAAGATGCAGCTGGGCAGCGCCTGGTGGCACAACGACACCCGCAACGGCATGCGGCTGCAGCTGTCCACCTTCGCCGACGAGAGCCTGCTCTCCAACTTCGTCGGCATGCTCACCGACTCCCGCAGCTTCCTGTCCTACCCGCGGCACGAGTACTTCCGCCGCATCCTCTGCGAGCTGATTGGCGAATGGGTCGAACTCGGCGAGGTCCCCGACGACGAGGCCATCCTCGGCCGGATGGTCGAAGACATCTGCTTCAACAACGCGAACAACTACTTCGGTCTGTAACCAGGCCACTCCCCGATATCCGTTCAAATCGAAAGTGTGTATGTGAGTCATGGCAATTCAAACTGGTATTGAAGCTGGGGAATCAGCCCCAGCTGCTCCTCAGCCCGGCACCGCCACCATCGAGCGCATCTCCACCAAGGAGAAGGTCTCTTATGGGTTCGGCGACTTCGGCAACGGCTTCATGTTCGACCTGGGCCAGTCGTACCTGACCAAGTTCTGGATCGACACCGCCGGCATTGCCGCGGGCGTCGTGGCCCTCATCTTCTCGCTCGCCAAGATCTTCGACGCGTTCATGGACCCGATCGCGGCGGCCTACATCGACAGCCGCAAGTTCGGCAAGCGCGGCAAGTTCCGCCCGGTGATGATGGTCTCCTCGATCCTCCTCGGCGTGATGACCGTGGTCACCTTCACGATGCCCGACGTCAGCATGGGCTGGAAGATCGCCTACGCGGCCGGCACCTACGCCATCTGGGGCCTCATCTACTCCTTCACCAACGACCCGTACGGGTCGCTGGCCTCGGTGATGACCCGCAACATCAAGGACCGCGCCCAGCTGGCCACCACCCGCCAGGCCGGTTCGCTCGGTGCTCAGTGGATCTGCGGCTTCGCCTTCATCCCGATCATGATGGTGTTCGGCGGCATGACCGGCGCCAACTACATGTGGGCCTCCGCGGTGTTCGCCCTCATCGGCATCATCTCCTTCTACATCTGCTACCGCGGCACCAAGGAACGCGTCTACGTCAACCGCGCCGTGGGCTTCGAGCAGAACGGCATGAAGGACTACGCCAAGGCGATCTTCACCAACCGGCCGCTGCTCGGCCTGGTGCTGATGACCCTGTTCACGATCTCCGCCATGAACGTGAACAACATGATGATGATCTTCTTCGCCGAATACAACCTCGGCAACATCGCCCTGCAACCGGTGCTGAACCTGGTCATGATCGGCGCCTCCATCGTGGGCATCATGTTCGTGCCCCGCCTGGTCGGCCGATTCGGCAAGAAGCGCACCGCCATGGGCGGATTCATCATCGGTGTGATCGCCAACGGCCTGAACTTCATGATCCCCACCAACCTGTGGACCTTCATGCTGCTGGTGACCATCGGCTACATGGCCCTGGCCATCCCGAACGCCGTCACCTGGGCGTTCGTCTCCGACACCATCGACTACGGCGAATGGCACACCGGAGTGCGCAAGGAGACCATGACCTACGCGGCCTTCAACTTCTCCCGCAAGATCGCCCAGTCCATTGCCGCCCTCGTGGGCGCCGGGATGCTCGCAGTAACCGGCTACATCGCCCAGGGCGCCAGCCAGTCGGAGGAAACCCTCTTCGGTATCAAGGCCGTGATGACCCTCTACCCGGCCGTCGCCCTCGCCCTGGCCGCCGTGATCGTCTACTTCCTCTACAACCTGTCCGACGACAAGTACACCGCCATCGCCCACGACCTCGAAGCAGGCCGCTGGGAAAAGGGAATCATCGGCCAGGCGTAAGCCCGACCGTCTCGCTTATCTAAGGACTCATTTCATGTCACAGATCGACAGCATCACCACCGGCACTTCCGTGCTGGTCATGGCCGAGGGCGACGACGTCGCGGTCGCCCTCCGAGACCTCCAGCCAGGGGAGACCCTCCCCGTCGGCGACGGTCTCCTCACCGTCACCACGCTCATCCCGAGCGGCCACAAGGTCGCCCTCACCGACCTCGATGTCGGCGCCACCGTGCACAAGTACGGCCAGTCGATCGGGGTTGCCACGGCGCCGATCAGCCGGGGCGAGCAGGTGCACAGCCACAACATCGGCATGGACCTCGCTGCCCGCACCCACGAATTCGGCACCGTGCACACCGAGCTGCCGGCCCCGACGGCCCGCCGAACCTTCGACGGTTACCGCCGGGCCGACGGCCGGGCCGGTACGCGTAACTACATCGCGATCCTCACCACGGTCAACTGCTCCGGAACCACTGCCAAGCTCATCGCCGACAGATTCCGCGGTGGCGCGTTGGACGGGTTCGAGAACGTCGACGGCGTCATCGCCCTCACCCACCAGAGCGGCTGCGGCCTCGTGCTGGAAAGCGAAGGCGCCCAGGTGCTGCTCCGCACGCTCAACGGTTATGCCAGCCATCCCAACATCGCGGGCGTCCTGATGCTCAGCCTCGGCTGCGAGATGACCCCGACCAGCCTGGTCCTCGCCGAGGGAGCCCTGCCCAGCGACACCGTGGTGGAGTCCCTGTCGATCCAGGAGACCGGCGGCATGCGCAACACCGTCGCCGCCGGCGTCGAGAAGATCCTGGACCTGGCCGGACAGATCAATAACCGCCACCGTGAACCCATCGACATCTCCGAGCTGGTGCTGGGCCTGAACTGCGGCGGCTCCGACGGTTACTCCGGCATCACGGCCAACCCGGCCCTGGGCTGGGCGTCGGATGTGCTCGTGGCGCACGGCGGAACATCCGTTCTCGCCGAGACCCCGGAGATCTATGGCGCCGAGCACCTGCTCACCGCCCGCGCCACCACCCCCGCGGTCGGTCACAAGCTGATCGACCGGATCGACTGGTGGGAAACCTACATCCACGCCAACGGCGGCACCATGGACAACAACCCCTCCCCGGGCAACAAGGCCGGCGGTATCAGCACCATTCTGGAGAAGTCGCTGGGCGCCGTTGCCAAGGCCGGCCACGCCGATCTCGCCGCCGTGTACGAGTACGCGGAACCGATCGACACCCGCGGCCTGGGCTTCATGGACACCCCCGGGTACGACCCGGTCTCGGTCACCGGCCTGGTCGCCGGCGGGGCCACCGTCGTGGTCTTCACCACCGGCCGCGGCTCGGTCTTCGGCTGCAAGCCCACCCCGAGCATCAAGGTGGGCACCAATACGGAACTGTTCCTGCGCCAGGGCGACGACATCGACATCGACGCCGGCCGGATCGCCGACGGCAACGCCACCGTAGACGAGGTCGGCGCCGAGATCCTCGAGATGATCATCGCCGTCGCCAGCGGCACCCAGACCGTCAGCGAAGAATTCGACGTGGGCCAGGAAGAGTTCGTGCCGTGGCACATCGGGGCCGTGACCTAATGGGTGCCTCAGCGCCAACCGTGGTCTGCTTCGGCGAGACGATGGGCATGTTCACGCCCACCAGCTCGGTGCCGTTGAACACCGCAACCGGTTTCACCCTGGGCACCGGCGGTGCCGAATCGAACGTCGCCATGCACCTGGCCGAACTCGGCCACGCCGTGGCGTGGGCCAGCGCCGTGGGCACCGACCCGGTCGGCACCAAGATCATCGACGCCCTCGGCGCCGCCGGCGTCGACACCCGGTGGGTCGGCCGCACCGCCGACGCACCAACCGGGCTCTACCTCAAGGAGCCCGACACCGGCAGCGGAGCACACGTGTTCTACTACCGCCAAGGCTCGGCGGCATCCACGCTGAAGATCGCGGATGCCGCCGGCTGGCCCCTGGCCGGCGCCCGGTGGATCCACACCACCGGGATCACCCCCGCGTTGTCGGACAGCTGCTCCGCTCTTGTGGAACACGTGCTCGACCACGCCCCGGACTGGGGGGCGTCGGTCTCGTTCGACATCAACTTCCGCCCCGGTATCTGGTCGGTTCTGGATGCCGCGCCGCGGCTGCTCGCCCTGGCCGAGAAGGCAACCGTCGTGCTCGTCGGACTCGATGAAGCCGCCGTGCTGTGGGGCTGTGCCACCGCGGCCGACGTGCGGGCCCTGCTGCCCCGGCTGCCGTATCTGGTGGTGAAGGATTCCTCGATCGATGCCACCGAATTCGCCCTCGCCGCGGACGGCACCGACACCGTCACGGTGGTGCCGGCCCGCAAGGTCGACGTCGTCGAACCCGTCGGCGCGGGCGACGCCTTCGCCGCCGGCTACCTGTCCAGCCTGCTCTCTGCGGAACCCTCCGCGGAGCGCCTGGAGCGCGGTCACTCCCGCGCCGCCTGGGCGCTGGGCAGCCGCCAGGACTTCCGCCCGGGACTCGGCCAGCGGATGTCGGCCGACGAACCGTCCGCGCCAGCCACCCACGACCGTACGTTCGACCTCAGGAGAGAACCCGCATGACCTCGTTCACCAGCACCACCACCACCCAGCCGCTCGGCGCCACCCAGTGGTTCCCCGGCGACTTCTTCCGAGTCCCCGTCATCGCGGTCTTCCGCGGGCTGTCGGCCGCCGAAGCCGTACGCCTGTCGGTGCGCGCCTGGGACGCCGGGGTTGAACACGTCGAAATCCCGATCCAGACCCTCGACGCCGTCCCCGTGCTGCAGGCCGTCGCCGACGCTGCTGCCGAACGAGGCCTCGTGATCGGCGCCGGCACCGTGACCACGATCGACCAGCTCGACGCTGCGACGAACGTGGGCGTCGCGTTCACGGTCTCGCCCGGCCTCGACCCGGCCATCGTGGCCGAAAGCGTGCGCCGCGGCATCCCGCACCTGCCGGGCATCGCCACGGCCACCGAAATCCTGCAGGCCCGCGCCCTGGGTCTCACCTGGGTGAAGGCGTTCCCCGCGTCCCTGCTCGGAGCGGCCTGGGTCAAGGCCCAGAAGGGTCCGTACCCGGACACCAACTTCATCGCCACCGGCGGCGTCACCGCCCTGAACGCGCCGGAATTCCTGGCCGCGGGCACCAGCGTGGTCGGCCTCTCCGGCGCTTTCGCCGACGACGCCCAGCTCGACCTTGTGCGCGCCCTGATCGCCGGCACCCGCAAATAACAATTCGCATCACCCGGGCCCCGCGACCGCACGGTCGCGGGGCCCGTTCCGGTCGCCAGGGACCAAAGTCACGGCCGGCCGGGCGGTAGGCTGAGCGGAGATCTGAGGGAGAGTCACGTGTGGGTGAGCTGGCGTGACAGAACGCATCGCGGCGACGGGGACCGATGGCTGATCTGGGCCGTTTTTGTGCTTGTGGCGGCGTACACGCTCGGACTGCTTCTGCACGGTACGGGCCCCAGCCCCCTCGTTGACATCTGGTTGGGCGAGCTCACCCAATGGGTGCCCGTCGCGGTCTTCTGGGTGGCCGTTGTGCGCACGGGCTTCACCCGCGGCGACGTGCTCTTCGCCACGCTCGCGGTGACGTTCAATGCCGCCGCCGACACTTACTACGTGCTCGCTATGGATGCGGGCGGCGAACTGCCGTTCCCGTCCCCGGCCGATTTCGGGTATCTGCTGTTTTACCCGCTGATGCTGCTCGCCCTCGTGGCTCTTGTCCGCAGACAGATGCGCGGCCTGGCCTGGTCCGTCCTGCTGGATAGCGCGGTCGGGGCCCTCGGCGCTGCCGCGGTCCTCGCTGCCGTCCTCGGCCCGGTGCTCACCGAGGCGGCCGATGAGTCCGCCATCCTGGCCACAGCCGTCGCGGTTGCTTACCCGGTCTTCGACCTGCTCCTCGTCGCCGCGATCGCCGGCATCGCCGCCGCCCCGGGCTTGCACATCGGCCCGCGCTGGGCGTTTCTGGTCGGCGGCCTCGTCGTCTTCGCCGGCGCCGACGTGTTCTATGCGCTGCTTGAGGTGAGCGGCACCTACATCGTCGGCGTTCCGCTCGATGCCGCGTGGGCGCTCGGTCTCGCCCTGATGGCGGTGTGGGTCGACGCGACCGACCGCCCTCAACGCGGCACCGTCGTGGGCGACCGAAAGACCCCGGCCCTGTTCGTTCCCGCGGTGGCCGTCGCCGCCGGACTGGGCGTACTCATCCTCGGCACGCAGGTCGTCCAGCCGGTTGCCGCGGTCATCCTGGCCAGCCTCACCGTGTCCCTGGCCGCGATCCCGCTGGTATTCCGGCAACGGCTGCTGCGCCGGCAGGCCCGGACCGACGACCTGACCGGGCTGCCCAACCGGCGGGCGCTGTACACGGATGCGCCCGCGCTGCTCACCCTCAGTCGCACACCCTCCCGTCAACGGCACAGTGCGCTCCTGCTACTCGACCTCGACAGGTTCAAGGAAGTCAACGACAGCCTCGGACACGACGTCGGCGACAGGCTGCTGGTGCTGGTGAGCGGCCGCCTGGCGGCAGCGCTGCCGCCGGGAGCCAGGCTGGCCCGGCTCGGCGGCGACGAATTCGCCATCCTGCTCGCTGATGCCGGCGAGGCCGAGGCCACCGTCGTGGCGTTGGGCCTTCGGGACGCGCTCGCCCAAACCTTCGCCCTCGAGGGGCTGGCCGTGCAGACCAGTGTCAGCATCGGCATCGCGTTGTTCCCCGAGCAGGGCCGCGACCTCAGCGATCTGCTGCGCCGTGCCGACATGGCGATGTACAAGGCCAAGTCCGGCCGGCACGGCCACCACGTGTACCAGTCCGAAGATGACAGTCACGGCGACACCAGGCTGCGCACCCTGCAAGACCTGCGCCTGGGCCTTACCGACGACCAACTCGTGGTGTACTACCAGCCCAAGATCGGCCTGCAAAACGGTGAGGTCACCGGTGTCGAGGCACTCGTGCGCTGGCAGCATCCGACCCGCGGGCTGCTGCTGCCCGAGGACTTCCTCGACCTCGTCGAGGAATCGGGGCTGATGCACACACTCACCCGGATCGTGCTGACCAAGGCTCTCGATCAAGCCGTGCTTTGGCACGCTGGTGGCCACGCCCTGACCATCGCGGTCAACATCTCGGCCAGCTCCCTCGTCAACGTCGAGTTCCCGGAGGAGGTCGTGCGCATGGTCAACGCACGACGGCTGCCGGCGTCGGCGTTGATGCTGGAGGTCACCGAAGACTTCTTGATGAGCGACCGCGACCGGGCTAGGGACGTGCTCACCCGGCTGCGGGAAGCCGGAATCCAGATCGCGGTCGACGACTTCGGCACCGGCTACAGCTCGCTCTCCTACCTGCGCGACCTGCCCATCGACGAGCTCAAGTTGGACAGGTCATTCGTGTTGCCGATGACCCATGACGCCCGCGCGGCCTCGCTGGTGGCGTCCACCATCGAGCTGGCGCACAGCCTGGGCCTGCGAATGGTTGCCGAGGGTGTCGAGAGCAGTGTGGCGTACGACGAGCTGGCCCGATACGGCTGCGATCATGCGCAAGGCTTCTTCATGTCGCGGCCGATTCCGGCCCTGGAACTGGACGAGTGGTTAGCGACTCGCCACGATCTGGAACCGGGCGCCGTGAACTGAATCCGGCTCCTGCCGTGACGATCGGCGGGCTGGACGCGTCTTAGTCATGAACCCGGCAAGCCGTGTACCGGCTTCGACCGTTCGCCAGCAAGGAGCTTTCATGACCGACGTCCAGAACCCCGTCACCAGTTATCACACCGGCGGCTTCCCGCTGCAGCAGCAGGACCAGCCCGGCCTCACCACGGCGACCGTGCCGCGCCCCGACCACGGCGAAGACACCTATGTCGGCACCGGGAAGCTCGTGGGCAAGCGGGCGTTGATCACCGGCGGTGACTCGGGGATCGGCCGTGCCGTCGCGATCGCCTTCGCCAGGGAGGGTGCCGACGTGGCCATCTCCTACCTGCCCGAAGAGCAGGAAGACGCCGAAGACACCGCGTCGCTCGTGCGGGCTGCCGGCCGCACCGCGGTGCTGCTGGCCGGCGACATCCGCAACGAACAGCACTGCATCGACATTGTGGAGCACACCACGGCTCAGCTCGGCGGTCTCGACATTCTCGTGCTGAACGCCGCGTACCAGGAGAACCGCAACGGTCTGGAGACGCTCTCGACCAAGGAGTTCGACAGGGTCTTCAAAACCAACCTCTACGCGACGCTGTGGATCGCCCGTGCCGCGATCCCGCACCTCAATGCGGGGTCGTCGATCATCACGACCACGTCCATCCAGGCGTCCAGCCCGTCACCGGAACTGATCGACTACGCGATGACCAAGGCGGCGCTGGTCGCGTTCACCCAGGCCCTCGCCCAGCAGCTGGGATCCACCGGGGTGCGGGTCAACGCCGTAGCACCCGGGCCGATCTGGACCCCGCTGATCCCCGCGACCTCGTGGCCGGAGAAACTGCCCACTTTCGGTCAGGACACACCGCTGGGCCGGGCCGGGCAGCCCGCCGAGCTGGCGTCGGCGTACGTCTACCTGGCGTCGACGGACTCGTCGTACACGTCCGGTGCCGTGCTGCCGGTCACCGGCGGACGCGCGTTCTAACCCGAGCGCGAACACAGCGACAGCAGGCGGCGGCATCTCGGATGCGCCGCCCGCTGTCTGTGCTCGTCGGTCGACCGGATCAGACGACGTCGGATCGGGCCTGGGTGTTACCCAGCGCCCGGTCCTTCAAGACCGCGTACTCGCCCTGGCTGATCGCTCCGGAGTCGAGGAGCTGCTTGGCCTGGGCGATGTCCTGCGCGGGATTGCTGCCGGCGACACTTCTGATGTACTCGTCGGTACTCGCCCTCTCCTGCATCCCGGCGCTGACCTGGCGCTCCGCCATACCGCGGCCGCGTGCGATGACGTACACGAGCACGGTCAGGATGGGCACGAAGACCATGAACAGCAGCCATGCCGCCTTCGCCCATCCGTTCAGGGTTCGATCCCGGAACACGTCGATGATCACAGCGAAGAGTGCGAATAGGTAGGACACGAACACGAATGTCCAAAAGAAGAATCCGATGAAATCCCAAAAATTAGACCAGAAACTCATGGTCGGCACCTTTCCCTGTAACGTCTGGCCGAGGCCCTGCCGCCGCATGGGGCAGCGTGTCACAGTCCTTGGCTGGTAATCACGTTAATCACACAGGGCGGTTCTGGATCACCCGGAATGGGTGAGAAGGGCACCGCGTCAACCTGGGTTGGGGGAGGCTGTGGACGGCTAGGCTGAGCGTCAACAGTGCGTCCTCTCCCTCGAGAAGACCTCCGGCGGGTTTTGACACATCGGAACCGACTGTTGGGGAGGGGGACGCAGTGACGGCAATCGAACTGACGGTCGATGACCGGCTGGCGTGGGTCGAGCGCCAGTACTGGATCGACAAGGATGTCGCGCTCGCTGCAGCCGAAGACTGGCTGGCGGAGTTGGGAGCAGGCGAGCACGGTGCGCTGAGCCGGCGCCTCGAGGTGCAGATCGCCTCGATCATGACCCGCAGGGGAGATCCGAGCCAGGGAGCCACCGATGTGCAGCGCATTCTGCGCTGGGCAGAGCGGCACGGCGAGCTCACCCTGCAGTCCCGCTGCCACGACGTTCTCGGATCGGTATTCGAGATGGTGGGCGACCGGGCCCTGGCCCTGGAACACGCCGTCGCCACGAACGACCTTCTGAGCGAGTCCGAGAGCCCCCTGATGCGGGCCGCCGCTCGCCTGACCCTGGCCGACGCCCTCGGCTCCACCGGATCGTTCGACGAGGCACGCCGCCGCTACAACGAGGCACTTCGTCTGGTCATCGACGACCCTGAAACCAGCATCCGCTACATGATCTTGAACAACCTCGCCTTCACGGAGTACCTGGCCGGCAATCAGGACGACGCACTCGTCGCTGTCGAGAGCCTGCTCGCGCTGTCCGAACTCAACAACCGCCCGATCGGCATGTACGCCCGCGACACTATCGCCAGGGTTTACCTCTCTGCCGGACGGCTGGAGGAAGCCGAAGCGACCCTGGTGGCGGCCATCGAGGCCAAGCCGGTCGACTTCCACCCCGACAGCATCGCCGCCGCCCAGGTCACCCTGGCCGAGACCTGTCGCAGGCGGGGGCATCTGGATGAGGCCCAGGCCGTCGTCGACCAGTGTCGGGAGCTCACCCGGGAGAACGGGCTCGTGCGCTGGGCCACCGAGCTCATGCGCGAGCAGGCGGAGATCTACGCCGAACGAGAGGATTTTCGGGCGGCGTTCGAGGCCTACCGCAGTTACCACGAACAGTCCATCGCTCTCGGCGCCAGCGAGAACGAGGCGCGCGGACGCATCCTCGAGGCGATGTTCCAGACCGCTGAGTCCCGCCGGGAAAGCGAGCGCTACCGCGAGATGGCCGAACGCGACCCGTTGACAGAGCTGCGCAATCGTCGGTTCGTCGACGAGCACCTCAGCAACCTGTTGTCCCTCCTCCGCGAGGGTGGCGCACCCATCGCCATCGCGATGATCGACGTCGACCATTTCAAGCGCATCAATGACACGCTTTCGCACGAGGTCGGTGACGACGTGCTGCGGACGCTCGGCCGCATTCTGACGCAGGCTGTCGCGTCGGTTCCCGGGGCGATCGCGGCGCGTCTAGGCGGGGAAGAATTCCTTCTCATTCTGCCCGCCCACGACGCGGCCGCCGCGGGCGCACTGTGTGAAAAGGTGCGGCTGGATGTGGCCGGTCACGATTGGTCGCCCATCGACGCCGGCTTGCGGGTCACCGTGAGTCTGGGCGTCGCGCTCGCCCCGGACGATGCGGCCACGAGCTCGTCGCTGTTGCGGGCCGCCGATGTGCGCATGTACGTGGCCAAGCGGGACGGCCGCAACCGCGTGGTGCACGCCGGCGCCTGACCCATTTCGCCCAAGTGGTCGGCGGCCGAGCGTTACAGGCCTTGCGCCAGGCGGTAGTACGCCTGGTTCCATCGGACCTCGCGGGAGAAGTCCCGCAGGGTGGTGGTTTCATCGATCACGAGGAGCTCGGT